>JACCWP010000103.1 GCA_013697585.1 Nocardioidaceae bacterium
CGTCCCGCACCTGCACGTACACGTCGTGCCACGGACCAAGGGCGACGGGTTGCGCGGCTTCTTCTGGCCACGCACCCGCTACCGCGACGACGCGGAGGCCGCCTCGTATGCAGCCCGCGTGGCCCGCGCCCTCCCCACACCGTGAGCCTGACGTCTCACTGGACTCTTTTCGGCGTGTCGCGTGCGACACGTCAGGCTCACCGTCTTGGGGTCAGAGGCGCGCGCGGAACCGCTTCCCGCGCAAGGCCTCCTCGACCAGCCCGACCTCGCGCCGCAGCCCGGAGAGGCGTGCCAGCTCGTGCTGCCAGGTGGCCACCGCACGCTCGACGACGTCGGCGTCGGCCACGTCTCGCAGCCCCGTCCGGCCTTCCGAGACCCCCCGGGTGGCGGCCGCTTGCATCGCCTCGACATGGAGCACCGCGAAGCGGGCGAGCACCACGACGTGGCGCCGCAGGCCCGAGTAGCCGCGGTACTCCGGCGGGCAGACGTCGAGCAGCCAGCGAGCCGCGGAGTCCTCCCAGCCGGCCACCCCAGCCGGCAGCACCGCGGCGGGCCACCCGGGCGGGAGCACGGCGGTCATGGGCAAGAGCCTGTCACGCACCGTTACGCAGGGCATCATGGAGTCATGCCAGACGCGATGTGGGAGTCTGAGCGCGCCGCCCGCACCACGCCGGCCCTATGGGTTCCGATCCTGCTGGGACTCGCCATCGCCTTCGCGCAGGTATCGCTCGTCGCCGCCGTATGGGATGCCTGCCGCATCGACGGCGCCACCGGGCTGACGGCAAGCTCGCTGTACGCGCTCGGCGTTCCCGCGCTGACGTTCTTGAACTGGCTGCTGCTGGCACTGCCGGCGGAGGTCTACATGTCCAAGCGGACGCCGGCGCTCAACCGGTGGGCGATGACGATTCTGACGTCGAGCGTGCTGATCGCCGCCGAGACGCTGGTCCTCGCCTACTACGTCGCCACGCCCGCCGAGCCCGTCAGCACCCGCTGCGTCGACAACGTCCCCGACTGGTGGCCCAGCCAGATCCCGGTCTGAGCTCGCCCGCCGGCGGTCAGGGCCGTGCGTACCGCCCGCGGTGATGTATCAGCGGATCACCTTCCGGGCCGATCTCGACCCGCTCGACCTCGAGCTCGAGCAGCAGTGACCACCCCAGATCCCGCGGCTCCCCCACCGCCCGGCAGCCGGCCCACGCCTGGCAGTCGACCAGGACCGGGCCCCACGCGGTGTCGGTCCACGTGCCCGTACGGAATGCGCCACCGGGCGAGGGTGCGGTGCCGGCGAACACGTCGGCGACGGCCCGGTGCTCCCAACCGAGCATGCTGACCGCGGCCACCCCGGTTCGGCGCACGGCCGCCGACAGCTCGGCCTCGTCGTCGACCAGCGCGAGGATGAGGGCCGGCTCGCCGTCGGCGACCAGCAGCGACGCCACGGTGAGCCCCGCCCGGTCGCGGCCGGTCCCGGTCGCGACGACGGTGACCCCGCAAGCCAGCCGACCCCGCAGCCGGCGCACCGGCCGACGGTCGTCTTCGGGTGGCAGGAACGGGTGCCCGGAATGGATCGTCACGCCCCCATCCTCGCCGAACTGTCAGCCTCCGCCAGGGTCATCGGCCCGGCTGACAGTGACAGTTCGCGACAGCACGTCAGGGGAGCGCGCTGCGGACGAGCAGGGCAAGAGCGGAGACGGCACAGATCACCAGGACCGCCGCCCGGGTGTGGCCGGCGTCCAGGTGCCGGCGCAGCGGTCCGGCGAGCAGGTGGCCGAGCAGCAGCGCTGGCGAGAGCAGCAGCGCGATCCACAGGTCCCGTACCGACACCTGATCACCCAGGGCGAGTCCCCCGACGCTGAGCAACCCGCCGACGAAGAAGAACGCGGCCATCGAGGCACGCACCTCCGGTCCCGGCCGGTGCTGGTAGACCAGCGCCAGCGGCGGCCCGCCGATCGAGGTGGCGGTGCCGGTGACACCACCGATGAAGCCGGCCCCGCTGAGCGTGCCGGGGTTCATCGGCACCCGGACGGCTCGCCACGTCAGCAACACCGCAAGCAGCACCATCGCCCCGACCACGACGCCAAGGGTGCGGTCCGAGGCCCAGGCGACCACGAGCACCCCGAGAACGGTGCCGGGCACGCGAGCGCCGCTGGCCCAGCCCACGCCGCGCCAGTCGACGGCCCGCCACTCCCGCGTGAGCGCACCCAACGGGTACACGATCGCCCAGAGCAACGGCACGGTCGGCACCAGCTGCGGGCTGGTCAACGCCACCACCGGTGCCGCGACCAGATTGAGGCCGATACCGACCACGCCCTGCACCGTCGCACCGACCAAGACCCCGGCCGCGACGACCACCAGCACCCAGACCTCTAGTCCGAGAATCACCCGCGCAGGGAGCGCAGGACGTACGGCAGGATCCCGCCGTGACGGTAGTAGGCCGCCTCGCCTGGGGTGTCGATCCGTACGACCGCCTCGAACTCGACGCCGTCAGCGGTCACGGTCACCGTCCGCGGCGTCTCGCCGTCGTTCATCGGGGTCACACCGGACACCGTGAACTCCTCCTCGCCGGTGAGACCGAGCGACTCGGCGCTCTCATTGTCGGCGTACTGCAGTGGCAGCACACCCATGCCGATCAGGTTGGAGCGATGGATCCGCTCGTACGACTCCGCGACGACGGCGCGCACCCCGAGCAGCGCGGTGCCCTTGGCAGCCCAGTCGCGTGACGAGCCGGAGCCGTACTCCTTGCCCGCCAAGATCACCAGCGGCGTACCGGCCTTGGCGTAGGCGACCGCCGCCTCGTAGATCGTGGTGACCTCGCCGTCTGAGCCTTCGGCGAAGGACCGGGTGAAACCGCCCTCGGTGCCCGGCGCGAGCTGGTTGCGGAGCCGGATGTTGGCGAACGTGCCGCGGATCATCACCTCGTGGTTGCCGCGCCTCGAGCCGTACGAGTTGAAGTCGCGGTGCGCCACGCCGTGCTCGGTGAGGTAGTCCCCCGCCGGCGAGTCCTTCTTGATCGCGCCGGCCGGCGAGATGTGGTCGGTCGTCACCGAGTCCCCCACCTTGGCCAGCACCCGGGCACCCTCGATGTCGGTCACGGGCGCGGGATCGGCGGCCATGTCCTCGAAGTACGGCGGTTTGCGGACGTACGTCGACTCAGGGTCCCAGGCGAACGTGTCACCTTCCGGCGTCGGCAGCGACTGCCAGGTGGCGTCACCGGCGAACACGTCGTCGTAGCCCGCGACAAACTGCTCGGCGGCGAGCGCCTGCCCGATGACCTCCTGCACCTCGGCCGGGCTCGGCCAGAGGTCGTCGAGGAACACGTCGGCGCCCGTGCTGTCCTGGCCGAGCGGCTCGGCGGTCAGGTCGACGTCCATCGACCCGGCCAGCGCGTAGGCGACGACCAACGGCGGGGAGGCGAGGTAGTTCATCTTGACGTCAGGGTTGATCCGGCCCTCGAAGTTGCGGTTGCCGCTGAGCACCGCCACCGCGGACAGGTCGTTGTCGTTGATCGCCTGGCTCACCTCGGGGATGAGCGGCCCGGAGTTGCCGATGCAGGTGGTGCAGCCGTAGCCGACCAGGTTGAACCCGAGCTTGTCGAGATAGGGCGTCAGGCCGGCTCGGTCGTAGTAGTCCATGACGACCTTGGATCCCGGCGCGAGCGAGGTCTTGACCCACGGCTTGCGAGCGAGACCCCGGTCGACGGCGTTCTTGGCGAGCAGCGCGGCGCCGATCATCACCGACGGGTTGGACGTGTTGGTGCACGAGGTGATCGCGGCGATCGTCACCGCGCCGTGGTCGATCTCAAACTCGCTGCCGTCCTCGAGGCGTACGCGCGCCGGCCGGCTGGGTCGCTCGCGGTCGGCAGGCGCCGCCGACACCACTCCGTGCGGTCGACCTGAGCCGTTGGTCTCCGTTGACGACGTCGGATCCGATGCCGGGAAGGTCTCGGCAACGGCGGTGTCGTAACCCTGCTCCTGGTCGGCTTCGTCGACATAGTCGGCCAGCGCCGTCCGGAATGCCCGCTTGGCATCGGTGAGCGCAACGCGGTCCTGCGGTCGCTTGGGGCCGGCGATCGACGAGACGACCGTGGACAGGTCGAGCTCGAGGTACTCCGAGTAGCGGGGCTCGCGGTCGGCGTCATGCCACAGGCCCTGCTCCTTGGCGTATGCCTCGACGAGCGCGATCTGCTGCTCGTCGCGGCCCGTGAAGCGCAGGTAGGTGATCGTCTCGTCGTCGATGGGGAAGATCGCCACGGTCGAGCCGTACTCGGGGCTCATGTTGCCGATAGTCGCGCGGTTGGCCAGCGGCACCGCGGCAACGCCGGGGCCGTAGAACTCGACGAACTTGCCGACCACGCCGTGCTCGCGCAGCATCTCGGTGATGGTGAGGACGAGGTCGGTCGCGGTGGCACCGCTCGACATCTCACCGGACAGCTTGAACCCCACCACGCGTGGGATGAGCATCGACACCGGCTGCCCGAGCATGGCGGCCTCGGCCTCGATGCCGCCGACGCCCCACCCGAGCACCCCGAGGCCGTTCACCATCGTGGTGTGGCTGTCGGTGCCGACGCACGTGTCGGGGTACGCGAGCGTGCGCTCGTCCTCGCCCTCGCTGCTGGACACCGTGCGGGTGAAGACCGTGCGAGCCAGGTGCTCGATGTTGACCTGGTGCACGATCCCGGTGCCCGGCGGGACGACCAGGAAGTCGTCGAACGCGCCCTGGCCCCAACGCAGGAACTGGTAGCGCTCCCGGTTGCGCTCGTACTCGAGCTCGACGTTGCGCTCGAACGCGTCGGCCCGACCGAAGACGTCGGCGATCACGGAGTGATCGATGACCAGCTCGGCCGGCGCCAGCGGGTTGATCCTGGTGGGGTCGCCGCCGAGGTCAGCCATCGCCTCGCGCATCGTCGCGAGGTCGACCACGCAGGGGACACCGGTGAAGTCCTGCATGATCACGCGAGCGGGCGTGTACTGAATCTCCTTGCTCGGTTGGGCGTCTGCGTCCCAGCCAGCCAGCTCGCGGATGTCGTCGGCGGTGACGTTCTCACCGTCCTCGCTGCGCAACAGGTTCTCCAGCAGCACCTTGAGGCTGTACGGCAAGGACTCGACCCGCAGGCCGTCGCCCGCCACCGCTGCGAGCCGGTGGATCTCGTAGTCCTGCTCCCCCACGGCGAGCGTCCCCCTGGCCCCAAAGCTGTCTTGGTTGCCTGCCATCGCCATCTCGGCACTCCTCGCTGTCATCGGTCGGCGAACCCATCCTGCCCAGACCGCCGGGGTGTGACCACCGACGGCCGGGCTGCGCAGGTATCTTGACATCAAGATACCTGCTGTCGTCAACTTGTCGGTCCGCTTCCGGACCAAGCGTTACCCCGCTCGCTTCGGCATCAGGCCCGAGCGCGCACGCACCAGGCGGACGCGGCGATGTCGAAGGGTCCTGGTGGAAGGCACTGCGCGCATCGGGTCCGCAGGAGCTCGCGCCGGGGCTCATCCAATTGGCTGACGTAGGCTCCCGCTGGGCCGACGCCGAGCGTGAAGGGCTCCCACCAGTCGTCGAACGTCGCGAACGAGACGTGGACAGTCAGCGACGTGGGCGTGATGCGCGTGAGACCGGCCGCTTCGCACAGCTCCACCAGATGACCCTCCCGAGCACCGGCGAGGTCGGCCTCATCGGGCGCACCGGGATCCAGCTCGTGCACGGCTTGCCAGAACCTCGCGAGGGGGCCGCTGCCGCCCGCGTGATCCCACACGCAGGCGGCGACGACGCCGCCGGGGCGGGTGACACGGGTCATCTCCCAGAGCCCCGACACGGGATCGGTCATGAAGTGCACGACCAGCTGGGCGAGAGCCAGGTCGAAGCTGTCGTCCGCGAACGGCAGCCGCTCGGCGACGCCTGAGCGCACGTCGAGCTCGGGGAAGCGCGCGCGAGTCGCGGCGACGAACGGGGCGGATGGATCGATCGCTGACACGGCGTCCACGCCCAGGCGCTCCACCAGCCGGGCGGTCAGTGCTCCTGGCCCGCAGCCGACGTCCAGCACCCGATCACCCGCGCGCACCTGCGCGAGATCCGCGAACCGCTCAGCCAGCGGCTCGGAGAAGCGGCCCATGAACCGGGCGTAGGCATCCGCACTGACGTCGAAGCTCACCACGGAAAAGTACGCCCCCGCGCTCAGCGAAGCGCGGCGACGTAACGCGCAGCGGCGATCAGCTCGCGGCTGCGCCGCTCCCAGGTGACGCCGACGGTGAGCAGCAGCGCGCCGGCCAGTGCGAACAGCGTCCAGCGCGGGACGGCGACGGCCACGGGGCCCAGCTCGCGCACGGCGAGCACAGCGAGCGCGACCCCGCCGACGACCAGCGGCGCGTCCCAGTGCAACCGGACCCCCACCAGCACCAGCGCCAGGGCGCCGATCCCCACCAGGAGGCCCCGCAGGCCCACCGGGTCCTCGAGCGCCAGCAGCAGGCTGGGCCCGATCGCCAGCCCGAGCCCGGGCAACAGCGCCGGCGTCGTGCCCGTCTGCGACTCCTCGCGCAACCACCAGACCCCCGCAGCCACCAGGACGAGCGCCGACGGCAGCGTGTACGCCTCCACCACGTCGACTCCGGTGTCAGCCAGCCGCACCCAGGTCGCCGATGCGAGAAGCAGACCGCCGGCAGGCGCAAGCGGCCGTCGGTCGCGGACCAGCAACGCCGCCAGGCTCACCGCGGCGCCCAGGGCGGTCAGCGCCAGCGCCAGCTTGCCCAACGAGCCCTCGACCGCCAGCAAGCCGAGGCCCGCCGCCGCCACGACGACGGCGCCCGTCTCCACCCCCAGACGCACCCCTTCGACGTAGCGTGCGACCTGTTGCACCCCACCCAGGACCGCTGTCGCGAGCAACGCCAGCACCAGACCGCGCACCGCCAGGCTTGCCGGGCCGAGCGACACCCAGCCGAACACTGCCAGCGAGCCCGCGAGCACGAGGATCGCCGCCAAGGGAGCACGCGCGCCACGACCCCGGGCGACCACGAGCACACCGGCGACGGCCGCTGCGGCGGTGGCCCAGGCAGCGGTCACACCCGTCGACCCGAGCGCAGGTGCGGCAGCGGAGCCGAGCAGCAGCCACCCGAGGGCGTTGGCGCCGCGGACCTGGCGCAGCGTGGCAGCCGCGAGCAGCAGCGCACCGAACCCGGCCGCCAACCCGACCGCCACCCCGAGCGGCGCCGGATAGAGCAGCGGCAGCCCAGCACCGCCAGCCGCCGCTGCCAGCCCGGCGGGCACCCATGGGTCGAGCCCGACGAGCAGGGCGACAACAACGGCGAGGGCGACCACCAGCACTGGCAGTGTCCACGCGGCAGGCTGGCCGAGCGCCTGGTACGGATCGAGCCCGGCGCCGCCGGTCGTCCCCCAAACGGGGGTCGCCACGTCGACGACCGTACGGGCGGCGGCGAGCCCCAGGAGGCCGAGCGCGATCAGCGTGCCGAACGCCGCCAGGCACGCGACCAGCGACGCACCATCGACCCACGGCCGGGCGATCGGCTGCGCCGGTGCCAGCCGCACCGCGACCAGCGCGATCCCGCCC
>JACCWP010000127.1 GCA_013697585.1 Nocardioidaceae bacterium
GGCCGCGGATGGAACAACGGTGAGCATGACGCCGGAGTCGGTGTCACGAGCCGTGGCCTTCTCGGGAGACCTGGCCGCACGCTCGCGGCCCCACACGGGTGGCCGATCATTCCTACCCAGGCCGGACACGACGCCGGAATCCTCGCCACGGCCGGCATCGCCACCGCCATGCTCTTCGTGCGCAATCCCACCGGTGTCTCACACTCACCCGCCGAGCACGCTGACATGAACGACTGCCACGCGGGTGTGGTCGCCCTCGCGGACACGCTTCAAGAGTTGGCTCGATGAGCGCTACCCCAGCCACCACGGCCTATCACCTGGAACGGGCCTTGCTGCCTGCGGGGGTAGCCGACGACGTCCTGGTCACCATCGCCGATGGGCGATTCGCGTCCGTCGAGCCCGCCGTCGCTCAGCCGGCTGAGCCCGCGAGCTGGCTCCCCGGGCTCACTGTGCCCGGACTTGCCAACTGCCACAGCCACGCCTTCCACCGGGCATTGCGTGGCCGAACGCAGCGTGGGCGCAGCACGTTCTGGACATGGCGCGAGCAGATGTACTCGCTGGCCGAGCGACTGGACCCCGACTCGTACTTCGCGCTCGCCCTGGCGACCTACCGCGAGATGGTCGCCTCCGGAATCACCAGCGTCGGCGAGTTCCACTATCTACACCACACGCCGCGCGGCCGGCCCTACGACGACCCCAATGCCATGGGACGAGCGCTCATCGAGGCAGCCCGCCAGGCAGGGCTCAGGATCACCCTGCTCGACGCCTGCTACCTCGCAGCCGGTATCAACCGGGAGCCCGAAGGCGTCCAGAGACGATTCTCCGACGGAGACTCAGCACAATGGGCCAAGCGGGTGTCGATGCTGACCGACGACGAGACCGTCAAGATCGGACAGGCGTTCCACTCGCTCAGGGCAGTCCCGCGCGACCAGCTCTCCGCAGATCCCGATCGCCCGTTGCACGTCCACCTGTCCGAGCAGCGTGCCGAGAACGACGAGTGCCTCAGCGCCTACGGCCGTACGCCCACCGAGCTGCTCGCTGATGCCGGCCAGCTGGGCCCCCTGACCACCGTTGTCCATGCCACCCACCTCACCGACACCGACATTGACCTGCTCGGAACAACTCACGTGTACGTCGACTTCTGCCCCACAACCGAGCGAGATCTCGGGGATGGCATCGGCCCGAGTCGCCGTCTGCACGAGGCTGGGGCACAGCTGACCCTGGGCAGCGACAGCCACGCCGTGATCGACCTGTTCGAGGAGATGCGAGCGGTCGAGATGGACGAGCGGCTGGCCACCCAGCAGCGCGGCCACTGGACCGCGGACGAATTGGTCACCGCCGCCACGGCGACTGGGCACGCGAGCCTCGGCTGGGGCGACACCGGGCGGATCGAGGTCGGCCAGCGGGCCGATCTGGTCACGCTCGACACCCGGAGCCCTCGAACCGCGGGCACTGGAGCCGACAGCCAGACCGCCGTGTTCGCGGCCAGCGCCGAGGACGTCCTTCATGTGGTAGTGGATGGCCGGGTGGTGGCGCGCGACGGGGACCGCGCCGAGATCGGCCGCGAGCTGGAAGCAGCAATCTCGGCGGTGTGGTCATGACCAGCACGCTCCTGAGCAACATCGGCGAGCTCGTCGTCCATGCGGGACACAGGAACATGTCCGATTCTGCTCTGGTGGTGGATCACGGCCGCGTCGCCTGGGTAGGACCCGCGAGTGAAGCTCCACCCACGGATCGAGCGATCGACCTGGGCGGGCGGGCTGTGATCCCCGGCTTCGTCGACAGCCACTCGCACCTGGTCTTCGCGGGCGATCGCGCCCCGGAGTTCGAGGCCCGCATGACCGGCGCGGCGTACACCGCCGGCGGTATCCGCTCCACTGTGCGAGCCACCCGCTCAGCCAGCGACGACGAGCTCACCACCAACGTCGCTCGGCTGGTCGAGGAGATGCGACGACAAGGCACGACCACGGTCGAGATCAAGAGCGGCTACGGCCTGACCGTGGACGACGAGGCCCGCAGCCTGCGGATCGCCCGCGCGTTCACGAGCGAGACGACATACCTCGGCGCCCACGTGGTCCCCCCGGACGCAGATCCGGCGGAGTACGTCGAGCTCGTCACCGGTCCCATGCTCGAAGCGGCGGCGCCGCACGCAACCTGGATCGATGCCTTCTGCGAGCGGGGCGCCTTCGATGCCGATCAGGCCCGCGCGGTCCTCGAAGCAGGACGGGCCGCGGGGCTGCCCGGTCGCCTGCACGCCAACCAGCTCGCCCCAGGTCCCGGCGTACAGCTCGCATGCGAGCTCGGCCTCGTCGCGGTGGATCACTGCACCTATCTCTCCGACAGGGACGTCGATGCCCTGGCCCAGTCTGGAACGGTGGCGACTCTGCTCCCGGGCGTGGAGTTCTCGACCCGCCAGCCGTGGCCGGACGCTCGTCGCCTGCTGAATGCCGGCGTGACGGTCGCCTTGGCAAGTGACTGCAACCCCGGGTCCAGCTACACCAGCTCACTGCCGTTCTGCATCGCGCTCGCCGTGCGTGACATGAGTATGAGCCCGTCAGAGGCGCTGTGGTCGGCCACCGCCGGGGGTGCGCAGGCCCTCGGCCGCACCGACATCGGCACCCTGGAAGTCGGTCGACGCGCCGACTTCGTCGTCCTGGACGCACCGTCATCGACTCACCTGGCCTATCGCCCGGGCGTACCCCTCATCTGGGAGACCTGGGCCGACGGGCAGAGCGTCTACCAGCGAACCCCGACGAACGGTGGGCTACGTGGCTGACCTTGACGAGCTCGCCGATCTCATCGGCCCCGACAACAAGCTGCTCACCGATCCGGCTGTGACCGATGCCTACTCGCGAGACCAGGCCAACTTGATCGACCCGGGCATCCCGGCGGCAGTCCTCCGCGCGGGGTGCACCGCCGGCGTCTCGACGGCCCTTCAAGTCCCTCCCGGATCCCCACCACCTCCACACACCGGAGCGCGGGATCTGAGATGACCCTCGACGAGGAAGCCGGCCCCGTGAGCGCGGCCCGGATCATCACCTTCCAAGAGCTTCCCCAGACTAGTTGGCGCAACGGTGGTGGCCGCACTCGCGAGATCGCGGCAGCCCCCTCCGCGCGCACGAGTGACGCCTTGGCTTGGCGGATCAGTGTTGCTGACGTTGCCAACTCAGGCGACTTCTCCTCCTTCCCCGGACTGGACCGCGTGCTCGTACTGTGTCGCGGTTCGAACATGGTCGTCACCGTGGACGAAAGTGAGTACCTACTTCAGCCCTTCGAGATGGTTGCCTTCCCAGGCGAAGCCGAGAGCCGAGCCACACTGCTCAACGGAAGCACCGTCGATCTCAACGTGATGACACGCCGTGGGGAAACCGCCACACAGGTGAGCGTCTGCGTCGTCGACGGCACGACCCCGATCCGGTCCCGCCCGTCGGAAACAGTCTTTCTTGTCGTCATCGACGGCGAACTCAGGTGCCGAGGCGGGGGAGCCGCAACGGCTCGGCTCTCGCCGTTCGACACGATCGTCCTTGATCACACCAACGACCCGGTCGAGCTCTTGGGCAGCGGTCGCATCGTGCGCGTTGAGCTTCGGCAGGTCCAGTGAGCGAGCTGGCCAATAAGGGACCAGGCGGTTTCGTCCAGCCCACCCGCTCCGTGACACTCGGACGGCCCAGACCCTGAGCAGCCACGATCAGTTCAACACGACGATCCACGGGCTCGACGATCGCTATCGAGGAATCAGCGGAGGGCGCCGCGTCGTGCTCATGAATGCCCTGGACATCCAACACCTCGGCTTCGTCGACGGCGACGGGGTCGACCTGATCGCGCATTGGCCCGCGGCCACGTCGCGCGTACTACCCAGAGACCAATCCGCTCGTGCCGTTCGAGTCGACGGCGACGGCGAGCAACACCCCCACATCCAAGTCGGTCATCGTGCGCCTGGAACCTTCAGGAGCGCCGACCGCGTCGAGCACAGAGGAGTTCGAACAATGAGCCAGCAGGTCAACGCCGTCATCGCACGAGCCAAGGGACAACCGGTCGAGGTCGCCACGATCAACGCGCCCGACCCGGGACCCGGCGAGGCGGTCGTGCAGGTCCAGGAGTGCGGGGTCTGCCACACCGACCTGCACTATCGCGAGGGTGGGATCAACGACGAGTTCCCCTTCCTGCTCGGCCACGAGGCGGCCGGGATCGTGGAGGCGGTGGGCGATGACGTGACCAGCGTGGCGCCGGGCGACTTCGTGATCCTCAACTGGCGTGCCGTCTGCGGCGACTGCCGGGCCTGCAACCGCGGTGAGCCGCAGTACTGCTTCAACACCCACAACGCGACCCAGAAGATGACCCTCGCGGACGGTGAAGGGGCCGGGACGGAGCTGTCGCCCGCCCTCGGGATCGGCGCGTTCGCCGAGAAGACCCTGGTCGCCGCCGGCCAGTGCACCAAGGTCGACCCGTCCGCCCGGCCGCAGCGGTGGGCCTGCTCGGCTGCGGGGTGATGGCCGGCCTCGGTGCCGCCATCAACACCGGCAACGTCACCCGCGGCAAGTCCGTGGCCGTGATCGGCTGCGGCGGGGTCGGCGACGCCGCCATCGCCGGGGCAAAGCTCGCCGGCGCCACCACCATCGTCGCCGTCGACCTCGACGCCCGGAAGCTGGAGCTCGCCCGGGGCTTCGGCGCCACCCACACCGTGGACGCCTCGAAGGAGGATGCCGTCGAGGCCGTGCGGGCCGCCACCGGGGGCTTCGGCGCCGACGTCTGCATCGAGGCCGTCGGCCACCCCGCGGTGTTCCAGCAGGCCTTCGCCGCCAGGGACCTCGCCGGCACGCTGGTGC
>JACCWP010000140.1 GCA_013697585.1 Nocardioidaceae bacterium
ACTCAGGGCCTCGCCGATCTGGGTCTGGGTCAGAACAGGCTGATCGGGGGCAAAAAGCCGGAGTATGTTGAGGCCCCGCATCAAGGTCCGGGCGTATTCCACAGGCTCAACCAGCGCAGTATCAGTAGATGCTACTGACTTCCGCACAGTAACACTCTGCAGTCGCCTATTAGGTCTGTCAAGCGGGGCCGGGGCCGCCTCACGGGTCGAGCGTTAACGCTCATCAGTGGGGCGGCCCGGACTCCGTCGGTCACATCCAAGCGCCTACAGATACCCCTCGTCCCTCAGCCAATTCTCGGCGACGTCCTCGGGGAACTCCCCGTCCACGTCCACCTCACCGTTCAACCTGGTGATGGTCTCTGTGTCCAAGGCGTCAAGCAGTGGCTCTATCAGCTCCAGTACCTCCTCGCCCACCTCGGCATAGCGCTCCTCCGTCATCGTCAACGCCGGCAGGTAGCTGAGGAAGGCACCCTGGTCGTCGTCGAGCACTGTCAGATCAAGGGCAGCAATGCGGCCGTCGGTCTTGTAGATCGCGCCGAAGTTGCAGACATCGCCCTCGTCCACCGACGCGAAGATCAGGGAGTAGGTCGAGACCGTGATGTTCTCGCGCGGCACCGTGAAGTCGTAGGCACGCTCGAGCGCCGGAAGATTGTCCGGACGGTCGGTGAAGGTCTCATCGACGCAGATCGTCAAGTCCTCAGGCGACTCCTCCGCCAGTCTGACGAGGTCCGACGTCGTCTCCACGTTCAAGTCTTCGGCGGCCTCTGAGCGGACGACAATGCCGTAGGTGTCGTCCAATGGCGCCGCCGGCAGCCACTTGATGCCGTTCTCGGCCAGGTCCTCAGCGGCCACGTCCTCGTAGAGATCCTGGGGGTCCGTGGTCTCGGCCGCCTCGTGCCCTAGGAAGTTCGTCCAGGCGGTTCCGGTGTATTCCCAGTACATGTCCAGGTCGCCACTCTCCAGTGCCGCGCGCACCTGCTGCGTGGAGGGCAGGTCTCGCACTGTCACGTCGGCTCCGGCTGACTCGAGCATCAACTTCGCGATCTGGGTCAAAATGAAGTGCTCAGTGAATCCCTTCGTGCCTAGCGCGAAGCTCTCGCCTGCGAGATCAACGGTTGACGCCCCGCCAGTCTGGTTCCCGGCGGTGTCTGATCCCGAGTCACCACAAGCGGCGAGCGCAGTGACAACGGTCAGGCACAGCGCCGCATAGCGCAAATTCTTCATCGAACACCTTTCGGAGTTGGGGCCTGCGCGGATCGCAGGCCCTTGGGTCGGAGCACTCGCTCAGCCACGGCACCGAGCCAATCGGCGAGGATGGCGATACCTGCTGTCGCCACACCGCCCATGATGATCAAACTGTCGCGGCCGGCCGTGAAGCCCGTGACGATCAGCAGTCCCAGCCCGCCGGCGCCCACCAGCGCCGCGACCGTGGTCGTGGCGACGTTGAGGACGAGCGCGGTGCGGACCCCCGCGAGCAGCACGGGGACGCTCAGCGGCAGTTCCACTCGCCGCAGCACCTGCCACCGGCTCATCCCCATCGCCAACGCCGACTTGACGACGTTGGGGTCCACCTGCTGGATACCGGTTACGGTGCCGCTGAGCACTGGCAGGAAGGAGTAGACGGCCATCCCGAGGATCGCTGCCGTGATTCCCGACATCTTGAAGCCGACGAGGAACAGGACCATCACGCCGAAGGCGGTTGCAGCTTGGCCGATGTTGGCAGCCGTACCCGCCGCGGCTGCGATGGTGCGCCCGCCTCGCCGGGTGAGGAGTACACCGAGTGGGATGGCGGTGGCGAGCACGATGAGGGTGGAGGCCAGCGAGATCCGGAGGTGCTCGGCCGTCAAGCGCAGCAGCTGGTCACCAGCTAGGGAACCGCGCTCGACCGCCTGCAGCTCGTCCCGCGTCACGTACAAGTAGGTCAGGTAGCAGATTCCCAGGACGATGACGGGGGTCACGAACAGGCCGAGGGGGACCCGACGGGTCGGACGCTCCGGGGTCATGATCAAGCCCGCGTCTGCTGGCGCCGGTGGCGTCGCTTCCATGCTGTCGAGGCCAGTCATTGCCGTACGACCGCTCGCGTGGCGGGCTCGCCGTCTGCTGGCGCAGAGGCCTCGATCCGCATGGACTCGATTGCGCGGTGGAGGCTGAGTATGTACACCACGCCGCGGTAGGAGCCGTCCTCCTCGACCGTCACCGCTGCGGATGCCGTCGACAGGAGCATCACCTGCAGCGCCTCCTGCAGGGTGGCGTCCGCCTTCACCACGGCGCCGATGGGCTCACCGGGCGCGGTGACGCTGTCTGTCCCGGTGCGAAGGTCATCAGTACGGATCCAGCGCAACGGCCGGCGGTTGCCATCGATTGTCAGCACCCAGTCGCTCGATGTCCCGGCG
>JACCWP010000160.1 GCA_013697585.1 Nocardioidaceae bacterium
GCCAGGTCGAGGTCGGCGAGCGCCCCGGCGTGGCCGCCGACCCGACCCGACTCAGCGCGGCCGGCACCGTGGAGGCGTCGTACCGCGGTCGGCGCCCACTCACCTCGGGGCGGCGACTCGGGTGCGCGGCGCAGGTGCTGCGGGACGTCGTGGTCCGGGTGCCACCCGACAGCCAGGTGCACCGACAGGTCGTACGCAAGGCGGTCGGGCAGACGGCGGTCCCGGTCGATCCCGTGCTGCTGCTGCGATACGTCGAGGTTGCCGAACCCACCTTGGCCGACACGACCGGCGATCTCCAGCGGTTGCACGCCGCGCTCGCTGACCAGTGGGGTCTGGCCGACCTCACCGTCGAGCACGCGGCGCTGGTGGCCCTGCAGCCTGCACTCGAAGCGGGCAAGCGCGCGATCACGGTGGCGGTGCGCGACGAGCGCACGGTCGTCGCCTGCTGGCCCGGACTGCGCGACGTGGTGCACGGCGTCGCGTTCGACGTCGGCTCCACGACGCTGGCGGGACACCTGTGCGAGCTGGGTTCCGGCGCGGTGCTCGCGTCGGCGGGTCGGATGAACCCGCAGATCGGCTATGGCGAGGACCTGATGAGCCGGGTCTCGTACGTGCTGATGAACCCGGGCGGCGAGCAGCGGCTGACCGCCACCGTGCGCGAGGCGCTGGCCGCGATGGTCACCGAGCTGTGCGCCGAGGCGCAGGTGGACGCCGGCACGGTGCTCGAGATCAGCCTTGTCGGCAACCCGATCATGCACCACCTCGCGCTCGGCCTCGACCCGCGACAGCTCGGCACGGCACCGTTCGCTCTCGCCACCACCGAGGCGGTTGTCACCCGGGCGAGCGACCTCGGCCTGGGCGTCCACCCCGGCGCGCGGGTCTATGCGCCACCGTGCGTCGCCGGGCACGTGGGCGCCGATGCAGCGGCCATGGTGCTCGCGGAGGGTCCGCACCGCGACCACGCGCTCACCCTGCTGGTCGACGTCGGCACCAACGCCGAGATCGTGCTCGGCAACGACGAACGGCTGCTGGCCGCCTCGTCACCGACCGGCCCCGCGTTCGAGGGCGCGCAGATCTCTGGTGGTCAGCGGGCGGCGCCGGGCGCGGTCGAGCGGGTCCGGATCGACCGCGACACCCACGAGCCCCGGATCCGTGTCGTCGGGTGCGAGCTCTGGTCCGACGACCCCGACTTCGCTCACGCGGTGCGGCGCACGGGGGTCACTGGGATCTGCGGCTCGGGAATCATCGAGGCAGTGGCCGAGCTGTTCCTCGCCGGCATCGTGACGGCCGACGGGCGCGTGATCCGCCCCGACGGACGAGAGTCGCCGCGGCTCGTCGAGCACGGCCGCACGCTCGGGTATCGGCTGTGGGACGACCCGGTGATCGAGGTCGTCCAGACCGACGTGCGCGCCATCCAGCTCGCCAAGGCTGCGTTGCAGGCGGGGTGCCGGCTGCTGATGGACAAGCTGGGCGTCGACACCGTCGACCGGATCCGGTTGGCAGGCGCCTTCGGCAACCACATCGACCCGACGTACGCGATGGTGCTCGGCCTGCTGCCCGACTGCGACCTCGACCAGGTCGCCTCCGCCGGCAACGCGGCGGGCACAGGAGCGCTGATGGTCTTGCTGTCGACCGCGGCCCGAGCCGAGGTCGAGCAGCAGACGGCCCGCATCGATAAGGTCGAGACGGCCATCGAGCCGACGTTCCAGGAACACTTCGTGCAGGCGCTGGCGTTTCCCCACTCGCGGCTGCCGTACCCGCGGCTGGCCGAACGGGTGCAACTGCCCGCGCCCACCACTGTCGCCAGGTCTCGACGCGCACGCAGGCCAGCGTGATGAGCACCCCGGACAGCGGCCCCGACACCGGACGTCGCGGCGGGCGCCGCCGCCATCGCGACGCGGCACCCGCCGGCCCGACCCAGCCGCCGTGGCGGGTTCCGCGGCGGACGTTCGCGCCGGTCCGGGTCGTCTCGGACGACCAGCTGGAGGCGATCCACCAGGCGTCCCTGCGCGTCCTGGCCGAGACCGGAATCGACTTCCTGCACCCGACCGCCCGCGTCCGGTGGGCCGAGGCCGGCGCCGACGTCGCCGGGGACCGGGTGCGGCTCGACCCCGCCCTGGTCGACTCGCTGGTGAGCAAGGCGCCGGAGTCCTTCCGGCTGCACGCGCGCAACCCGATCCACGACGTGGAGATCGGTGGTGACGCGGTCGTCTTCGGCGCCGTGGCCAGCGCGCCCTACGTCGGCGATGCCACCGGCGGCCGGCGCGAGGGCAACCTGCACGACTTCACCGAGCTGGTCCGGCTGAGCCAGGTGCTCAACGCGATCCACGTGCACTGCGGCTACCCGGTCGAGCCCACCGACGTCCACGCGTCCGTACGCCACCTGCACGCCACCCGGGTGCTGCTCACCCTCAGCGACAAGGTGCCGAGCGCATACAGCCTGGGCGCCGAACGCAATGCCGACTGCCTGGAGATGGTGCGCATCGCCCGCCAGGTCGACGACGAGACCCTCGACCGGGAGCCCTCGATCCACACGGTGATCAACGCCAGCTCACCGTTGCGCTATGACGAACCGATGCTCGAAGGGATCCTGCGCTACTCCGCCCGCAACCAGATGGTGATCGTCACGCCGTTCACCCTGGCGGGTGCGATGGCGCCCGTGACCCTTGCCGGTGCGCTCGCACAGCAGAACGCGGAGGCGCTGGCCGGCATCGCGTTCACGCAGCTCGTGCGAGCGGGCGCACCCGTGGTCTATGGCGGGTTCACCTCCAACGTCGACATGAGATCCGGTTCGCCGGCGTTCGGCACGCCGGAGTTCGTGAAGGCGGCGCTGGTCGGCGGCCAGCTGGCCCGCCGGGCTGGGGTCCCGTACCGCTCCTCCAACGTGTGCGCCGCCAACGCGGTCGACTCCCAGTCGGGCTACGAGTCCGTGTTCTCGTTGTGGGGCGCGGTCATGGGCGGCGCCAACCTCGTCTACCACGGCGCGGGCTGGCTCGAGGGTGGACTGCGGGCCTCCTACGAGAAGATGGTGATCGACGCCGACCTGCTGCAGATGGTGGCTGCGTTCCTCGAGCCGCTTGTCGTCGATGACGACTCGCTGGCGGTGGAAGCGATCGCCGAGGTCGGACCCGGCGGCCACTTCTTCGGGGTCCAGCACACCCAGGACCGGTTCCGCGACGCGTTCTTTGCACCCATGATCTCTGACTGGCGCAACTACGAGGCGTGGGAAGAGGCAGGCAGCCCGACCGCGCTCGACCACGCCAGCCGCCGCGTCCACGAGCTGCGCGACGCCTATGAGCAGCCGCCGATGGCGCCCGAGGTGGCAGCCGAGCTCGACGACTTCGTCGCCCGCCGGGTCGCCGAGGGCGGCGCGCCCACGGACTTCTAGGAGCGCCATGAGATCGAGAGCCCAGGTTGTCGTGATCGGCGGCGGCGTCGTCGGGGCCAGCGTGCTCTACCACCTGACCAAGGCGGGCCTACACGACGTCGTGCTCGTCGAGCGTGGCGAGCTCACCTGTGGCTCGACCTGGCACGCGGCCGGTGGCATGCACACCCTCAACGGCGACCCGACCGTCGCCGCGCTGCAGAAGTACACCGTGCAGCTCTATGCCGAGATCGAGCGCCTGTCCGGCGTCGACTGCGGCATCCATCTCACCGGCGGGCTCATGCTCGCCGAGAGCGAGGAGCGCCTCGACTGGCTCCGGATGGCGCACGGCCGGGGTCGCTACCTCGGCATGGACACCGAGCTGCTCACCCCCGCAGAGGCCAAGCAGGTGCTGCCCTACCTCGACGAGGGCTTCTTTGTCGGCGCCCTGTACGACCCGCTCGAGGGCCACGTCGACCCGTCGGGAGTGACCCGCGCGTTGGCCCGCGCCGCGCAGCTCGGCGGGGCCGAGGTGGTGCAGCACACGCGGGTCGAGGCGATCCGCCAACGTGTCGCTGGCGGTTGGGGTGACGGCTGGGAGGTCGACTGCGGCGACGCGGGGACGATCAGCTGTGACCACGTGGTCAACGCCGGCGGGTTGTGGGCGCGCGAGGTCGGTCGGATGTGCGGGCTCGAGCTGCCGGTGCTGGCGATGGAGCACATGTACCTGCTCACCGAACCCGTGCCCGGCCTTGCCGAGTGGAACGCATCGTCGGGCCGCGAGGGCCTGCATGCGATGGACTTCGCCGGCGAGATCTACATGCGTCAAGAGGGCGACGGGCTGCTGCTCGGCACCTACGAGCCCGACGGCCGACCTTGGTCGCCGCACACCACCCCGTGGGACTTCGGCCCCCAGCTGCTGACCCCCGATCTCGACCGCATCGCGGCCAACCTCGAGGTCGCCTTCGAGCACTTCCCGATCTTTCGTGAGGTGGGGATCACCCGTGTCGTCAACGGTCCCTTCACGTTCGCACCCGACGGCAACCCGCTCGTCGGGCCGGTCCGTGGCCTGCCAGGGATGTGGGTCGCGTGCGGGGTGATGGCGGGGCTGAGCCAGGGCGGTGGTGT
>JACCWP010000183.1 GCA_013697585.1 Nocardioidaceae bacterium
GCACCAAGCCGTACACCCGGCCTACCGCCTCGTGGGCGCGGACGACATCGGCGATCGCCGCGGCCACGTCGGCCGGGCCGAATCGCTCGGTGTCGGCCTCGACCAGGACGGCGGCGGCGCACCCCACCGCGAGCGCGTCCCGCAACTGCTCGACCGCGTCGGCCGATCCCACGGTGAGCACGGTCGCGGTGCCGCCGGTTGCCGAAGCGACCTGGGTAGCGAGCTCGACCGCGCAGTCCTCGTGCGGGCTCACCGTCCACCCCACGTGCCGGGCGTCGACCGACTGCTCGTCGGCCGACAGCAGCAGCTGGCCGGAGCTGCCGGGCACCCGCTTGATGCAGACCAGCACGTCGGTCACGAGAGTCCCTTGATCCGGTCGTTCGCGGGGTCGAACAGCGGCGTCGCGCCGGCGGCCGCCACCGTGACTGGGTAGCGCTGCTCCATGTAGCTCACCGCCAGCTCGGTGCCGACGACCGCGCGGTCCGGCGGCAGGTATGCCATCAGCAGGTGCTTGCCGAGCGACGGCGCGGAGCCTGCGGTGGTCACGTAGGGGTGGTGGCCGTGACCGTCGATGATCGGCTCGCCGGCGCGGGTGACGATTGGCTCACCGCCGAGCATGAAGCGGCGTTGACCGTCGGCCGACGTGTGGTCGTCGACGCTCAGCGTGCACAGCACGCTCACCGGGTCGTCCGCGCGCTGCTTGAGGTAGGCCTCGCGTCCGACGAAGTCGGCGTCCTTGACCCGCGGTCGCGCCATGCCGGCCTCGACGATCGTGCGCTCGCTGTCGAGCTCGAACCCGTACGCCCGGTAGCCCTTCTCGATCCGCCCGGTGGTGGCATAGACCCCGATGCCAACGGGCACGGCGCCGTGCTCGCGACCTGCGACGTGCGTCAGCTCCCACAGCCGTGCGCCTTGCTCCATCGGCACATAGAGCTCCCAGCCGAGCTCGCCGACGTAGGAGATTCGCGAGGCCAGCACGTCGAGCGCGCCGATCTCGATGTCGCGGCACCGGCCGAAGCCGAAGCCCTCGTGGCTCACGTCGGCCTCCGTCAGCGCGCAGAGGATGTCGCGCGCGCGCGGTCCCCACAGGCCGATCGTCGTGTACGCCGACGTGAGGTCGACGACGTGTGCGGTGCCGTCGGCGGGCATCCGGTCGGCGAACCACTTGCGGTCGACCATGCCGTGCGCGCCGCCGGTGACGACGCGGTATCGGTCATGGGCCAGACACATCACCGTCAGGTCCGAGCGGAACCCGCCGCGCTCGTCGAGCACGGGCGTGTAGACGACCCGGCCGGGCGCCACGTCGGCCTGGGCCACCACGATGCCCTGCACCGCCTCCATCGCCCGTGGCCCGACGACGTCGAAGATGCAGAACGCCGACAGATCGACGATCCCGGCGCGATCGCGCATCGCGAGGTGCTCCGCGTTGATGATCGGCGACCACCAGCGGCGGTCCCACTCGTGTTCGCGGGCCAGCACCCGGTCGCCGTAGTCGCCGAGCAACGACTCGTTGCAGCCGTACCAGAACGGTCGCTCCCAACCCACCGCCTCGAAGAACTCGGCACCCAGCGCTTGCTGGGACTGGTGCATCGGGGCCAACCGCTTGTTGCGGTCGCTCGCCCACTGCTCGCCAGGATGCACGATGCCGTAGGTCTTGTTGAAAGCCTCGCCGGTGCGCGCCTTGATGTGCGCGCGGGTGCGCTGGTGCGGATAGAACCGGGCGACGTCGGAGTGGCCGAGGTCGATCTCGGGGTTGCCGTCGGTCATCCATTCAGCGAGCGCGCGTCCCACGCCGGGACCTTCCTTGATCCACACCGCGGCGGCCGACCAGAGTCCCTTGACCTCAGGTGTCTCGCCGAGGAGCGGTGCACCGTCAGGTGTCAAGGACAAGAGGCCGTTGATGGCGTAGCGGATCTCGGCGCCGTCTGCACCAAGGGCTCGAGGCATCAGCTCGAAGGCCTGCTCGAGCTGCGGGTCGAAGTCGTCGGACGTGAACGGCAGCTCGGTCGGCGACAGCGGCGCCTGCTCGATCGACGGGATGCCTTCGGGGTCGTGCAGGATCGACCGGTGGGCATACGAGCCCACCTCCATGTCGCTGCCGTGCTGGCGCTCGTAGCAGAACGTGTCCATGTCGCGCACGATCGGGAATGAGATCTCACCGGATCTCTCCGCCAGCTCCGGGATCGGGCCCACGCTGATCATCTGGTGCACGGCCGGCGTCAGCGGGATGTGCGCGCCGGCCATGGCCGCGACCGCGGGGCTCCAGACCCCGCAGCAGACCACCACGGTCTCGGTCTCGACGTCGCCGCCGCTCGTACGGACCCGGCTGATCCGGCCGCCGGCCACGTCGAGGCCGGTGACCTCGACGGTGGCGACCGTGGTGAGCGCACCGAGCTCGACGGCGCGCTCGCGCATGATGGTCCCAGCGCGCAGCGAGTCGACGACCCCGACACCGGGAGTCCAGAACGCGCCGACGATCACCGACGGGTCGAGGAACGGGACCCGCTCGGCCACCTGCTCGGGCGTCACGAGCTCGGACTCGATGCCCCACGCACGGGCCGACGACATGCGGCGGCGCAGCTCCTCCATCCGCTCCTCGGTGCGCGCGACCTCGAACCCACCCGACCGGGTGAAGACCCCCATCTCCTGGTACTGCGCGACGCTGTCCAGGGTCAGGTCGGTGATCTCTCGTGAGTGGTCGACGGTGAAGATGAAGTTGGACGCGTGGCCGGTCGACCCGCCGGGGTTGGGCAACGGCCCCTTGTCGATCTGCACGATGTCGCGCCAACCGAGCCTGGCCAGGTGATAGACGAGGCTGTTGCCGACGATGCCTGCGCCGACAACCACCACCCGCGCGCTGCCCGGAACGGTCGCCATCAGTCCTCCCCATAGGCGGCGGGCTTGTGTTGCGTATTGCACAACCCAGACTGTCCTGCGCAACACCCTAGCTCAGCCAGCGGGCCCACCGCCAGCCCCACGACGCACGGCGCCGAGGTAGCCCACGGGAGCTTCCGGCTACCCGGCGGCCAGCCACTGGTCGACGGTGTCCTGGTTGTCGGCGATCCACTGGTCAGCGGCCTCGTCGGGATCCATCCCCTGTTCGGAGATCATCTCGGAGACGGTGTTCTGGTCCTCGGCGGTCCACTGGAAGTTCGTCACCAGGTCGTAGGCCGGGCTGCCCGACTCGGCGAAGTCCGCGGCCACCACCTTGTTGAGGTCATAGACCGGGTAGTCGCAGTCCACCTCTTGCGGGTCGGCGTCGCAGCCGGGCTTGTACGTCGGGAGGTTGACCCTGACCAGGTCCATCTCGTTGAAGAACCACTGCGGCTCGTAGAAGTACGCCAGCAGTGGCGTCTTGTTCTCCTGGGCAGACCGGAAGGCCTCGATCAGGGCGGTCTCGCTGCCTCCGACGACGACCTTGTAGTCGAGGTCAAGGTTCTTGACCAAGGCCTCGTCGTACGTCACGTACCCTGGGTCGCCGTCCAGCAACTGACCCTGCCCGTCGGACTCCGGGGTCTCGAAGAGGTCGGCATACTTGTTCAGGTTCTCCCAGTTGGTGATGTCCGGATACTCCTCGGCCATCCACGGGGGCACGTACCAGCCGATAATGCCCTCGTAGCCGGTGAGACCGGCGAGCTCGGCCGTGCCCTCGCCTTCGACGTACTTCTTGACCAGGTCCTCGTGACCCCAGTTCTCGATGATGACGTCCACATCGCCATCCCCGAAACCCTTCCACGACGTCTGCTCGTCGAGGTCGACATAGTTCATCGTGCAACCGAGCTCGGTCTCAGCGACGCGTCCCACGACATGGGCGTTGGACTCGTAGCCCACCCAAGGGTTGATGGCCATGTCGACGGTGCCGCAGTCGCTGGCGCCAGCCGCGGTGTCGTTGTCCTCGATGTCACTGCCGCAACCTGTCAGCGCTGCGACAGCTGTCAGCGCGGCGCAGCCGAGCAGTGCTTGGGGATGGTGTCTGTTCATGCGATTCCTCCGGTGAGTGGTCGTCTGCGCCGATGGGTGGCAGTGGTGGGATTGGTCGACGCCGACTGGTTCGCGGCGTGGGTGGTGATGCGGTCGAGCATGATGCCGAGCAGCACTATCGCGACCCCCGCCGCGAGCCCGCGCCCGATCATCGAGGTCTGTCGAAAACCGGTGACGATGTCGAACCCGAGCGCGCCCGCGCCGACCATGCCGCCGATGACGACCATCGACAGCACGTAAAGCAAGCCTTGGTTCCCTGCGACTAGGAGCGCCCCGCGTGCCATCGGGATCTGGACCTTCGTGATCATCTGCAACCGGCTGGTACCCGCCGACTCGGCGGCCTCGACGGTCGCCGGGGCAACTCCTCGAATGCCGTCGGCGATCAGCTTGGTCGCGGGCGGCACCGCATAGATGACGCCCGCAACGATGGCGGTGAAGCGGTTGGGGCCGAACAGGATGAGGATCGGGACCAGATAGACGAACGGGGGGATGGTCTGTGCCGCATCGAGCACCGGCCTGATGGCCCGATCGGCCAACCCGCTGCGGCCCATCCACACTCCGAGCGCCACGCCGACGACCATCGTGACCGCGGTGGCCGTGAAGACAGAGGTCAGCGTGACCATCGCGTTGTACCAGAGGTCAAGGAAATAGATGCCGGCCAGACACACCGCCGTCGACGCCAACGCGCGCCGCCCGCCAGCGATGGCCGCCACCGCGAGCAGGGCTGCTGCCGTGACGAACCACGGCGAGTTGGCGACAAGGTCCTGGACGGGGTTGAGGAACCAGACCGTGAAGGCCTCCTGGATAGCGGTGGTGAGGCCGGACAAGTCGGTGCGCAGCCAGTCCGCGAATCTGTCGACCCCTGCCGCGATCGGCGAACCAAGATCCGGGCTACTCGGAAACGGGTTGGCCCACACCTGGTTGTGAGAGACCCCGATCGCCGCCAACGTGAGCACGCCCGTACCGGTGAGGACCAGCCGGCGGCGTCGCCGGTCGTCGCGTCCGGCACGTGCTGCTCGCTCGGCCCGGATGCTCGCAGCCGTCGTTGTCCGGTCGAGCATGATCGCCATGATTACGATCGCAAGACCAGCCACGGCCGACGCGCCCAGCTGACCACGCCGGAGGCCTTCGAGCACTGGTTGACCCAGGCCCGGGCTGTCGATGAACGCTGCGATGGTCGCCATCGACAGAGCCGCCATCATGGTCTGGTTGATGCCGACGATGACGGTGCGCTTGGACATCGGCAGCTCGACGTTCCTCAGCCGTTGCCAACCTGACTGCCCCAGCGAGCGGGTCGCTTCCAGCGTCGACGGTGACACCGAGCGGATGCCGTGGGCGGTGATGCGCACCACCGGCGGCAGCGCGTAGATGAGCGTGACGATGGTCGCCGCAGCCGAGCCGATGCCGAAGACGATGGTGAGCGGGAGGAGGTAGATGAACGACGGCATCGTCTGCATGACGTCGAGAACCGGCGTCAAGATCGCGGACACGATCTTGCTGTGCGCCATCGCGACACCCAGCGGGATCCCGATCACCACAGCGATGAACACGGAGACCAACGTGATGATCAACAGATCGAGGCTGTCCTCCCAGTACCCGAGGAAGCCAAAGGCGAGGAAGGACGGGACCACAAGCAGCACGCTGCGCCAACCGGCGACGGCATACGTCACCCACGCCGCCATGGCGATGACGCCGAGCCAGCCGATCTCGGGGTAGGGCCGGGGGAACTCGGGGACTGTGAAGAGTCTCTGCAGGAAGGCGATCAGACCGTTGAGCAGGTCGGCAATGCCGTTGGCCAAGCCGAAGACTGGGTTCGTACCCGCCGATGCGGCGTCCTCGACCCACGCGGCCCGTCCGCGGAACCACTGGTGCGCGTCAGTGAGGGTGGCGCCGCCGATCTCCTGGGTGCTGGTGCCTCGCGTCGCCGCCCAGACTGCCACCCATGCCAGCACCGTCAAGGCGAGCAACCACAGCTTGCCACGGCGACGGAGTGCGGCAAGCACCCCCGACGTGGGGACGCCAGAGTCGCGGACGGCCACGGTGGTCACGCCGGCGTCGCCTCCTCCTCGGCGACGACGACCCGCAGGATCGCGTCGTCGTCGACGATGCCGACCAGCTCGCCGTCGTCGACGACACGCACCACGTGCTCGGACGCCAGCGCGGCCCGAGCGGCCTGGCGGACGACGGTGTCAGACGACATCACCGGACCCTCGGTCGAGTCGTCGGGACCGGGCTCGCGCATCACGTACCGCAGCGTCAGCACGTGGCTGCGCGGGACGTCGCTGACGAAGTCACGCACGTAGTCGTCGGCCGGGCGGGCGACCACCTCGGCCGGCGTGCCCACCTGCACGACCGCGCCGTCGCGCATGATCAGGATCCGGTCGCCCAGCTTGAGTGCCTCCGCCAGGTCGTGGGTGACGAAGACCATCGACTTGCCGACCTCGTCGTGCAGCCGGATGACCTCGTTCTGCATGTCGCGGCGGATCAATGGGTCGAGCGCCGAGAAGGGCTCGTCGAACAGCATCACCGACGGGTCGGCGGCCAGCGCCCGGGCCAACCCCACCCGCTGCTGCATGCCGCCCGACAGCTGGTCGGGATAGGAGTGCTCGTTGCCGGACAGACCGACCAGGTCGACCATCTCCTGTGAGCGCGCGAGCCGCTTGGACTTGGGCTCGCCTCGGACCTCCAACCCGTACGCGACGTTGTCGATCACCTGGCGGTGCGGCAGCAGCCCGAAGTGCTGGAACACCATCGAGACGTGCGTGCGGCGCAGCTCGCGCAGCCGGCTGTCCGACATCGTGACGACGTCGTCGCCGTCGATCTCGATGGAGCCGGCGCTCGGCTCGATCAGCCGGGTCAGGCAGCGCACCAGGGTCGACTTGCCCGACCCGGACAGGCCCATCACGACGAAGACCTCGCCGGGCGCGACGTCGAACGACACGTCCTTGACCGCGGCCACGCAGCCCGTCCTGGCCAGCAGCTCGGGTCGCGGCAGGTCGGCGTCCGGGGTGCCGATGATCGAGCCGGCCTTGGGTCCGAACACCTTCCACAGCCCGTGCACCGACAGCGCTGCGTCGCTCATGTCCGGCCCCTCTCGTCGCTCGCGTCGCCTCGGGGATCATCAGGAGGGTAGATCCAGATCGGGCTTGCGTCGCGGTGCCGGTAGTACGGCACATCCACCGGCGCGAGCGGCGTGCTCCCCGCGATCAGGTCGGCGGCCCGCTCGGCCAGCATCATCACGGGCGCATAGATGTTGGCGTTGGTGACGTACGGCATGGCCGACGCGTCCGCGACCGACAGCCCGTGCACGCCGTGCACGCCCATCGTGGCCGGGTCGAGCACGGCCAGCTCGTCAACACCCATCCGGGCAGTGCCGCAGGGGTGGTAGGCGGTCTCGGCGTCGCCGGCCACCCAGTCGAGCAGCTCGGCGTCGGTGCGCACCGCGGGTCCGGGAGACAGCTCCCCGGCGTCGTATGCGGCGAACGCCGGTTGCGCCAAGATGTCGCGGGCGACCCGTACGGACTCGACCCACTCGCGCCGGTCTTGGTCGGTCGAGAGGTAGTTGAACCGCAGCGACGGGTGCTGCTTGGGGTCGGCCGAGCGGATCGTCACCGTGCCGCGAGCGTCGGAGTACATCGGCCCGATGTGGACCTGGTAGCCGTGAGCGCCGGTCGGCAGGCCGGCGGGCTGGGTCCCGTCGTAGCGGATCGCGATCGGCAGGAAGTGGAACATCAGGTTCGGGTAGTCGACATCGGCGTTGGTACGGACGAAGCCACCGCCCTCGAAGTGGTTGGTCGCACCCGGCCCGCTGCGCCGCAACAGCCACTCGGCGCCGATCCGGGGACGGTGCCGCCACCGCAGCCCTGGTGCGATCGACACGGGCAGGCGGGACGCGTGCTGCACATAGACCTCCAGGTGGTCCTGCAGGTTGGCGCCCACCCCTGGCAGGTCTGCGACCACGGGGATTGCGAGGTCCTTGAGCCGCTCGGCCTCGCCGACACCGGACAGCTGCAGCAGCTGGGGGGTGTTGATGGCGCCGCCGCAGCAGACGACGTGCCCGGCGCGTACGGAACGGCGCAGTCGTCCGGCACGGAGGTAGTCGACGCCGACCGCCTGGTCGCCCTCGAACACGATCCGGGTGACGTGCGCGTGAGTCTCGACGGTCAGGTTGGGCCGGTCGCGCACCGGGTGCAGGTAGGCACGCGCCGCGCTCAGCCGGCGGCCGCGGTGGACGTTGCGGTCGAAACGCGCGAAACCTTCTTGACGGTAGCCGTTGACGTCGTCGGTCAGCGGGTAGCCCGCCTGCTGGGCAGCCTCGAAGAACGCTGCGAACAGCGGGTTGGTGGCCGCGCCGCGTTCAACCACCAGCGGTCCGCTACCCCCGCGCCACTGGTCCGCCCCTTCGAGACAGGTCTCCATCCGCTTGAAGTACGGCAGGCAGTGGGCGTAGCCCCAGCCTGCCATGCCCGGATCTGCGGCCCAGCGCTCGAAGTCGAGCGGGTTGCCGCGCTGGAAGATCATCCCGTTGATGCTGCTCGACCCGCCGAGCAGCTTGCCTCTGCCCTGGAAGACCCGGCGACCGCCGAGGTGCGGCTCGGGGTCAGAGTGGTAGCGCCAGTCATAGAACCGGCTCCCGATCGGAAAGGGCAGCGCCGCCGGCATGTGGATGAACGGGTCGACGATGTAGTCGGTCCGTCCCGCCTCGAGTACCAGCACCCGGGCGCCGGGGTCGGCGCTGAGCCGGTTCGCCAGCACGCAGCCAGCCGACCCGCCCCCGACGATGACGTAGTCGTACGTCGTCATGCGTCGCCGAACCAGCGCTGAGGTGTGGGGTCGATGTTGTGCCATACGTGCTTGGTCTCTCGGTACTCGTCGAGGCCGGCCAGCCCGAGCTCGCGCCCGACCCCCGACTGCTTGTAGCCGCCCCACTCGGCCTGCGCGACGTAGGGATGGAAGTCGTTGATCCACACCGTGCCCATCCGCAGCCGGGCGGTCACGCGCTCTGCCTTGCCGCCGTCTCTGGTCCACACCGCGCCGGCGAGCCCGAACTGGCTGTCGTTGGCGATCGCGACCGCTTCGTCCTCCGTACGGAATGTCTCGACGGTCAGCACCGGGCCGAACGACTCGTCGCGCACCACCGTCATGCTCGGCTCGCAGCTGTCCAGGATGGTGGGCAGGTAATAGAAGCCTTGTGCCAGCTGAGGATCGTCAGGTCGAGCGCCCCCGCAGCGCAAGGTGGCGCCCTCGGCCAGGCCCACGGCGACGTAGGCCTCCACCTTGTCGCGGTGCGCTGCAGAGATCAGTGGCCCGGCCTGGGCGCGATCGTCGAACGGCCCGCCGAGCCGGATCCGACCTGCACGGCGGCAGAGCTCGTCGACGAACTCGTCGTGGATCGACTCCTCGACCACCAGCCGGGCTCCGGCCGAGCAGACCTGGCCAGAATGCAGGAACACCGCGGTGAGCGCCATGTCGAGCGCCGTCTCGCGATCGGCGTCAGCGAAGACGATGTTGGGATTCTTGCCACCGAGCTCGAGCGCCACCTTCTTGACCGTGGCCGCCGCAGATGCCATGACGCGCTTGCCGGTCTCGAGCCCCCCGGTGAACGAGACCAGGTCGACGTCTGGATGCTCGCTCAGCGGTGCGCCGGCTTCGGGGCCTGCGCCCAGCACCAGGTTTCCCACCCCGGCGGGGAGTCCGGCCTCGACCAGGAGGCGCATCAGCACGACGGCAGTCGACGGCGTCAGCTCGCTCGGCTTGAGCACGAACGTGTTCCCCGCCGCCAGGGCCGGCGCGACCTTCCACGAGGTCTGCAGCAGCGGGTAGTTCCACGGGGTGATCAGGCCGCAGACCCCGACCGGCTCGTGCACGACCCGGCTCACGACATCGGCTCGACCGGTGTCGACCACCCGTCCGGCGTCGTGGCCAGCCAGCCCGGCATAGTGCCGGAACACGGCTACGACGTCGTCGACGTCGTAGCCGGACTCGACCAGCCGCTTGCCGGTGTCGAGCGACTCGGCGCGAGCGATCTCCGGCTTGTGCTCGACGAGCAGGTCGGCGAGGCGGTACAGCAGGGCGCCGCGCTCAGACGCGGGGGTGTGTGGCCACGGCCCCTCGTCGAACGCGCGCCGGGCGGCGGCGATCGCGGCCTCGGTCTCGGGGCGCCCGGCCTCGTCGACGGTGACTACGTGGCTGCCGTCCGCGGGACACCTGATCTCGCGGGTGCGGCCATTGGCCGGGCCAACCCATCGGCCCCCGACGCACAGCTGCGGCATCTGCGTCCTCCCGGCGCTAGACGTGGCTCGCGGTGCTGACCCAGTGGCCCAGCCGCAACGAGGCCTCGCGCGCCGTGTCCACGACGTCGGTCGTCACGGCACCCACTCGATCGCCGTCGAGCCGGAAGCTTGGCCCGGACACGCTGATCGACGCGACCACGTCGCCGTGCGCGTTGTGCAGCGGGGCGGCGACGGCGGTCAGACCGACCTCCAGCTCGTCCACCGCCACCGCGTAGCCCTGCTCGCGCGCGGCGCGCACGGCGCGCAGCACGTCGGCCGTCGTGGCGAGCGTGGCCGACGTGTAGACGCGAGGCCGACGTCCCACCAGGGCGCTCACCTCAGCGTCGGGCAGACCGCCCAGCAGCACCTTGCCGTTGGAGGTGGCGTGCAAGGGGATCCGCTGGCCGACCCAGTTGTGCGGCTGCAGCGCCGACGAGCCGGCCACCTGGTCGAGATAGAGCGCGGCGCCGTCGGACAGCACCGTGAGGTTGACCGTCTCGCCGGTGCGTGCCGCGAGCTGCCGGCACAGCGGACGTGACTCCTGGACGACATCGAGCCGGGCCGTGGTGGCGCCAGCCAGCCGGAGAATGCCCACGCCGAGGCGGTACTTGCCGCGCTCGGCGTGCTGCTCGACCAGCCCGCGCCGCTCGAGTGCGGCGACCAGACGGAACGCGGTCGACTTGTGCACGCCGAGCCCTGCTGCGATCTCGGTGACGCCCGCCTCACCGGTGTGCGCGAGCATCTCCAGCACGCTGACCGCTCGGTCCACCGACTGCACGGTGGGGGCGGTTCCGCCATGCGCAGGGGCGTTGCTCATGACGAGACACTAGTCGGCGTCGAACGCACCGCGCAGCACGTCGGCATCGCCCGCCTGGGCCAAGAACCCGTACGTGCCCGAGTTGAGCAGCTCGCGGGCGGCGGTCGCCACCGCACCGAAGGCGACCAGCGCGAACGCTCCACCGACCGAGACCCGCCGGACACCGATCCGGCCCAGCTCGGCCACCGACGGCAGCCCCGGCCGGGCCACCACGTTGACCGGCCGATCGACCGACTCGACCACCCGGCGGACATCATCGGCGTCGACTAACCCCGGGGCGTACAGCACGTCGGCTCCCGCCTCCTGGAAGGCCTGCAGCCGGGCGATGGTGTCGGCGACGTCGGGCGCACCGCGGAAGTAGTTCTCGGCGCGTCCGGTCAGCACCACCCGCTTGGGACCGCCGTGCGCGGCCTCCGCAGCGGCGTTGACCCTTGCGCGGGCCAGCCCGATGTCATGGATCTCGCGGCGCGTCCGGCTCCAGTCCTCGATCGACAGCCCGGCCACGCCCACGCCGGCCGCGAGCCGGACGGTCTCGGCGACCTGCTCGGGATCGTCGGAGAAGCCGTCCTCCAGGTCCGCGTTGACCGGGAGGTCGGTGGCAGCCACCAGGTCCGCGGCATGTGCGATCGCCTCGTCCCTGGTGACCAACCCGTCCTGGCGCCCGAGCGTGGCCGCGTGCCCGGCGCTGGTCGTGGCCAGCGCCCGGAAACCGAGAAAGGCCAACACCTTGGCGCTCCCGGCGTCCCACGCGTTGGCCAGGAGCAGGGGTTCCGGGCCGCCGTGCATCGCCAGGAACCGTTGTGTCCGATCCTTTGCATCACCCGTGGCAGCTGCCATCCCGCGACCGTAGCGGTGCCAGGTTGTGGCCCGGTCTGGTGTCCCGCGTGCCACGGCGCAGCATGGCCGGCGTGAACGCAGCGGTCAGCGCGGACGACGGAGCGGCTGCGGACCGACGGCTGGCGGCAGCGCGGGCCGAGCCCAGGTTGAGGTGACCTACCTCGACACCATGCCCGAGCACGATACCCGCGACGATCTCGAACTGATTGCCGCAAGCCGGAGCCGGGGCGGAACCCTTTCGCACGGATCGGCGTCCCATTGCCATGAGAGTGTGGGCGGCCTTCCTGGCCGGACTGGCCCTGGTAGTAGCCGGCGGGTGTGCCGCGGAGCAAGACGCCCCGCTGCGGGCCGCTGAGCCAGCCACCGGTGACCTGGCTGAGCCAGCCACCGGTGACCTGGCTGGCCGCACCTTCACCTCGACGGCCGTCACCGTGCGCGGCGAACCGCGTCCGCTCGTCACCGGGACCCGTGTCGTGCTGGGCTTCACCGACGACCTGTTGTCTGCGCGGGCCGGCTGCAACCAGCTGTCAGGACAGGTCCGACTCGATGGTGACCGGCTCCGTGTGGCGGGCGTGGTGGTTACAGCGATGGGCTGCCAGCCCCGGTTGATGCAGCAGGACACCTGGCTCGCCGGTTTCCTCGCCGACGACCCGACGTACTCCATGGACGGCGACACCTTCACTCTGAGGGCGGGACAGGCAGCTGTCGCCCTGGCCATGCAGTAGGGCAGCGGCCAGCGCCGCGCCGCGGTGGGACGCCATGGGCGGATCGGCGGGCAAACGAGGACGGTGGCATGCGGCGGATCAACCCGGTGACCAGATGAGTGCGCGCTTCGCCGAGCTCGCCTGGTCGGACACCCGGATGGGGACGGTCAGCCTGCGGCGGCGGCGGGAGCCGGCACTCGACATCGACGTCTACGAGGTCAAGCTGGGCGACGAGTACCTCATGTCGAGCCTGTTCACGGTCGCCGAGATCGAGCTGGCACGGCTCGGCCTGGCCGAGCTGACAGGTGACCATCTCGATGTCGTGGTCGGCGGTCTCGGGCTCGGCTACACCGCCCAGGCTGTGCTGGACGACCCGCGGGTGGACTCGCTGACCGTGGTGGAGGCTCTCGGTGCGGTGATCGACTGGCACCGGCGCGACCTGCTGCCCGACACGGCAGGCCTCGCGGCGGAGCCGCGCACCCGCCTGGTCGAGGACGACTTCTTCGCCAGGGTCAATGCGGGCGAAGACCTCGACGCCGGGCGCGCGGGGCGCGGGTATGACGCCGTCTTGGTCGACATCGACCACAGCCCGCGGCACGTCCTCGACCCCAGCCACACGACCTTCTACACCCCGGCCGGCCTGAGACGGCTCACCCAGCTCCTGCAGCCGGGCGGAGTCTTCGCGTTGTGGTCGGACGACCCGCCGGACAGCGACTTCGGCTCCGTCCTCACGGAAGTCTTCACGAGCACGGCGGCGCACGTGGTCACGTTCGCCAACCCGCTCACCGGTGGCGAGTCGGCCAACACCGTCTACGTGGCACGGTGAACCGGCGGCGGGGCGACTCGTTAGCGTTGCGGTCGTGACGGCGGCGCAGCGCACCGTGATCCGCCCCCAGCTGCTCCTCGACGTGGTGACGGGCGACTTGCTGCCCGGGCGCGCGGTGCTCGTGGAGGGCGAGCGCATCGCGGGCGTGGTCGCGGCGGAGGCCGTGCCCACGCAGGGCAGGCTGGTCGTCGACCTACCGACCCACACGCTGCTGCCGGGCCTGGTCGACTGCCACACCCACCTGGTCGGCGAGCCGGACAGCGGCCAGGGCTACGCCGGGCTGCTGACGCGCACCGGTGCCCAGGAGGCACTGTCGGGAGTGCGCAACGCTCGTGACACCGTCCTGGCCGGCTTCACCACCGTCCGCGACGTGGGCACCTTCCGCGCCTTCGTCGACGTGGCGCTGCGAGACGCGATCAACGCCGGCTGGGTGGTCGGCCCGCGGATGCAGGTGGCCGGTGCCTATGTCACCAGCTCCGGGGGTGGCGGCGACGTCACCGGCCTGGCGCCCGACGTGGACGCGGTGGTGCCCTACGAGCTTCGCGTCGGCGTGGTCGACTCGGTCGACGACGTTCGCCGGGCCGTACGGCGGGTGCTCCACGCAGGCGCCGACCTGGTGAAGCTGATCGCCACCGGAGCGGTGATGACCTCGGGGGGCGTACCGGGCGCGCCCGAGCTCAGTGAGGCACAGGTCCGCGCCGCCGTCGAGGAGGCGGGTCTGTACGGCGCCGACGTGGCCGCCCACGCACACGGCGCCGAGGGCATCAAGCGGGCGGTGCGCGGGGGCGTGCGCTCGGTGGAGCACGGCTCGCTGATGGACGACGAGGCGATCGCGCTGATGGCCGACGCCGGGACGTTCCTCGTCGCCGACATCTATTGCGGCGACTACATCGCGGAGATCGGCCGCGTGCGGGGCTGGGATGCAGACGTACTGCGCAAGAACGACGAGACCATGCTCGCGCAGCGCGAGGGCTTCGCGCGTTGCGTCGAGGCGGGGGTGCGGATCGCCTTCGGCACCGACAGCGGCATCTATCCCCACGGCCTCAATGCCCGTCAGCTGGCCTATCACGTGCGCTGGGGCCAGGCACCGCTCGAGGCCGTCCGGTCGGCGACCCTGCACGCCGCGGACCTGCTGCGCTGGGACGACCGCGTCGGCAGGGTCCAGCCGGGCTACCTCGCCGACCTGATCGCCGTCCAGGGCAACCCCGTCGACGACGTCCGCCGGCTCGAAGACGTCGGCTTCGTGATGAAGGGCGGCGCAATCCTGCGCTCGGACGGGCCGCCGGGCTGAGCACTGCCGCAGCCGTGAACGCCGACCTCGTCGCCGAGGACGTACGAGACGTCGCGGCCGCTCGAGCGGGTCACGACGGCTGGCTGGCCGAGTCCGCGAGGTCGATGACCGCCCGGACGAGCGCCGCGCCGTCGAGCAAGGACCGGTCGTTGTGATCGGCGCCGCTCACCTCGACGACCTCGTGCAGGGTCGGCGCCGCGTCGGCGACCGCGCGACTCTGCTCAGGCGGGACGATCGAGTCGCGGTCGCCATAGACGACGGTGACAGGCACCGTCACGTCCGCGAGCAGCTCTGCCAGTGGGTAGTCGTCGCGGAGCAGCAGCCGCACCGGGAGGAACGGGTAGTGGGCCTGCCCCACCGAGGCCAGGTCGACAAACGGCGAACGCAGCACCAGCCCGGCCGGCGGGTGCTCGGTGGCGAGCTCAGTGACCACCCCGGTGCCCAGGCTTTCGCCGTAGTAGACGATGCGGTCCGGCGGCCAGCCGGCCTCGTCGACCAGGTAGTCGCGAGCCGCACGGACGTCCCGGGCGAGGCCGTCTTCGCTTGGACTGCCCGGGTTGCCGCCGTACCCGCGGTAGTCGAACAGCAGAACGGTGATCCCACGCTGGGCCAGGGCACGCGCGAGCGGTGCGCGCACCGACCGGTCGCCGGCGTTGCCATTGGCCACGAGCACGGCGATACCGCGGTCGGGAGTCCTGGCGGGTACGTACCACGCGCCGAGGCTCAGGCCGTCGCTGGTCTGCAGCTCGACGTCTCGCGCTCCCGGCATGACCGCGCCGGCCGATCCGACTGTTGTCGTGGCCGGCAGGTAGATCAGGTGTCGCTGGAACACCCACAGGAGGCTCAGCAACAAGGCGGCGGCCGCGAGCAGGGTGAGAACGACTCGCGCCACGCCCGCGATGTTCCCCGCCAAGGGGATGGCTCAGGCCGCCGAGCCGGCGATGTTGACCATCCACCCGATGCCGAACTGGTCCACGCACATGCCGAACTCGTCACCCCACATCTGCTTCTCCAGGGGTACCGAGACGCTGCCGCCGTCGGACAGCCTCTCCCAGTAGCCACGCAGCTCGGCGTCGTCGTCACCGCTCAGGCTCACCGCGATGTTGTTCCCCGGGCTGTGTGCCATCCCGGGTGGCATGTCAGCCCCCATGAGAGCCAGCCCAGCGTCCGTCTCGAGCATGCCGTGCATGATCTTGTCGGCCCCGGGGGCGTCCTTGTCACCAAGTTCACCGAAGGTGTTCAGGGTCAGGGTGCCGCCGAAGACGCGCTCATAGAACTCCATAGCCTGGCGCGCATCGCCGTCGAAGCTGATGTAGGGGTTGAGACGAGAGGCCACGAGATGCTCCCTTGCTCGAGTTGCCCGAATGGACGTCCGGTCACCGCACGGTAGCGGGAGGCTCACCCTCTGGGCACTCGAACGCACGGTTTCGTGGGTCGGGTACGCAGAGCCCCTGACTGACCGCGTCGCGGAGGTGGCGAACGCACCCGCCGCGCCGCCAGCCCCCCACTTCCCCGGCGTCGCATGCGCTTCCCCAGGGTTGTTTCGCAGGGGAAGCGCACCTTTCGCTGGTGAGCCAGCGAAAGGTGCGGCCGGTCAGTCCCCGAGCTCCGCGCGCCGGCGAATGACGTAGTCCTCGAGCTCGGCGCGGGTGGCGTCGTCGAGCGGGGGTTGCTCGTAGTCGTCCAGCCGCTTGCGCCAGAGGGCGGCGGCCCGGCCGGCGGTGTCGACGCCGCCGCCGCGCATCCAGCGCTCGTAGTTGTCGGAGCTGTTGAGGAACGGCCGGTAGAAGCAGGTACGGAACCGCTCCATCGTGTGCATCGCGCCGAGGAAGTGGCCGCCGTGGCCGACTTCCTCGTGCGCGCCGAATGCGAGCGAGCCCTCGTCGATCTCCAGCGGGGTGAACTCGTGCTGCAGCATCTCGACCAGCTGCGCGTCGACGACGAACTTCTCGTATCCCGCGACGAGGCCGCCCTCCAGCCAGCCCGCCGAGTGCATGACCCAGTTGGCCCCCGCGAGGAACGTCGGCAGCAGCGTCATCAGCGCCTCGTACCCTGCCTGCGCATCGGTCACCTGGGACGACGTCATCGCGCCACCACTGCGGAACGGCAGCCCGAAGTGCCGGGCGATCTGTCCGGTGCACAACAGTCCGATCGCCGACTCCGGCGTGCCGAAGGTCGGTGAGCCGGACTGCATGTCGATGGTCGACAGGAACGAGCCGAACACCACCGGACAACCGGGCCGAATCAGCTGCGAGAGGGCGATTCCGCTCAACGCTTCGGCGATCTGCTGCACCAGCGCGGCCGGGATGGTTACCGGCGACATTGCGCCCATCAGCAGGAACGGGGTGAGCACGACCGGCTGCGCGGCCGCGGAGTACTCGAACTGCGCGTCGAGCATCCGGTCGTCCCAGCGCAGGGGGGAGTTGCAGTTGATCAGCGAGATCGACGTGGGCGTCTGCTCGATGGCCTCGCGCCCCCCGAAGAGGATCTCGCTCATCGCGATGGTGTCACGTGCGTTGACCCCCGACACCACATTGCCCATGAAGAGCTTGTCGGTGAGCGTCATGAGCGCATAGGTCATGTCGAGGTGCCTCGAGTCGAGCGGGGTGTCGTTGGGCTCGCACACGACGCCACCAGCCGAGTCGAGCACGTCGAATTTCTGCGCCAGCTTGGCGAAGTTGCGGAAGTCGTCCATCGTCGCGTCGCGGCGAACATCGCCCTCGCGCACGAAAGGTGGGCCGTAGACCGCGCCGAAGGTCATGTCGTCGCCACCGATGTGCACGCTGCGCTGGGGGTTGCGGGCCTGGATGTCGAACTCGCGTGGCGCCTTGGCCACCTGCTCCAGCACGAAGTCGGGGTCGAGGAACACGGTGTTGTCCTCGACCCGCTGCCCTGCCTCGCGAAACAGAGCCAGCGCCCGGTCGGACATGAACTCCACGCCCACCTCGGTCAGCAGCCGGCGCCACCCGCCGTCGAGCGTCTGCATGGCGTCTGCCGAGAGCACCTCATAGCGCGGCATGCGGTTGCGGAACATCGGTCCTCCTGGCGGTGTGCGCTTGACCCTGCTTCGACCGCATCCTAACCTCATCATGTGGGATTGAGGTTCCACTAGATGAAACTGACGCCGTTGACCGTTTCAAGAGAGACAGGGCTAACCCCGTGAGCACCACCGGCACCCAGGCGATCGATCGTGCCGCCGCTCTGGTGGCCCTGGTGGTGCAGGCCGACGAGCCGATCAGCTTCACCGAGCTGGCGGCCGAGAGCGGCCTGGCCCGCTCCACCACCTCGCGACTGCTGTCGGC
>JACCWP010000211.1 GCA_013697585.1 Nocardioidaceae bacterium
GCGCAGCCCGGCGACGGCCACCAACCGGTAGAGCAGGCCGAGTCGGTGTCCTTCGTGTAGGCGTAGGAACTGGTTCACTTCCGCCGGAGTCCAGACAGTGGTTGCACGCCGACCCTCTTCGGGAAGCATGAACAGCAGCCGACCGTTGCTCCCCATCCACGTGAGCCACGACTGCGGGCCGACACCTACCGCGACGCTCGCCGGGCCATGCGCGAGGTCACATCGATGCTGCGGACCAGCCCCCAGCTAGCCCACGAGATGCAGTCGGGGGTGGCCGATGTCGGCGCCGCTCTCGGGTATGCCTGGGACGGTCCGCACGATGGCCGTCGCCACCGTGCGGTCACCTCGGCAGCCGACCTCGCCGACCGCGCGGGACGGACCCCTGATCGCGGCGCCCACCGGTATCACCTCCGCACCGCCCAGAATCTGCGCAGTACCGCGCGCGCAATCGCGCTGGCCGGTCGAGTCGCGCAGGGCGACGACAAGGCGGCGTGGATGCTCGTCGTACACCAGCTGGTGTCCACGCTCGAAGCGTTAGCCGATGCCCAGCGCGCGGTGCAACGCGTCGATCAGGCGGCGGCAGCGCACCGGTCCGCGACCGCTCTGCGGATCGAGGTCGATGCACTCCGCCCGTCTGCCGGGGCCATCGTCCCGACAGCACTGTCCACACGTCCGAGGAGGCCACATGAACCACAACGACGACCCGGTCGATGAGGTCGAACGGGCGCTCATGCAGGTCCCGTACCTGCTGGCCCAAGGCATCGAGACCACTGCCCGCGTACGAGTGATGCGAGCCGAGCGGCGCGAACACGCCGAGCGCGCCGGCGCCGAGGCTGAGGTGCGGGCGGCCGCCGACGCAGCCCGCCAACTGAAGTCCGAACGGGACCAGGCGCTGCCGACCTGGCAACGGGCCGACGACCGGGCCTGGGTACGCGCTGCCGCGCCGACCGAGCTCTTCGAGACCTGGGCAACGGCAACGACCTGGCAAGAGCACGACCGAGGCGCCGCCGCGAGTGCTCAGCGCGCGGAGGCCGAGATGCGCCGCCGGTGGCCCAGCCAGATGCGGCTGTACGACGACGCCCGGATGGCCGGGCTGCCCGCGCCGGAGGCGATGCGGAACATGGTCACGACCGCGACCAACGCCGGCTGGGACCCCACCCGCACCGCCCGCCCGCAACCGTCCGGCTCGCGCCCTGCCCTCCAGTCGGCGTTGCCCTTGGGACCGAGCTCGCCGTGTCGGCCGATCGTGTGGACGACCGCGCGGTTGTCGATACCCCGGCAGGGGATGACCCCGCGCTGCGTCTGGACGAGCCCGCCGCTGGCTCCTCGGTGAGTGACCCGCAGGAGGCCGAGACCTGGCGCGCCGACGCCGACCGGTCGCTCAGCCCGGTTGAGCGGGCGATGCGCTACCTGCCCGCCGTCCCCAGCTCACCGCCGCAAGTCACGCGGGCAGCGGAAGCGACGCGGGTCCGTCCGACACAGCCGCGGAACCCGCGGCGTCGGTAGAGGAGCGATGTCATGAACGACGACCACACGCGCGGGGTGCGCCGCGAGCAGGACGCCGCGAGCGAGCGGGCGTGGCGAGGAGCAACAGACGCGGGCCAGCTGGAGTTGATTGAAGGGCTCCAGGCCCAAATCGACGACCTGACCCGCAGCGTAGAGCGCCACCAGGCGATCCTCGAACAGCTCACGTCCGACTCGCCTCGGGAGGTGTGAGCCGACGGTCCGCCGCAAATCGTCAGCCGAGGCCGAACGAGCAGCCCGCGAACGCCGCGAGCACAAGCTCGCCGAGCTGCATGCCCAACTGACCGCTGGCGTCGAGCGCCTGGCCAGCAGCGACGAGTGGGCCACCTGGCTGCACGTGGCCAGCCGATTTCACTCGTACTCGTTCAACAACACGCTGCTCATTTGCGCGCAGCGGCCCGACGCCACCCACGTCGCCGGCTATCAGGTATGGCGTCAGCTCGGGCGTCAGGTGGACAAGGGGGAGCACGGCATCCAGATCCTCGCGCCCGTCGTAGGCCGCGGTAACGGTCGCGACGAACCTGGAGACGCGGCCGCATCAGCCGCCAGTGGTGGCGACGGGTCGGCAGCGGAACACGCGGGCGCGGATCGCGACGACCGGCAGGTGGTCGGGTTCCGTGTGGCGCACGTGTTCGACATCAGTCAGACCAGCGGAGAACCGCTGCCACAACCCGAGCGACCGAAACTGCTCATCGGGGAGGCACCCGGGGCGCTGTGGGACCAGCTCGCCGCCCAAGTCGATGGCCGGGGCTTCACGCTGGAGCGAGGGCCGTGCGTCGGCGAGCGGAACGGCTACACCGACTTCGTCGATCACCGGGTCGTGATCCGCGACGACGTCGACGACGCACAGGCGGTAAAGACGCTCGCCCACGAGCTCGGGCACGTGCTCATGCACGGACCGGACGCGCTGGCGGCCCGCGACACCCGGATCTGTCGCGGCTCCGCCGAGGTCGAGGCCGAGTCGGTTGCCTACCTCGTCACCGCCGCTCGCGGCCTGGACGTTGCCGGCTACACGTTCCCGTACGTCGCACAGTGGGCGGCAACCGCTGGCAGCCACGCGGACGTGGTCGACATCGTGCAGCGCAGTGCCGTACACGTGCTTCGAACCGCCCGCCACGTGCTTGCGACCGCGGACGAGACGGTGCGACCCGCTGCAAGGGACTCGCTACCCGCCATCCATCGCACTGAAGTCGGTCTGAGTCGTACGGCTGCGCTGCGGGGGCGCGCAGAAGCACTCGCCACAGGCGGTACCCCCGGCCGCCAGCCGCTCGGCACTGACGTTGGCCGAATCGTGGATCGAACTCTAGCGGCGAACGCCGCTGCAGCCGCCTGGTGGGGCGAGCTGTTGCGACGCCCCGACCAAGCCGGGCCTCGTCAGTACCTGGTTGACCGCGGCACCGGCCATGTCCTCGAAGCGGAGTCGCCATGGCAGGTTGGCTACGCCGAGAACCGCTGGACCAGCCTGGTCGAGCACCTGCGCGCGAGCGGGTTCACTGACTCCGACCTTCTGGACGCCGGCCTGGCGATGACCTCGCGGAAGGGCAACGTGGTCGATCGCTTCCGCGATCGGATCATGCTGCCGATCCGCAGGCCCGACGGAGGCACGGTCGGGTTCATCGGGCGCGCCGCTCCGAGCGCGTCACCTGATGTGCCGAAGTACCTCAACACCGCCAGCACCGCGGCGTTCAGCAAGGGCGACGTCCTGTTCGGGCTGGCCGAGCAGAGCCAGACCATCGGTCGGGGGCGAACGCTGATCGTCGAGGGACCCTTCGACGTCCTCGCCGTCGCCGGCGTTCGGCCCGACACCGCCGCAGTGGCACCGTGCGGCACGGCGCTGACCGATCGCCAGGTGGCGGTGCTCGCCGACCACGCAGCCCGGGTCGCCGTCGCTCTCGACGCTGACCCGGCCGGTCGGGAGGCGACCGTCCACGCGTACGAGTTGCTCCGCGTCGCCTACCCACGCCCTGAGTGTGTCCAGCTGCCCGATGGGACTGACCCAGCCGCTCTGGCCGCCGCCGGCAACGGTGAACTGGCCGCTGTCCTCGATCAACCGACCCGTCCTCTGGCCGACGCGGTCGTGGACCACGCGATCGCCGCACACGACCTCAGCGACGCTCAGCAACTGGTCGTCGCCAACCGGCACGCCGCGCATGTCATCGCTGGCTTCCCCGCCGACCAGATCGCCCGTCAGGTCGCCCGGGTTGCCGACCGGCTCCACCTCGACGTCGCTGCGGTGACAGAGGCCGTCACCGATGCGTTCACTCGCAGGCACGATCCCCCGCGTCGCCAACGCGTCCACCATCGACGAGATGACGCGGTCCCCACGCGCATGACAGCCGCAGAGCGTGCGGTCGCTCACCTGCCTCGGATCGCGACGAACGGTCGCAAGGACAGTCAATCCGGCCTCTCCGGCCGGACGACAGCGCCTTCGTCAGCCGCCGCTCCGTCTGCGTGCTGGTCACCGGCGCGGCGGTCGTTCGGGCCCGACCTCGCATAGCGACCCTGTCCCGGAACGTCTACCGGACGGGTCCTGCGGAACGCGTCGAGCAGGACGGTCTTCGCTCGGCAGGGCGTTGTGGGTTGCCACGTGGGGCTCGTCTTGCGACGCACGGTTCTGAGGCTGAAGAGCCACCAAAGCAGGCCGTCGTCGACGCCGTGCTCTGGTATCACGCCGACACCGGGCTGGCCCGGCACGCGGCCCACATGGCCGAGCTCGATCAGCTGCTCGTCCGAGCCCTGGTCTCCGGCTGGCGATCGAC
>JACCWP010000234.1 GCA_013697585.1 Nocardioidaceae bacterium
GGGCGCGAAGATGGTCCACTCCGCGCCGCACACGTCTTCGACCATCATCTCGAAGTCGGTGGCTCGTGGCGGCGGGCGTACGTCGTACCGCGGGCTGGTCCAGGTCCAGGAGGGCGCGCACCACTCCGCGAGCACCGTGAAGTGTGACGCGCTGCTCGTCGACCAGATCAGCCGCTCCGACACCTACCCGTACGTGGACGTCCGGGAGGACGACGTGTCGATGGGCCACGAGGCCACCGTCTCCAAGGTGAGCGACGACCAGCTCTTCTACCTGATGAGCAGGGGCATGGGCGAGGACGAGGCGATGGCGATGATCGTGCGCGGCTTCGTCGAGCCGATCGCGCGTGAGCTGCCCATGGAGTACGCGCTGGAGCTCAACCGGCTGATCGAGATGCAGATGGAGGGTGCAGTCGGCTGACCCGTTCCGACCAGCACCTCGCCCGTCACACCCGAGCACAGGAAGCGGTCTCCAAGAGTGACAACCCAGCCCACGGCTGTGCAGCACGCCGTCGAGACGGTCGAGAGCCACCTGCACCCGGTCGCGTCGTACGACCTGGCCGACCACGCGCTGCCCACCGGGCGCGAGGAGGTGTGGCGGTTCACGCCACTCAAGCGGCTGCGCGGACTCCTCGACGGTGAGCCGTCCGAGGCGCACCTCAAGGTGGAGCTCGAGGGCCCTGCCTCGGTGCGCGTGCGGGAGCTGTCGACCGACGACGCGGTATCTCTGGGCGGCACTGCGCCCGCCGACCTGCCGGCCGCTCTCGCCGTGGCTCGCAGCGGGGGTGCCCTGCTGCTCGACGTCCCTGCCGAGGCCGAGCTCGACCAGCCCATCGTCCTGCGGCTCACCGGCACGTCCATCGACGAGACCGTCTGGGGACACGTCGTCGTGCGGGTCGGGGCGCACGCCAAGGCGACGGTGGTGATCGAGCACACCGGCAGCGCCCGCTACGCGGCCAGCGTGCAGGTCATCGTCGGCGACAACGCCCAGCTGGACTTCGCGTCCCTGCAGCTGTGGGACGACGACGCGGTGCACCTCGGCCACGTCGGCATCCAGGTCGGTCGCGATGCGCAGGTGCGCTCCTTCCAGGCCAGCCTCGGCGGCGACCTGGTGCGGCTGGTCGAGTCGGCTGAGTACACCGGCCCCGGCGGCGAGATCGTGATGTACGGCGTCTACTTCGTCGACGCGGGTCAGCACATCGAGCACCGGCTGCTGGTCGACCACAACGCACCGCACACGCGGAGCAACGTCGACTACCGCGGTGCCCTCCAAGGCGACGGCGCGCACTCGGTGTGGGTCGGCAACGTGCTGATCCGCAAGGTGGCCGAGGGCATCGAGACCTACGAGTCCAACCGCAACCTCGTGCTCACCGACGGGGCACGGGCCGACTCCGTACCCAACCTCGAGATCGAGACCGGCGAGATCAAGGGGGCAGGCCACGCCAGCACCACTGGTCGCTTCGACGACGAGCAGCTGTTCTATCTGTGCAGCCGCGGCGTCCCGCCCGAGCTGGCCAAGCGGCTCGTCGTGCACGGCTTCTTCGCCGACATCGTCCGCCGGCTCGGTGTGCCCGAGGTCGAGCAGCGGCTGATGGCAGCCCTCGAGGCCGAGCTCGCCGAGAACGTCGGACTGCCCCCGGCCGGGGTGGCGTGATGGCGTTCCAGCGGGCGTGCGGGGTCGCCGACCTGGTCGAGGGCAAGCCTGTCGCCGTCGAGGTCGATGGCGTCGAGGTGGCACTGGTGCGCTGCCCCGAGGGCGTGTACGCGATCCAGGACGAGTGCTCGCACGCGGCGATCGCGCTGTCCGAGGGCGAGGTCGAGGGCTGCACGCTCGAGTGCTGGCTGCACGGCTCCCGCTTCGACCTGCGTACCGGTAGCCCGATCGGATTGCCTGCCACCGAACCCGTACCGGTCTATCCGGTTCGTCTCGACGCCGACGACGTGCTCGTCGACGTCACCACCCCAGCACTTCGAGCACCCTGACCCACCGAACCGACAGGAGCACTGAACTTCCCGATGGCCACTCTCGACATCCGCGACCTGCACGTCTCGGTCGACACCGACGACGGCGCCAAGGAGATCCTCCGCGGCGTCGACCTGACCGTCCGCTCTGGCGAGACGCACGCGATCATGGGACCCAACGGCTCTGGGAAGTCCACCCTGGCCTACTCCATCGCTGGCCACCCCCGCTATCAGGTCACCACTGGCACCGTCACCCTGGACGGGGTCGACGTGCTCGACATGAGCGTCGACGCTCGCGCCCGTGCCGGACTGTTCCTGGCGATGCAGTACCCGGTCGAGGTCCCCGGCGTGTCGGTCTCGAACTTTCTGCGGACGGCCAAGACCGCGCTCGACGGTGAGGCGCCCAAGCTGCGCACCTGGGTCAAGGAGATGGGGGCGGCCCTCGATGCCCTCGGCATGGACCGCGAGTTCGCCCAGCGCAACGTCAACGAGGGGTTCTCCGGTGGGGAGAAGAAGCGCAACGAGATCGCCCAGCTGGAGCTGCTCAACCCGCGGTTCGCGATCCTCGACGAGACCGACTCCGGCCTCGACATCGACGCGCTCAAGGTCGTCTCGGAGGGCGTCAACCGGTTCAGTGCCCAGGGCGACCGGGGGGTGCTGCTGATCACCCACTACACCCGCATCCTGCGCTACATAAGACCCGACTTCGTGCACGTGTTCGTCGCCGGCCGGGTGGCCGAGCAGGGCGGCGCCGAGCTGGCCGAGCGGCTCGAGGCCGAGGGCTATGACCGCTACACCAAGGCCGCCTCGACATCATGACCACTGGCATGATCGCCGCGACCGTGGGCTACGACGTCGAGCGCGTACGCGCCGACTTCCCCATCCTGGCCCGGCGGCTCGCCGACGACCGTCCGCTGGTCTACCTCGACAGCGCCAACACCTCGCAGAAGCCCGAGCAGGTGCTCCGGGCGCTCGACGAGCACTACCGGTGGCGCAACTCCAACGTCGGCCGAGCCGTGCACCAGCTGGGTGACGCGGCCACGGCCGACTACGAGGCAGCGCGAGCGACGGTGGCGACCTTCGTCGGCGCCACCGACCCGGCCGAGGTGGTCTTCACCAAGAACGCCTCGGAGTCGCTCAACCTGGTGGCGGGCGTGCTGGCGTGGGCCGACGGTGCCCGCCGGGTCGGCCCGGGTGACGAGGTCGTCATCACCGAGATGGAGCACCACTCCAACATCGTTCCGTGGCAGCTGTTGTGCGAGCGCACCGGCGCGACGCTGCGCTGGTTCGGACTGACCGACGAGGGCCGGCTCGACCTGTCCGGCGTCGACGCGCTGATCACTGAGCGAACCAAGGTGGTGTCGGTTGCATGGGTGTCCAACATGCTCGGCACCGTCAACCCGGTGGCCGATATTGCCCGACGGGCGCACGAGGTCGGGGCGCTGGTCGTGGTCGACGGTTCCCAGGCCGTGCCGCAGCTCCCGGTCGACGTGGCAGGGACCGGTGCCGACTTCGTGGCGTTCACCGGCCACAAGATGGTCGGACCGACCGGGATCGGCGTGCTCTGGGGTCGCCGCGAGCTGTTGGAGGAGCTCCCGCCGTTTCTGGGCGGCGGTTCGATGATCGAGACCGTGCGGATGGAGGGCTCCACGTGGGCGCCGCCGCCGGCGAAGTACGAGGCCGGCACCCCACCCATCGCCGAGGCCATCGGCCTCGGTGCGGCAGCCGACTACCTCAGCGGTCTCGGGATGGCAGCGGTGGCCGCACACGAGCACGCGATCACGGCCTACACGCTAGAGGGACTTCGCAGCATAAGCGGGGTGTCCGTCCTCGGCCCGACCGAGGCCGTCGATCGGGGGGGCGCGGTGAGCTTCGTGGTCGACGGGGTGCACCCGCACGACGTGAGCCAGGTGCTCGACTCCTATGGCGTGGCGGTGCGAGCCGGTCACCACTGCGCCAAGCCGGCGCACCGTCGGTTCGGCGTGCAGTCGTCGACGCGCGCGTCGGCCTACCTCTACACGACCAAGACCGAGATCGACACGCTGGTGGACGGAATCCACCGGGTCCGCAAGTACTTCAAGGTGGCGTGATGAGTCTCGACGCCCTCTACCAGGAGATCATCCTCGACCACTACAGGCGGCCCCACCACGCGGGTTTGCGCGAGCCGTACGACGCCGAGACGCGGCACGTCAACCCGACCTGCGGCGACGAGATCACGCTGCGCGTGCACCTGTCCGGCACGACTGCCGGCGACACCGTCGCCGACGTCTCGTACGACGCCGAGGGGTGCTCGATCAGCCAAGCATCGGTGTCGGTGATGTCAGACCTGGTCATCGGCAAGCCGGTGGCGGACGCGATGACCCTGCACGACGAGTTCCTCACGCTGATGCAGGGCCGCGGCGCGGTGGAGCCCGACGAGGACACCCTCGAGGACGCGGTCGCGTTCGCCGGGGTCGCGAAGTTCCCGGCCCGGATCAAGTGCGCGCTGCTGGGCTGGATGGCCTGGAAGGACGCAGTCGCACAAGCGACTCGCGCACCCATGTCGAAGGAGGAGACAGCGTGACCGAACAGCAGACCGAATCACCCACCGGGCAGCAGCCAGACCACTCCGACCTGCCGGAGGTCGACCTGACGCCTGCGGCCGCGTACCGGTCCGAGCCGAGCCTCGACGACCTCACCGAGGCGATGCGCGACGTCGTCGACCCCGAGCTCGGCATCAACGTCGTCGACCTGGGCCTGGTCTACGGCGTCCACGCGGACCGCAACCCCGAAGGAATCACGGCGACCATCGACATGACGCTCACCTCCGCGGCCTGCCCGCTCACCGACGTGATCGAGGACCAGACCCGCCAGGCCCTCGAAGGCCTGGTCGACGACTTCGCGATCAACTGGGTGTGGATGCCGCCGTGGGGTCCGGACAAGATCACCGACGACGGTCGCGAGCAGCTGCGAGCCCTCGGCTTCTCGATCTGAGGCGAGTCGCCGCTGGCGGGCAACCAATCCGTCGAGCTGGGTCGTTGATTGGGGGACAACGAGGCAGACGCGGTGGCCGGCGAGGCGGAAGCGGAGCTTCGTGACTTCGTCGCACAGGTCCTCTCCCGACTGCCAGATTCACGACGCTCGCAGCGTCGACGGTGGGGCCGGACGTGTCGATCCGGATGGAGTGGGACACCGCCAAGGTCGATGAGGGCCTGCCCGACGGGGGCAACGACAACTTGGTCGACCTGCTGTGGGCGCGGGCCCAGCACAGCTACCCGATGCGTTGCCCAGCATCGCGCCCACCCAGATCCCGCGGGTCAACGGCACCTACCAGCATGTTCCGATCACCAGGTGGTCGGCACCAACTATTCCGACTGGCGATTCGGCGGGGTGACCCTCGCGGCAGGCATGATGGTGGTGCGCGGTCTCTGAACCATCCCGCGCGGGAGGTGAGTGCCGTGGCTTCGACTACTGGCAGGCGACCGGCACAGACCCGGCTGTCCGTGGGCGGGCCACCGAGCCGAGCCGCCGAGGTGGGCCTGGGGCTGCTGGCGCTGGGCGGCACCCTCGCGATCGTCCTGGGCGTGCCGTGGCTGCTGCTCCGGGCCTTCGACCCGCCGTGGCCGACCGAGCCGCCGTCGACGTCGTGGTTCACCGAGCAGGTCGGCACCGACACCATCCTGCTGATCTTGTCGGTGGTCGTCTGGCTGGCCTGGGCACACCTCGTGGTCTGCCTGGTGGTCGAGGCCGTGACCGAGGTCCGCGGTCGAGGCCTGGCCCGCCGGGTGCCGGGTGGCGGCATCGGTACGCAGGCAGCGGTCGTGCCCGCCGACTCGATGTACGCGACGCTGGCCCGGCACGGGTCGCCCGTCGGCGCCGGTCCAACGATCGACGCGCTGGTCGACGAGCTGCTGCCTGGCTACCCCCGGCGGGCGGCCTGACGTTGCGACCGCCCACCGCCACGATGACTCGCTGGGTCGACGTCGAGGCCACGCGCTTTGCCGGCTGGGTCGATCGCTTCAGCGCACGGCACGGGTCACGGTCGCCGACCATGACCCGCGACGACGCGGACCGTCCGGTGCTCCAAGCTGTCGACGGGGCAACCGCCACCATCGACCTCGTCTTCGACCGCGCCGACTACGAGGACGTGCCCGGCCTGGTGCGACAGGTTGGCGCGGCCCACCCGTACGCGCTGCTGCTCGTGCGGCGCGGTGGCTGGGCGGTAGGCCTCGCCGAGGGGACGACCGTGACCGACAGTCGGGTCGGCACCCGCTATGTCCAGGGCAAGACCAAGGCGGGTGGTTGGAGCCAGCAGCGCTACGCGCGCCGCCGGGCTCAGCAGGCCGACGGCCTCATTGAGGCGGCCGCGTCGGCGGCGCACGCACTCTTCCCGCGCCGCGACCGGTTGGTGGTGTCCGGTGGTGACCGCTTGCTGCTGCGC
>JACCWP010000236.1 GCA_013697585.1 Nocardioidaceae bacterium
GGTCATCGCCGCCCACCGGCTTCTCGCCCGCGCGCCCTCGACCCTGCTCACTGCCACGCTGGAGGACCTCGTGGCGCAGCGGGCTCGTCCCAACCTGCCCGGAGCGACCCAGCGCCCCAACTGGTCCCTCCCGCTGCCCGTGCTGGTCGATGATCTGCCCACCCATCCGCTCGTCGCCGCGGTGACCGGGGTGTTCGCCTCGGCACTGACCGGCGGCACCGCAGACAGTGAGGCCCCGTGACCGAGTCGACGCCCGTGCCCCCGCTGGACGTGCCCAGCATCCGCGCCGCGTTTCCCGCTCTTGCCGGCGGTGTCGCATACTTCGATGGTCCCGGCGGCTCGCAGGTGCCGTACCAGGTCGCCGAAGCAGTTGCCGCCGCGCTGCGCAGCGGCATCTCCAACCGGGGCACCGTCACGACAGCGGAGCGACGAGCCGACTCGATCGTGCACGACGCGCGGCGGGCGCTCGGCGACCTCCTCGGGGCCGATCCCCGTGGCGTGGTCATCGGCCGCTCGATGACGCAGCTGACCTACGACCTGGCGCGGACCCTGGCGGCCGGGTGGACCCTTGGTGACGAGGTCGTGGTGAGCAGGCTCGACCACGACGCCAACATCCGGCCCTGGGTGCACGCGGCCAGGCTCGCGGGCGCCACCGTGCGTTGGGCCGAGCTCGACGTGGCGACCGGCGAGCTGCCGGTCGAGGCCGTGACCAGCCTGCTCAGCGAGCGGACCCGGATGGTCGCGGTTACCGGGGCGTCCAACCTGCTCGGCACCCGTCCCGACACCGTCGCGATCAGCGACGCGGCCCACGCGGTGGGCGCGCTGGTCCAGGTCGACGGGGTGCACCTGACGCCGCACGCGCCGGTCGATGCGCCGGGCACGGGCGCCGACTTCTTCGTCTGCTCCCCGTACAAGTTCTTCGGCCCGCACCTCGGCGTGCTCGCCGCCGACCCCCAGCTGCTCGAGCGGCTCGACCCGCCCCGGTTGCTGCCGCAGACCGACGCCGTCCCCGAGCGGTACGAGCTGGGCACGCTGCCTTATGAGCTGCTGGCGGGAGTGAGCGCGGCGGTGGACTTCATCGCCGAGCTGGCAGCTGGCAGCGGGAGCCGCAGGGAACGGCTGCTTGCGTCGATGGCTGCAGTGGAGGCGCACGAGGACGAGCTGTTCGGCGCGCTGCTCAGGGGGATGGCCGAGATCGGCGGAGTGCGGCTGTACGGACACCCTGCGCGGCGGACGCCGACCGCGCTGTTCACCGTGGGGGACCGGTCACCGGCCGACGTGCACCAGCGACTGGCCGACCAGGCGATTAACGTGCCCGGCGGCAGCTTCTATGCCCTCGAGGCTGCGCAGCGGCTCGGGTTGGGCGAGGCCGGCGGCAACCGCGCCGGGTTGGCGCCCTACACCAGCGGCGACGACGTGCGGCGGCTCGTCGCCGCGGTCGCGGAGCTGGTGTGACCGGGCTCGAGCTCGACGGGCAGCAGGTCGGAGCGCTGCTCAGCCGGGTCGCCCACCGGCTGGGTGGGTTCGTCGACGACCTGGCGGCGGCGCCCGCCCTCGGCACGGGTCCGCTCCCCGCGGGGCTGGACGACCCGCCCCCGCAGACGCCACGGTCGGCTGACGAGCTGCTCGACCTGGTGATGGCGGCAGCCGCGGTCGGAGGCAACCCGGCCGGACCGCGGTTCTTCGGCTACATCCCCGGCGGCGGCCTGGTCAGCTCGGCGGTGGCCGAGACGGTTGCCCGCACCGTCAACCGCTACACGGCCATCGGCGACCTCGCGCCGGGGCTGGTGAGCATCGAAGAGAGCGTGCTGCGGTGGTTGGCCGAACTGTTCGGGCTGCCGGCCGGTACAGGCGGGTTGACCACCACGGGTGGGTCGCAGGCGATGTTGTCGATGCTCGTCGCCGCCAGGGAGGCACATCTGGGCGACGACTCGACCGGCGCTCGGCTCTATCTGTCCGACCAGGCGCACCACTGCGTACGCAAGGCGGCACGCATCGCCGGCCTGCCCCGCGACGCAGTCCGCCCGGTGGCGACATCAGACGGGCGCCGGCTCGATCCGGAGGCGCTGGCCGCGGCAGTCGTCGAGGACAGGTCGGGTGGACGGCGCCCCTTCCTGGTCGTTGCCAATGCTGGCACGACCAACTCCGGCGTCGTCGACCCACTCGGCGCCGTGGCAGACGTGGCGGCCGAGCACCGGCTGTGGACGCACGTCGACGCCTGCTACGGCGGGTTCTTCCAGCTCACGTCTCGTGGCCGCGCCCGGCTACGCGGCATCGAGCGAGCCGACTCGGTGTCACTCGACCCCCACAAGAGCCTGTTCCTGCCGTACGGCACCGGCGTGCTGCTGGTGCGCGAACCCGCGACCCTCGTGGCCGGGCACACCGACGCCGATCCCGGTGACTACCTGCAGGACCTGCGGTCGGGCCAGCTGCCCGACTACGCCTCGATGGGTACCGAGCTGACCCGCGAGTGGCGCGGGCTGCGGCTGTGGCTGCCGCTGCACCTGCACGGGATAGACGCGTTCCGGGCGGCGCTGGACGAAAAGCTCGATCTGGCCGCAGACGCCCACGACGTGCTCTCGAGGATCGCCGCCCTGGAGGTGCCTGAGCAACCCGAGCTGTCCACGGTGGTGTTCCGACACCGCGACGGTGACGATGCCAGCCAGGCTCTGCTGGCCAGGATTCACGAGTCGGGACGGGTGTGGCTGTCGAGCACCCGGCTCGACGGCCGGCTCACGCTGCGGCTGAGCATCCTTGCCTTCCGTACCCACCGCGAGCACGTGGACGAGGCGCTCGAACTCATCGCGGGGGCGGCCGGGTGCTAGTACCGACGGACACTGGTTGCTGCCCTCCGCCAGCGCGCACGATGAGCCGCAGGCGCCAGGCAGGCGCGGCGAGCGAGGAGGACACCATGCGGATCAGCAAGCTGCAGGGATCACGGATCATCGGCGGTCTCGCGGGAGCAGTGGCCATCGCGTCGCTCTCGGTCGTGGCGTTGACCACGACCAGCGACGCGAGTGGTGGCGCGACCTGCCGTGGGCAGGCGGCGACGATCACCGGCACGGCGGGCCGCGACGTCATCGACGCCGGACCGGGACGCGACGTGATCGCAGCCTTGGGCGGCAACGACGACATCGACGCCGGTGGCGGCAGTGACCTGGTGTGCGGCGGCACCGGCGCCGAGGAGATCGACGGCGACGCCGGCAACGACCGGCTGTTCGGCGAGGGTGGCAACGACGAGATCGACGGCCAGAGGGGCGATGACCTTCTCAACGGCGGCGCCGGCAGGGACGACCTCGACGGCGAGCTCGGCACCGACACCTGCGTCAACGGCGAGAGCGTCGACGACTGCGAGCGCTAGCCACGGGGCGGACCTTCCGGCGCCACGAGCCTCAGCGCTCGGCCCGCCCGAAGATCCGCGGCCGAGGCTGCCGCTGTGTGGACGTGATGTGCTGGACTGGTGCCCGTACCGGTCGGCGGCCGCCGACCGAGGAGGGACGCACCGAATGACGACCGTCGCCAGCCAGCTGGAACCCCGGCTGGCCGAGCACCGCGGTGAGCTCACCGGCTACTGCTACCGGATGCTCGGCTCGGCCTTCGACGCCGACGATGCCGTGCAGGAGACCATGGTCCGCGCCTGGCGCGGCATCGACCGCTTCGAGGGTCGCTCGGCACTGCGGTCCTGGCTCTACCGGATCGCCACCAACGTCTGCCTGACCATGCTCGACGGCCGCCAGCGCCGCGCCCGGCCGATGGATCTGTCAGCCACCGCCTGGCAGCCGGTCGAGGCGTCGCTCACCGCTCGGCAGACCGAGGCCACCTGGGTCGAGCCGATCCTCGACGGCCAGGTCATGCCTGCTGGCGGCGACCCGGCCGACCTCGCGGTCGAGCGCGAGTCGATCCGGCTGGCCTTCGTGGCCGCCCTGCAGCACCTCCCGGCGCGGCAGCGGGCTGTGCTCATCTTGCGCGATGTCTTGCGCTGGAAGGCCGACGAGGTCGCCGAGCTGCTCGAGTCGTCGGTCGCGTCGGTCAACAGCGCGCTGCAGCGGGCGCGGGCCACGCTGGCGGCTCGCCAGCCGACGCCGATGTCGCCCGCGGAACCCTTGGACGAGGAGCACCGGGAGCTGCTGAGCCGCTATCTCGAGGCGTTCGAGAGCTATGACATCGACGCGTTCGTCGCGCTGCTGCACGAAGACGCGACGCAGAACATGCCGCCGTACGAGATGTGGCTCGCCGGCCGCGACGACATCGCCCGCTGGATGCTCGGTCCGGGCTCGGGCTGCCGTGGGTCGCGCCTGGTACCGACCATGGCCAACGGACAGCCAGCCTTCGCCCACTACCGGGTGAGCGGCTCCGGCGGTTACCAGCCGTTCGCGCTGCAGGTTCTCGAGCTGTCGGGTGGCCGGGTGCAGGCGATCACCAGCTTCCTCGACACCCGCCTGTTCGGCCTGTTCGGTCTCCCGCCCCAGCCGGGGGATGCTGGCTCCTCCTGACCGTCCGCAGTGTGCGCCACCGCATGCGGAGCGGTTGACCGGCGGACCGCGCGGGGCTGATGAGTTCCAACCCGTGAGTCGGTCTGTGGATCATGGACGTGCATCACCGGGCGGCCGCTCCGCCTCGGCCAACGCATACGCGGCGTTGACCAGACCCAGGTGGCTGAATGCCTGCGGGAAGTTGCCCAACAGCTCGCCGGTCGTCCCGTCGACCTGCTCGGAGAACAAGCCGAGCTCGGTGGCGCAGTCGGCCGCACGCTGCAGGACCTGACGCGATCGCTCGACCTGGCCCGTCACGGCGAGCGCTTGCGCCAGCCAGAAGGTGCAGAGCAGGAACGTGCCTTCGGCCGAGTCGAAGCCGTCGTCGACGCGGTAGCGATAGATCAGCCCGTGGTCGTCGCGCAATCCCTGCTCGATGGCGTCGATCGTCGACCGCAGACGCTCGTCGTCGGTCGCGACGATGCCGCTGCCGGCCAACAGCAGCGCGGAGGCGTCGAGCTCGTCGGACCCGAAGTACTGCGTGTACGCCCCGGCGCCCTCGCTCCAGCCCTCGGTGAGGATCGTGGTGCGCAGCTCGTCGCGAGCACCCGCCCACGCCGCCGCCCGGTCCGAGCAGCGCAGCTGGTCGATCATGGCCAGGCCCCGGTCGAGTGCTACCCAGCACATCAGCTTGCTGTGCAGGTACGGCCGGGCCGGGCCGCGGATTTCCCAGATGCCCTGGTCGTCGTCTCGCCAGCGCGACGCGGCCGCCTCGACCGATGCCACCAGGAAACCCCGTGTCCCCTCGTCCAGCTCGCCCAGCTGCTCGCGCAGGGTGTGCGCCGCGTCGAGCAGCGAGCCATAGACATCGAGCTGGCGCTGGCCCCATGCACCGTTGCCTGCGCGTACGGGGCCGCTGTGACGCCAGCCGGACAGGTGCGGGAGCTCGCGCTCGGTCAGGTCCCGCTCACCGCCGATGCCGAACATGATCTGCAGGTCGACTCCGCGGTCGAGCTGGGTCGCCGTGGCACGAGCGAGGAAGCCGAAGAAGCGCTGTGCCTCGTCGGGGCACGCGGCGATGAACAGGCCCTGCAAGGTCATGCTGGCGTCGCGTACCCAGGTGTAGCGGTAATCCCACGTGCGCCCGCTGCCCTCACCTTCGGGCAGGCTCGTTGTCGGGGCTGCGACGACCGCGCCACTTCGCGCGTAGGTCAGCCCTTGCAGCACCACGCCGCTGTGGTGCACCAGGTCGCGCAGCGGACCGTCGTAGCGCTGGTGCAGCTCAGACCAGCTGCGCCACGACTCCTCGGTCGCCGCCAGCCGGCGCCGGATCTTGCGCGGCTTCCAGCGCTCGGGTGCTGCACCCCACGCATCCCACTGCTGCAGCGCGAACTCCAGCGTCTGTCCGACTTCGAGGCCGACGACCGCGGTCGCCATGGCTCCGTCGACGTCCAAGGCGACGTCGGTGCTCAGGACCAGCACGGTCGACCCTCCGTGTGACACGACGCAGCCCCGCTCTGCGATCAGCCGCGGGTGGATGAGGCCGAACTCCGGACGCGGTGCGTACTCGATCCGGACGGCGGCCGATCCCTTGCTGCACCGCACCTGTCGCAAGAGCACCCCCGGGGCTTCCCGGCCGAGGTCGTGCCCCCGCTCACGTGCTCCCAGTGCCATCGCGTCAGTCACCACCAGCTCACCGTCGGGGCACGCCCAGGACGTCTCCAGCACGAGTCCCGGGTGGCGGTACCGCCACCCGGTGGTGCATCCGTCGGCAACCGGCGCGAGCGAGAAGTGCCCGGCGGCGTCGTCGAGAAGTCGGGCGAGCGCCGGCGGACTGTCGAAGCGCGGCAGGCACAGCCAGTCCACCGACCCGGTCGCGGTCACCAGCGCGGACGAGCCGCAGTCGGACAGCAGGGCATGGTCACGCAGCGGCACATTGCTCATGGTCCATTCTCACCGCTGGACCGCAGCAGGACGCGGCACCGCCGATGTCTGTCGGCCCACGTCTGCTCGTGGCGTACGGGCGATCGGCGCGGCACCGATGAGTCTGCGCCCGTCGGGAGTCGGAAGCGACGCAATCCCGGCACTGTGGCAGTTCTGGACAGGAGATGGTGCTTGTGGTGCATCCGAGCGTCGTCTTCGGCTTCGGCAAGGCGCCATACAGCCAGACGAGCTGGCGGTTCGAGTGGCTGAGTCCCAGGGCGGGGTGAGACGTTCGCCCACCACTTGCCGACCGCGCCGAGATCGGTGTGCCGCTCGCCGCTGCGGGCGGGCGCTCAGCCGCCGGACCTGGCGAGCCGGCGAAGTACCGCCTGTGCGGCGAAGTATCCCCCCATGCCGTGCACGCCGCCCCCGGGCGGGGTGGACGAGGAGCACAGGAATAGCCGCGGGTCGGGAGTGGTGTAGGGCACGGGCCGGGCCACCGGACGGGTGAACAGCTGGCGCAGGTCTTGCAGTCCGCCGTTGATGTCCCCGCCGACGTAGTTGGCGTTGTAGACCTCCATCTGCGCCGGAGCCATGGTCGACCGGGCGAGGATCAGGTCACGGAAGCCAGGGGCGAACCGCTCGACCTGGTCCTCGATCCGCTCCGTCATGTCCTCGGTGCAGCCAGGCGGTACGTGACAGTAGGCCCACCCGACGTGCTGGCCCACCGGTGCTCGCGAAGGATCTGTAGGCGTGGGCTGGGTCAAGAGCACGTACGGATGCTGCGGTACCCGGCCGCTGGTGACCTCGGCCTCGGCGGCGGCGACCTCTTCGAACGTGCCGCCGAGGTGGACTGTGCCCGCCCGGCCGGCGTCGGCGGCGCGCCACGGGATGGGACCAGACAATGCCCAGTCCAGCTTGAAGACCCCGGGGCCGTAGCGGAACCGGCCAAGCGCCCGGCAGTAGCGGCCGGGCAGCCGGTGCCCGGCCAGCGCGAGGACCTGGCGCGGGGTGACGTCGAAGACAACGGCTCGGGCGCCATCGAGCTCGTCCACTGTCGTGACCCGGTGGTTCGCGACGACCTCACCGCCCAGCGACCGCAGGTACGCAGCGAGCGCATCGACGACGCGTTGTGAGCCGCCGCGGGCGAACGGCCAGCCCACCTCGTGGCCCGCCATCATCAGCACTAGCGCCACCGCACCACTGGGTACCTGGTCGAGGCGCAGCATCGAGTGGGCGGCGACCCCGCCCAGCAGGGCCCGTCCGCGAACCTGGGAGAAGCGCGACCGGCCGAGTGCCTCAGCCGAGCGCAGCCCCACCAGGCCGAAGCGCGCCATCGCGATCGGGTGCCGCGGCGGGCGCAATGGCCCGAGCAGCTCGCTCATCAGGCCGTCAGCACTGCGGGTCAACGGGCCCATCAGTCGGCGATACGAGCGGGCGTCGGCGCCGCCGATCGACGCACCCGTCTCCGCCACCCCGCGCCGCATGAGCACCGCGGTCCCGTCGTCCAGGGGATGAGCCAGTGGGATCTCCGGGTGCACCAGCTCCAACCCGTGCTCAGACAACGGGAGGTCGCGCAGGAATGGCGAGGCAAGCACCAAGGCGTGCACGGTCGAGCACACGTCGTGCACGAACCCGGGCAGCGTCAACGCGGCCGAGCGCGAACCCCCCCCGATCGTCTCCGCTGCCTCGACGACCGTGACCGAGCGTCCGGCGCGCGCGAGCACGATCGCCGCGGCCAGGCCGTTTGGCCCGGCTCCGACGACGACCGCGTCATGCGAACCAAGGTCAGCCAACGGCCCGCCCGCGGCGTGCGATCACTCGCAGCCCCCGGATCGGCGCACCGAGCATGTAGAGGCTGGACCGGATGGCCGACGAGTGCCAGACGTTTGTCCACCTCGACCACTGCCGGCGCTTGTCGACGCACACGACCTGGACGTCCACGGTGGCCTGGGGCGAACCGACGGCGCTGGCAACGCTGGAGAGCGTGTGCTGCCAGAACCTGTCCTCCTGCTCGTGCCCGCCCATTGTCAAGCCCAGCTCGAAGATCGGGTCGGAGGCCCGCATGAGCACCTGCGCCTGGGCGACGGTCTCACCGGCACACTCGGTGGCGCTGAAGGTGATCCAGCCGGCGAACATGTGGCCTTGCGGCGTCATGAGCGTGAACGACTCCTCGTCGGCGTAGAGCACCATCACCCCGGTGGACAGCTTCATCCTGCCGGGCAGGGTGACGTTGAGCAGTGCGACCTCGCCGGGGGAGATGCCGGTCAGCGGCGCATAGAACCGGTTGCCCTCCGGCCAGAACTCGGGAAAGCGCTGCTTCCAGGTGGCGATCAGATCGGTGGCCGACACCTGTTCGCGGGGCAGGCGTACCTGATAGGTCTTCTGCCACATCTTGCCGAAGCCTTGGATCGGGCCGGCGAGCCGCTTGCCCGTGACGTTGAGGTTGATCGCCCCGTCGGGTACGTCCGAGACCTTCAGTCTGGAGACCGTTTTGGCCCAGTAGGTCGCGTCCCGCGCGGCGGCCTTCTGCTCTTCGACGGTCTCGACTGGCCGGTCGCCTTGCTCACTCATGAGGGTCCTCTCCTGCCTAGCTCGCGCCGGCCGCGCTGAGCGCCGATCGCTCGGAGTCGTGGATGCCGACAGCCTCGTCGAGGCGGGTCAGCTCGAAGATCTGGCGGTAGTGGTCGGACAGGCCGTAGGCCAGCAGCTGCTGCGAGTGCCGGTTGGCACGCACCAACAAGGTGACGAGCAGCCCGATCCCGCCGCTGTTCATGTACGACAGCTCCGAGAAGTTGAGCACGATTGCCTTGGCGTCGCCCGCCTGGTCGTAGGCGCTCATGAGCACTGCCTCGGAACCGGAGGTCACGTCACCGCGGATATCGACAACGCTGGCCGGTCCGTGCCGTCGTACGCCGAACGTCGCTGTCGCGTCAGGCATGTGTTGCTCCCTCTGCGCCGCGGACGGCGCTGTCCTCGTCGGGGTTGATTGCCAAGAAGTCCGCAAGCCGGGTGATCTCGAAGATCTCTCGGTAGTGGGGGGTGAGGCCGTAGGCCCGGATCGAAATGCCGCGAGCGCGGGCCATGGCGAGCAGACCGACGATCAGCGCGATCCCGGTGGAGTTGATGTAGCCGGCGGTCTCGAAGTTGAGCACGACCGCGTCCGGCGTGGTCCGAGTCGCTTCCTCCCAGGCGGCGTTCAGCGAATGCTCGGCCCGGCCGTTGACATCGCCCTGCAGGTCGATGACGGCCGCACCGTCTCGGCGCCGCACGGGCATCGTCACGTCACTGGTGGTCATTGTTCGCCTCCCTCGTCGGGTACCGCGCTGACATCGTCGAGATGCATCACGAGCTCGAGCGTGTGCTCTGCGCCGTCACTGGTCTCGTGCGCCTCGTCGACCATGTTCTTGATCAGGAACAGCCCCCAGCCCCGCGGGCGCTGCAGCCCGGCGAGTTTGGCCTCGATGTCGGGCTCCTCGGTCTCGCGCTCCGGTGCGCCGCCGCCGAGGTCGGTGATCTGGACACGGACGAGGTTGGCCTCGGTGAGCACGCGCACCGTGACCGGCTGGTCGACCCGGTAGCCGTTGCCGTGCTCCATCGCGTTCATGGTGGCCTCGCCGACGGCGGTCTCGAGCCGCTTGAGCCGGGCCTGGTCGAGTCCGAGCGGTGTGACGATCGCGCTCACCCGCTGCAACGCCAACCGCTCGTTGCCCTCGGCGCTCGGCACCTCGAACTCCACCAGCTGGTGCGTTGGACCTACACCGATTGTCGGGTGGGCCGCGCTGGGCGAGCGGGCAAGCGTGACCATCGTGATGTCGTCCTCCTGCTCGGCGGTTGTGCCGGTGTGCTCGCGCAGGTCGGTGAGCACCCGGTCGATGAGCTCGCCGCCGCCGGGGTACCGCGCCACGGCCTCCTTGAGCCGCGGGAACCCGAACATCGCGCCTTCCGGATCGTGCGCCTCGACCACACCGTCGGAGTGCAGCAGCAGCGACTCGCCTGGTGCGAGGACCGCCTCCTTTTCCTCATAGAACATCCCCGGCATCAGCCCCAGTGGCATCCCGCGGGCGCGCAGCTCCACCGAGCCGTCCGCGGTCTTGACGTACGGGAGGTCGTGGCCCGCGTTGGCGAACCGGAAGTGCCCGGTGGTGGGTTCGAGGACGCCGTACAGGCAGGTGACGAACATCTTCTCCGGCATGTCGGGGCACAGGTGCTCGTTGACCCGCTCGAGGACCGCCCCGGGGTCGACCAGTCGCTGCGCGGAGGCTCGCAGCACGCTGCGGGTGGCCGCCATCACCAGGGCAGCGGGCACCCCCTTGTCGGTGACGTCGCCGATCACGAAGCCGATCCGGTCGTCCGGCAGCGGGATCACGTCGTAGAAGTCGCCGCCGACCTCACGGGCCGGGCGGTAGTAGGCAGCCACCTGCCAGCCGGCGAGCTCGGGCAGCTGCTTCGGCAGGAAGTTCTGCTGGATCAGCCTGGCCACTTCGAGCTCCTGCTCGAAGCGCTGCCGGGTGGCCGCCTCGGCTTGCTGCTGTCGTACGAGTTGGCCGACCCGTAACGCGGGCGCGGCCTGGGCGGCGAGGTTGTCGAGCAGCTTGCGGTCGTCGGTGGAGTAGTCCTGCTCGGAGCGTCGCGGGCCGAGGTTGAGCACGCCGATCAGCTCGCCCTGGCTCACCAGGGGAACCGCAAGCTTGACTCCCGCTGCCTTGAGCTCCGCCAGCGCAGGCGAGTCGAGCGCCAGTGCCTCGACGTTCACGGCACCGCTCGCGCTCTGCAGGTATGCCAGCAGCGGGTCGTTGGGCGCGATGTCGACCGGCGCCTGCTCGTCGTGGGACGTGGCGACGGGCTGCTCGGTGTCTCGGACCGCGCGGTCGGCCTCGGTCGAGCGGCCGAGGAAGCGGCGGCGGAACGATCTGGCCAGCGTTGTCATGGTGGGGCCTTTGTATCCGGCCCGCGTCCGCGAACCGTTACGGAGGCGGCGGCACCGGACTCGAGCACATTTTCGATGGTCTCGCAGCTGGGCACCCACTCTCGGCGCGCCATCCGGGCGAACACGGGTTCGGCGAGCCTGAAGAAGCCTTGTGCTTCCATGTCGCCCCTGGTGGTGAAGCGGGTTCCACAGTCGACCGGGTCGAACCGGTAGCGCCCGTCCAGGCGTACCGGTGCGAATGACGTGCGAACCGCTGAGCGTGTCATCGGCTCGTGCTCGGTGATCTCGAGGGTGACGTCGAAGCGCTTGCCCAGGAACTGGGCGACCCCTCCTCGATCTGGGTGCCGATCGCCATCGTCGCGCAGGCGCCGCGTCGAACCTCGAGCATCGGACCTTGCCAGACCGGGTTGTTCCCCGCATCGGTGACGTACGCCCAGACCTGACCGATCGGTCGCGCGATCACCACACTGTGCTCGAACGTTGTCACGCTGCCTCCTCGTCTCGTCGTCAGGACGAGCACGGCTCGCCTCCATCCAGGCATCGTTATGACCGCAGCCACAAGGAGACATGGGCCGGCTGCACGGTCTCGCGGACGGCCGCGCACAGGCCGGTGCCCACAGCTTCCAGGTCGACCTCGTGCCGGAGCCTTCCGGCGAAGGCGTCCAGGGCGAGGGCGGCGTCGTAACGGTTGCGGTAGAAACGGCGGTCGACGGCGCCCTGGATGCGTGAGCGAGCGGGTCGAAACAGTGCAGCGACCGCGAGCGTCGACCCGGCGACGGCCAGGTCGGACTGCTCGGTCAGCGGGCTGAGGACAAGCTGGAGCAGCAGCACCGAGCCCAGGTAGACGCCGGCCAGGGTGGCGGTGAGCGTGCCGTAGACGAGAGCGCGGTTGATGACGACGTCGATGCTGTACAGGCCGTGGCGGAGGATGGCGGCGCCAATCGAGGCCGGCAGCAGGACGAACAGCAGGAACGAGATCTGGTCCAGCGCGACCTGCCACGTGGGTTCTGGATCCGAGTCCGGCGCCAGCAGCGACGTGGTCATGCCCAGCAGGAACACCGAGGCCACGAGGGCACCGGCGGTGGCGAGCCACTTCAGCTGTTGGCGTTCGATGCCGCGCGAGCGGCGGAAGCGGCGTACGAGACCGGCGGCGGCCGCCACGATGCACAGCGCGAAGAGGGGTAGGAGGACCGTGAGCGCCATCTCGAGCAATGGCCGGGCACTGTCGAGTCCGAGTGGATTCGACAGGCCGGATGCAGGTCCTTCCTCGAACCGGCCCGGGAACAGGTAGATGACGACCGTCAACGCGACGATCGTCACGGCGGACGTCCACGCCACCGGACGCCAGCGGGGCGAGGGCAGATGCCCATCGGGATAGAGCAGGATCAAGAACGTGCCCATCAGGCCGAGCGCCGGAGCCCAGATACCGTTCGCGATCAACGCGCCCACCGCCGGTCCTGGGAGGGAGCCGGGGTCCACAAGCAGGCCGTAGCGCGCGTAGTTGTCGCCCAGGGCGCCCACGCCCCAGACGACCCCGATGCTCACAAGCAGCCAGCCGATCGTGTTGCGCGGCTGGCGACGCAGGATCAGCAGGCCGGTGAGCGGGAATGCGACCAGCACCACGCCGAACCCCAGCTCCTCGGCCCCGAGCGAGGAGGTCGCTGTTTGGTTGAGGATCGACAGCGCAACCCCAATGACAATCATGACGACGAGGAACCACCATGCTGCCCAGGCGGATCTCCGCAAGGCGGCCTCTGACATGGACATCACTCCCGCAGCCACGACGAGACATGGGCGGGCTGGACCGTCTCAGGGACGGCCCCTCGGAGGTCGGCACCCACCGCGTCGAGGTCGACTCGGTGCCGCAGCCGTGACGCGAGGTTGTCGAGGGTCTGGGCGCCGTCGTAGCGGCGCCGGTAGAAGCTGCGGTCGACGAGGCTCTGGATGCGACGGCGGGCAGGTCCGAACAGCGCGGCAACGGCGAGCGTCGAGCCGGCGACGGCCAGGTCGGACTGCTCGGTCAGCGGGCTGAGCACCCGCTGCAGGACCAGCACCGAGCCGAGGTAAGTGCCAGCAAGCGTCGCCGTGAGCGAGCCGTAGACGAGGGCGCGGTTGACAACGACGTCGATGTCATAGAGCCGGTGCCTCGAGATGGCGATCGTGGTTGCGATCGGGATCGCGCAGAACGCCGCGATGACCAGGATCGGTGCGAGCGCGTTCAGCCTGGTTGCGAACAGCGCGATGGTTGCCTCCATGGCACGCAAGATCGAGACCTCGCCGAGTCCGAGCGGATTTTCGACTTCGGGGACGGGTGAGTCCGCCAGCCGACCGGGTGCAAATGCGATGCCCGCCGCCAGGCAGGACGCGGCGACGGCGGTGAGGGCCAGCGCCAACCGCCATCGGCGACTCGGGAGGCGACCGTCAGGGAACAGCAGAACGAGCAGGGAGGGGACTCCGAACACGGCGGGATAGAACATCCACGAGGTCAGCCAGGCCGCCGCGACGCCACCGGGGAGCGCGTCAGTGGATGTGAGCGCGTACCCCGCGTGGCCGTTGGCGGCCGAGCACCGCGTCCAGGCGAGCCGGGCCGCCACCGCGCCGCTCACGACGTCGCCCGCAGCCACAGCGACAGGTGTTCGGGCTGCATCGTGTCTCGTACGACGGTGCCCAGGTCAGTGCCCACCGCCTCGATGTCGAGCTCGTGTCGGAGCCGCCCGGAGAAGGCGTCCAGGATCAGGACCGCGTCGTAGCGGTGCCGGTAGAAACGGCGGTCGACGGTGCTCTGGATGCGTGAGCGGGCGGGCCGGAACAGCGCCGCGACGGCCAGCGTCGAGCCGGCCACCGCCAGGTCGGACTGGTCGGTCAGCGGGCTGAGGACAAGCTGGAGCAGCAGCACCGAGCCCAGGTAGAAGCCGGCGAGAGTGGCGGTCAGGGCGCCGTAGACCAGCGCGCGGTTGATGACGACGTCAAGGTCGAACAGGTTGTGCCGCAAGATCGCGACACCGATCGCGATGGGCAAGAGCACGAACGCCGGGGTGGACGCGGTCTGCAGTGCGGCCAGCCACCACGGCGTCTCACCGGTGAAGGAAGTGTTCTGTTCCAACAGCGTCGCGACCATGGTCGCGAGGTAGAGGAGCGCCACGAGAGCACCGGCGGTCGCGAGCCACTTCAACTGCTCCCGTTCGAGGCCGTGCGAGCGGCGGAAGCGCAGCACGAGGCCGACCGCGCACGCGAAGATGCACAGCGGCAGCAGCGGCAGAAAGACAATCAGTGCCGTCATGAGCACCGGTTGTGCGGACTCCAGGGCGATGGGGTTGTCCAGAGTAGGCACCGGGCTCTCCTCGAGCCGACCAGGGAGCAGGTCGATGGCGAGAGTCACCATCACGATCGTCACCGCGCACAGCCATGCCACCGGACGCCAGCGCGGTGACGGCAGGTGACCGTCAGGGAAGAGCAGGATCAAGAAGGTGCCCATAAGACCGAGACCCGGGGCCCAGGTGCCCTCGTTGAGTGCGGCCACCACGTCTGGTCCCGGCAGCGACCCGGGGTCGACGGCCAGTCCGTAAGTGGCGTAGCTGTCGGCCACGCCCGTCAAGCCCCACACCAGGCCGATGGCGTGCAGCAGCCAGCCGATCGGGTTGCGGGGTTGGCGACGCAGGATCAGCACACCCGTCAGGGGAAACGTCATCACCACGGCAACGAACACGAGTTCGCTGGCTGCCCCGCCGGCTCCGGCTCCCCAGGTCTCCCCGGTCACCTCCCGCTCGACGAAGCTCAGCGGCACGCTGACGGTGAGCACCGCGACGAAGAACCACCACACCGCCCAGGCCAGCCGGCGCAACGTACGGTCCGACAGGGATGTCACGGTTGCCTGCCTCCCGTCCGGAGCCAGAGCGAGACGTGCGCCGGCTGCATCGTCTCATCGACGGCGGCGCGCAGGTCTGCACCCACGGCTTGAAGATCGACCTCGTGCCGGAGCCGTCCAGCAAACGCGTCCAGGGCGTTCGCGGCGTCGTACCGGTTGCGATAGAACCGGCGGTCCACCGCGGACTGGATCCGTGCTCGAGCTGGTCGGAACAGCGCCGCCACCGCGAGCGTGGAGCCCGCGACGGACAGGTCGGACTCGCCGACGAAGGGACTCAACAACAGCCGAAACAGCAGCACCGTTCCGAGGTAGACGGCGGCCAGGGTGGCGGTCAACGATCCGTAGACCAGGGCGCGGTTGATGACGACGTCGATGTCGTAAAGGCGATAGCGCAAGATGGCGATCCCGATCGCGAGCGGCAGCAGCGTGAATGACAGGATCGACGCGTTCTGCAGCCCGAGAACCCAGGTCGGTGTCACGGGCGTGAACCACTCCGACACAGTCGCCGCGCTAGACGCCATCGTCACCAGATAGAGCAGGGCCACGAGTGCACCCGCGGTCGCCAACCACTTGATCTGTTGGCGCTCGAAGCCGTGCGCGCGGCGGAAGCGCAGCACGAGCGCGACGGCGGACGCGACGATGCACAGCGGCAACAGTGGCAGGAACACCGCGGTCAGCACGACCGAAATCGGAGCCACCAGATCCAGGGCGAGCGGGTTCGACATCGACGGGATCGGGCCCTGTTCGAGCTGGCCAGGGGACACGTTGATGATGACTGGGACCACGACGATCGTCGCGGCGGCGACCCAGGCCACGGGCCGCCAGCGAGGTGATGGCAGGTGACCGTCTGGGAAGAGCAGGATCAAGAAGGTCCCCATGAGGCCGATCCACGGCGCCCATATGCCCTCGTTCAGAGCCGCGGCCACGTCCGGTCGGGGCAGCCAACCGGGGTCGATCACCAACCCGTAGGTCGCGTAGCTGTCGAGGAGACGGGACAGGCCGTCGACGACGCCGACACCCTGCAGCAGCCAGCCGATCGTGTTGCGCGGCTGACGTATCAGGATCAGTAGACCGGTGAGAGGAAACGTGAGCGCGAGCACGATGCCGACAACGTGGAGGACGGGGACGCCACCCAACGACCCTTCGTACGCCGTGCGCTCCGTCAAGGCGATGGGCAGTGCGGTCGCATAGACCGTGACCAGGGACCACCACACCGCCCAGGCGCACCTGCGCAGCGCGCGGTCCGAGAGGGTCATCACAGCCCGCTCACTTCCGGTCGTAGCCACAGCGAGACATGAGCCGGCTGCATGCCCGCGACCCGGTCGTAGCCCAGCTCGTCGAGGACGGTCATGACTGGCGCAGTCGTCACGAAGAGCCTGCAACGTAGACCAGCCACTTCAGCTGCAGCCTCTCGACGGCCGCGGCTCGACGGAACCGCACCGTCAGCGCGACCAACCCGAGGAGCATCGACCTGAGGAGCACCGGAAATGTGACGGCCCAGATCCATTGCGAGACCCACCCCCCGAAGCCGAGGCCGACAGCGGTGAGCCCGACGCACAGCCCCCACAGCGACCACGCGAGCCGCGGAGCGCTGATCACGGGCACGGCCCTCCCTTCGCGCGCGCAGATGTACGCCTGAGTTGTACGCCACCGTGCGCGCCCCGCGTGCAGGAATCGTTACGATCGGCGGGGGTCGAGGGGCGGTGACGCGTGATCGACGTCATGCTGCTGGGCCCACCACGGGTCGAGCGGGACACCGCGTTGGTCGCGTTCGACACCCGCAAGGCGGTCGCGTTGCTCGCCCACCTCGCCCTGACCGATCGCCCCCGCCCGCGCGAGGCGCTGGCCGAGCTGCTCTGGCCCGACACCGAGCCTGACCGGGCTCGCGGCGCACTGCGGCGCACGCTGTCCAGTCTGCGTGCGGCCATCGGCGCCGAGCGGGTCGAGGCGACCCGCGACCACGTCCGGCTGGTGAAGGGGACGGGAATCACGGTCGACGTCGACCAGTTCCGCGAGCTGGCGGCGCGTGGCGACCACGAGGGCGCCGCCACGATGTTTCGCGGTGACTTCATGGAGGGCTTCGCCGTGCGCGACGCGCCCGACTTCGAAGACTGGGCCGAGACCGAGGCCGAAGGCCTGCGCCGCGAGCTGACCGTGACGCTTGCCGGCCTGGCGGCTTCACGGGAGGCAGCTGGCGACCTGGCCGGCGCGGTGCGGGCAGTGCAGCAGTGGCTGACGCTCGACCCGATGCACGAGCCAGCCCACCGCGCGTTGATCCGGCTCTACGCCGCGGCTGGCGATCGCGCTGCCGCGCTGGTGCAGTACCGCCAGTGCGTCCGGACGCTCTCCCGCGAGCTCGGCGTGTCCCCTCTGACCGAGACGACCGAGCTGTACGAGGCGGTCAACCGAGGCTCGTACACGCCGCCGCCAACGCCCGAAGCCCCGATGGCCCCGACGCCGGAGCCGGTCGCCTCTCCACTCGTCGACCGGGCGGACGACCTGCGCGCGATGCGGGTGGTCTACGACGGCATCAACGACGACGGCAGGGTCGTCCTGGTCGAGGGCGAGGCGGGTATCGGCAAGACCCGGCTGGTCGACGAGCTGCTCGGGTCGCTGCGCCGAGGCGGTGCGAGGGTGCTTGTTGGGCGGGCCTACGAGGATGAGACAAGGCTGCCGTACGCGCCGCTCGTCGACGCCTTGCGCGGCCGGCTGGTCGACGGTGGCGATTGGCTGGACAGTGTGGGGCACGGCGCCCTGGGCGAGGCCTCCCGTCTGCTGCCGGATGTCGCTCCGAGCGGGGGTCCGGCCGCCGGCACCGCGTTCGACGGGCCGGGCGCCGAGACCCGGTTCCTTGCCGGAGTGTGGGAGACCCTTTGCGCTGCAGCGAGTGGGGCCACGCCGGGTGTCCTTGTCGTCGACGACGCGCACTGGGCCGACGACGCGACCCTCGCCCTGCTCTCGTACGGCTTGCGTCGCCTCGCTGGTCGACCGCTCCTGGTGGTGCTGACTTGGCAGACTCCACACGAGCAACCGCTGCGCACGGCGGCGACGTCGGTCGCACGCACTGGCGGCGGCGTGGTGCTGCGTCTGGACCGACTGGGGGAGGCCGCGGTCGCCGAGCTTGTGCAGCAAGCCCGGCCGGCCAGCCGCAACCCCGGCGTTGTGCGCCGGCTGTGGCAGACGACGGAGGGCGTGCCGCTGCTGTTGGTCGAGTATCTCCGGACGCTGGACGGCGACCAGGACTGGCCGTTGCCGACGCGAGCGCGCGACCTGCTCCGCTCCCGCCTTGACCCGCTCAGCGAGACCGGTCGCCAGGTGCTGGCCGCAGCCGCGGTGCTCGGCCGCTCCTTCGACGTGGACACCGTGCGTGCCGTGAGCGGTCGTACGGACGAGGAGACCGTGACGGCGCTCGAGGAGGTTGTCCGGCACGGGCTGGTGAGCGAGCGTGAGAGCGGGTACGACTTCGTGCACGGGCTGTTGCGGGGTCTGGTCCAGGACGAGACCAGCCTCGCCCGTCGAAGGTTGCTGCACGGGCGAGCGGCCGCGGCGCTGCCCGGCCCGGCGGCCGTGGTGGCCCGCCACCTGCAGCTCGCCGG
>JACCWP010000242.1 GCA_013697585.1 Nocardioidaceae bacterium
GCTCGGTGGTGAGCGCCATGAATGACCACGACGCTTCGGCCGACGGGGCCACAGAGGTGATCAATTCGGCACGGGCCGCTGAGCACGCGATCCAGACCCTGTGCCGCACCACATTGTCCCGACCGAGCATGACACCGGCCGAGGTCGACACCGTCCTGGCCCACCTGGCCGCTGCCGCCGCCGCGCTACCCCAGGCCGCGCGGCAGCTCGGCGACATCCTCGAACAGACCAAGCATGACCACGTGCTTGAGATGGACACCCTCACCGACACCCTGGACCCCGGCCTGGCCATCGACGCCGCTCGGCTCCACGTCGATGGTGCCGGTGAAGCCGCTCTCGGCCTGTACCGACTCCTCGACTCGGCTCACAACGAGACGGCCCATATCGGGGTCGGTGATCGGCTCGCGAAGCGCCCCGCCGAGGACGCCCGGGACAGCAACCCGCGCGCTCGGCGTCCGGAAGACCGGCAGCCGCCGTCGATGGGAGGAGAACGGACCCGCTCAGGCCCCAGGCGGTGACGCCCACAGGTCGGCGACGTCGAATCACATGCTGGTGAGCATCGGCTGGACGGCTCCAAGACGGCCGGGGCATAGGCGGCGGAAAGACGCGCCTCCGGTCCTTGGGGCGTCGAAGCTCGACTACTCCGCGAACGCCGTCAGCAGGATTCCGACAGTTTCACCGCGACGAGCTCGACGATCGTCGCTAGGTCGGTGACAGCTCCGGCTGCAGGGTTCTGCCCGCACACCTTCCAGTTGTAGTCGAGCATCTGGAAGCGGTCCTGGCCGGTCCCGTCAGGTTTCGGTGAGGAGAAAGCTCCCGCGGTCTTGAAGCGCGTTCTGTGCCTCCTGCAGGTTCATCCCCACGAGTGCTGGCATGACGAACGTGTCCGCCACTGGCGCAGCGGGCTTGCGCTTCTTCTTCTTGGGCTTGGCCGGGGCGGTGGCAGCCTGCTCCTCGTCGGTGTCCTCGTCCTTTTGGGTCGCCTGAGGATTCATTGAGTCATCGGTGTCGCATGTCCGATCCACGCTGATGCGAGGCACGCCGGCAATCTCTGCGCCGGATTCTGGCTCTTGGCTGCACACTGTCCAGTTCGACTCATCGAGCACACCAAACGCCCCGCCACCGAGGACCTCGACCTCGTCGTCAAACCCCGCCCGCTCCACATCGCTCAGGGCGATGTCGAGGCGCTTCCCGACGACGTCGGGCATGGTGTTCGGTTCACCGCCGGAGCACCCTGCAACGGAGAGTGCGATGGCGAACATGATGATCGTGGTAACGAGACGACGCATCTGGGTAGCCCTCTAGAGACGTGGATCCGTACAGACCACGGCGACCGGCGCACCAAAGCCGCGTCGCAGGGTGTCCCTGACGAGCCCCGCCGAGGCACACAGTGGCATGGGTCGGGCCGACTTGTCCGGAGAATCGTGGATCTGGGTTTCATTCGGCACGTCAGGGTGTCCAGACACCTGGCGACCGAGCGGCAGCCGATCGTTGGCCGTGCTTGGTCGCCTGGAGCCCTTCTCAGCGCCGAAACAGTCGATGTCAGGGAAATCCAGGATTCGGCTGAGTGTTGCACTCGTGGGCGTTTTGAAGTCAGATGGACCCATTGGCCGAGCGGGGAGTTCGGTAGACCGCCTCAGGGCGGCCATTCATGAACGCCAGTGTCGAGGGAGACAGTAATGCAACTTCGTCGTAAGACTCTCCTGGTGGCTGTGGTGGCGGTGGTGTGCTTCGGCGCACAAGCTGTTGCGGCGGCCGCTCTAACGGCTGACTCAGAGGTCACGGTCGGCAGCGATGACGGATACTTCTCGCACAACAAGCAGAACGAGCCCGGATTGGCGGTCAACGCCTTCAATCCGCAGATCCTCGCTGCCGGTGCGAACGACAACATCGACCTGGAGCGGTGCTACGCCGGTCCTGACACCGTCTGCCCGTTCACTCCCGGCGTAGGCGTCTCCGGTGTGCAGTTCTCGCTCGACGGTGGAGCGACCTGGATCCAGCCGACCTACACCGGATACACCGCCCGGAATACC
>JACCWP010000275.1 GCA_013697585.1 Nocardioidaceae bacterium
GGCCGAGGCGATGGGCGCTTCGCCGGGGGCCGCGGTCGCCGCCGCCGGTGCGCTCGCGAGCGAGGTCGGGGTGCATCGCCGGCTTCGTGAGGTGGGTGTCGTCGAGACCCTGGTGACACCGATCGCGGCCACCGCCCGCGCCGACGCCGTGACCCGCAACCACCCCCGCCTGATGGACCAGGCCGAGGTAGAAGACGTCGTCGCCGCCTGCCGCTGACCCGGCGCCCTGCGGGTCGCAATGGTCCGATCAGCCGAGCCGAGACCGCCTCTTCACGGCCGCCGATTCTGCCGAGGACGCCGAGTCTGCCGAGACGCTCGCGAGGTTTGGTTGCGACATCGCGCAGGGGTACCACTACAGCCGGCCTGTCCCGGCGGCTGAGCTGGAGCGCTGGTTGCGTGACCACGCACTGGCCGTCCACCAGCCCGCCTGACCGGCGCACGATGACTCAGCGCACCACCCAGGCACGACGATCCTCGGTGCAGGCGGTTGACAGCCACCACCTTCCGACAGACAACCGATGAGTCCGGACGCGAGCGGATGTCTAACCAACGAACGCGTGGCCCCCCGGCCGGCGCCGACGAAAGGACGACACGATGCCTACCACCACCCCCTGCCTGTGGTTCGACACCCAGGGCGAAGAGGCCGCCCAGCACTACACGTCGGTCTTTCCGAACTCGCAGATCCTGAACGTGACCCGGTACGGCTCGGCCGGCCCCCGGCCGGAGGGGACCGTCATGACCGTCGAGTTCGAGCTGGACGGCACCCGCTTCGTGGCGCTGAACGGTGGTCCGGAGTTCACCTTCGACGAGGCAATCTCGTTCGAGATCGGCTGCGCCGACCAGTCCGAGGTCGACCACTACTGGGACGGGTTGTCCGAGGGTGGCGAAAAGGGCCCGTGCGGCTGGTTGAAGGACAAGTTCGGGGTGTCCTGGCAGGTCGTCCCCACTGCGCTCAACGAGCTGATCGCCGACCCCGACCCCGAGCGGGGCCAACGGGCGATGGCCGCGATGCTGCAGATGTCCAAGCTCGACATCGGCGAGTTGGAGCGCGCGGCCGACGGCGGCTAGCTCGATCGGTCGATCGGGTCGATCGACGTGACCTGACCGGGCTGACTGAAAAGCGATTGCGGTCGGCCGGCCGTGCGCCGAAGACTCGCGATCGTGAAGGGATTCGATCCGGCGACCAGCTTCGGGCCCGAGGTGGCCGCTCGATACGACGACACCCCGCGCGGTGACGAGGCGGAGACCGTCTCCTTGCTGGCTCACCTCGCCCGCGGAGGGCCGGCCCTGGAGCTCGCCATCGGCACCGGTCGGATCGCCCTGCCGTTGGCAGCGCGCTCCCTCCGCGTCGACGGGATTGAGCTGTCGCCCGCCATGGTCGAGCGGCTGCGCGACAAGCCGGGCGGTGCCGACATCCCCGTGACGATGGGCGACATGTCCACGACCACGGTTGCCGGCAGGTACCGGTTGGTCTACCTGGTCTACAACACCATCTTCAACCTGCTCAGCCAAGACGACCAGGTGCGCTGCTTCGAGAACGCCGCACAGCACCTGACCGACGACGGGGTCTTCCTGGTGGAGGCGGGAGTCCCCCAGGCGTGGAGCAGGCAGCACGACTCCGTGCGCCCCGAGCACGTGGGGAAGGACACGGTCGTCCTCGATGTCTGTCACTACGACCCGGTCAGCCAGCTCCTCGACGAGAACCACGTCGAGCTGTCCAGCGACGGAATCAGGTTCGGTCCCATCGTGTGCCGGTTGATCTGGCCAGGCGAGATGGACCTGATGGCTCGGATCGCGGGCCTGCGGCTGCTCGACCGGTGGGGAGGCTGGGAGCGCGAGCCGTTCACCGCCGCCAGCGTTCGACACGTCAGCGTGTACGCCCGGCCCACGCCACGGGGATGACCCGCACGCCGCCGGCCGTCAACTGGCGAGCCAGGGCTCTAGTGGGCCGGTCCCAGGTGCTGGTCGGCCCGATCGCAGGCGGCGGTCGACTGGTGTAGCGGTGGCCGGTGGGTGTGGTGGTCACGACCTCACCGTCGGCGATCCAGACCAATCCGGCGGCGACGAACCAGGTCGGGAGACGTCTGGGAACGTTCGCTGCCTCTCGACACCCGATCCGTCAGCCGCGCTGCATGTCCACGAACCGCGAGTAGTGGCCCTGGAAGGCGACGACGAGGTTTGCGGTCGGGCCGGCCCGGTGCTTGGCGACGATGACGTCGGCCTCACCAGGGCGCGTCGACTCGCGTTCGTACAGGTCGTCGCGGTGCAGCAAGATCACCATGTCGGCGTCTTGCTCCAAGCTCCCGCTCTCGCGCAGGTCGCTCAGCAGGGGCCGCTTGTCCGTCCGCTGCTCCGCACCACGGTTGAGCTGGCTGACCGCGATGACAGGCACGTCGAGCTCCTTGGCCAGCAGCTTCATCTGGCGAGAGAACTCCGACACCTCGAGCTGGCGAGACTCGACCCGCTTGCCCGAGGTCATCAGCTGCAGGTAGTCGACGACGATCAGGCGCAGGTCGTGGCGCTGCTTGAGCCTGCGCGCCTTGGCCCGGATCTCCATCATCGTCATGTTCGGGCTGTCGTCGATGAACAGCGGCGCCTCCGACACCGCCGCCATCGTGCTGGCGAGCCGCTGCCAGTTGTCGTCGCTCATGTGCCCGTTACGCATGTGGTGCAAGGGAATCTTGGCCTCGGCCGACAACAGCTTCATGCTGATCTCGGTACGGTTCATCTCCAGCGAGAAGATCGCGCTCGTCAGCCCGTGCCGGATCGCGGCCGACCGACAAATGTCTAGTGCCATGGTTGACTTCCCCATGGCCGGTCGGGCGGCAACGATGATCATCTGGCCCGGGTGCAACCCGTTGGTGAGCTCGTCGAGGTCGGCGAACCCGGTGGGGACGCCGACCAGCTGCCCGTCCCGGGCGCCGATCGCCTCGATCTCGTCGAGGGTCGGGCCGAGCACGTCGCGCAGCGGCGCATAGTCCTCGCTGGTGCGCTTGTCTGTCACCGAGTAGACCTCGGCCTGAGCCCGATCGACGACGTCATCGACCTGCCCCTCGCCGGCGAAGCCGAGCTGCGCGATCTTGGTGCCCGCGTCGACCAGCCGGCGCAGAATCGCCTTCTCCCGAACGATTCCCGCGTAGTAGCCCGCGTTGGCGGCGATCGGGACACCCGCCACCAGCGTGTGGAGGTAGACCGCGCCGCCCACCCGCGCCAGCTCACCCCTGCGGGTCAGCTCGTTGGACACGGTGAGGGCGTCGGCGGGTGCACCCCGCCCGTAGAGGTCGAGGACCGCGTCGAAGACCGTCTCGTGCGTGGGGCGATAGAAGTCGGTCCCGCGCAGAACCTCGACGACGTCGGCGATCGCGTCCTTGCTGAGCAGCATGGCGCCCAGCACGCTCTGCTCGGCAGCGTTGTCCTGTGGCGGGGTGCGATCGCCGAACCGCTGGTCGGTGGGCTCGCCGTAGTCTTCGTCGCGGGGACCCGCCCCACGCAACTCCGCCACGCTCATCGCCCGAGTCCTCCGAACACGCGTTCGATACCTTCCCACGAAGGACAGCAGGCGCCGCCGACATCGCCGACGCGCACCGCTGGTTCCGGCGGCCCCGGCAGAGGCTACGCACCTGCGCAGGCACCGCCCAGCCATTCGTCCACAGCCCCTGTGCGAGAGCGACCGGCAGCCTGGGGACAACCCCTGGACCCGGTGTGCACAGCCTGTGCGGTGCGCTGTGGACAAGGCCGCCCGGCGGTCAGCCACGGCGCCTGTGACCTGCAGCGGGGCGGTGCACCTGGTGTGGAGCCGAAATAACTCGGACCAACATTGTGGTCCGACTCCGGGCGATCGGCTCGCGGGCCGGCCTCGTCGCGCCCAAAGCCGTGAGAGGTTATCCCCAGCTCAGACCCTTACCAGTCCGCGCCCAGCCGCCAGGAGCCCGCCCGCCATGCGCCCGCTCGCCCTGCACGACGACGACCGGGAGATGCTGCGACTGGCCGTGCCTGCCTTTGCCGCGCTGGTCAGCGAGCCGCTATTCCTGCTCGCCGACACAGCCGTCGTCGGCCACCTCGGGACCGACCCGCTCGCCGCGCTCGCCCTGGCCGCGACCGTGCTGCAGACCGTGGTCGGGCTGTGCATCTTCCTGGCGTACGGCACCACTGCCACCGTGGGCCGCCGACTCGGTGCGGGAGACCTGCGGGGCGCGCTGGCCGACGGCGTGTCCGGCGGCTGGCTGGCCCTGCTGCTCGGCGCTGGGCTGGCCACCGCTCTCGCCGTGGGCGCCCACCCACTGACCGAGCTGTTCGCGGTGTCCTCATCGGTCGCCGACCAGGCCGGCGCCTACCTGCTCGTCGCTGCACCCGGCCTGCCCGCGATGTTGGTGGTGCTCGCCGCCACGGGCGTGCTGCGCGGCCTGCAGGACACCCGTACGCCGCTGGTCGTGCTCGTCGCGGCCAACGTGGTCAACATCGTCCTCAACGTCGCCTTCGTCTACGGCCTCGATCTCGGCCTCACCGGATCAGCTCTCGGCACCACGCTGGCCCAGACCGGGGCCGCGGTCGCGATGACGGCCGCCGTCGTGCGCGCGGCCCGCCGGCACGGTGCGCGGCTGGGCCTGCATCCGCGCGGAGTGCTGCATGCGGCCCGCTCCGGGGTGGCGCTGTTCGTCCGCACCCTGACGCTGCGGATCGTCCTGCTGGTCTCGACCGCAGTTGCTGGCGCGCTGCCGGCTGCGTCGCTGGCCGCCCAGCAGATCGTCGTGACGGTGGTGAGCGCGCTGGCGTTCGCCCTCGACGCGATCGCGATCGCCGGTCAGGCCACCACCGGGCGCCACCTCGGCGCGGGTGATGTTGCCTCCGCGCGGCGCACCACCAGACGGATGATGGCCTGGGGCGCTGTGACCGGAACGATCGCCGGGCTCGGGCTGCTCGTGGTGAGCCCCTGGCTGGCGTGGGCGTTCACCGAGGACCGCGAGGTGCGCTCTGCCGCCGTCGGCGCGCTCGTCGTCGCCGCGCTCGTCCAACCCCTGTCGGGGGTGGTCTTCGTGCTCGACGGCGTGCTGATCGGGGCCGGTGACGGCCGCTACCTGGCGTGGGCGGGCGTGCTGACGCTGGCGGCGTACATCCCCTGCGCGGTCGCCGTCGTGGTCGCCGGTGGTGGGTTGGTCTGGCTGTGGGTCGCCTATGGCACGTGGATCCTCGCTCGAGGCGTCACACTGGTCCTGCGCGAGCGCTCCGACGCGTGGCTGGTCACGGGCGCCGTGCATGCCGGCTGAGCCCGGCGGGACGTGACGGTCTGCTCAGTCGGAGACGACCTCCACGGTGACGGTCGAGGCGACGTCGTCATGCACGCGCACGGTCACGTCGTGGCTGCCGAGCGACTTGATCGGCTGGCCGACCTGGATGCGACGCCGGTCGACGTCGGGACCACCGGCGGCCCTGATCGCGGTGGCGATGTCGGCCACCGTCACGGCACCGAACAACCGGCCGCTGGCGCCCGCGCGAGCCGTCAGCCGGACCGAGAGTCCCTCCAGCTGCGCGCGGATCTGCTCGGCGTGGCCGAGGTCGCGCACCTCGCGCACCTCGCGGGCCTTCTTGAGGCTGTCGATCTGGGTGGCAGCGCCCCTGGTCCACCGGACCGCGAAGCCCCGCGGGACGAGGAAGTTGCGGCCGTAGCCATCCTTGACGTCGACGACATCTCCGGGGGCTCCGAGCTGGTCGACCTCGTGGGTGAGGATGAGCTTCATCGTGGAACCCCTCAGCGGGTAGTCGAGGTATAGGGCAGCAGCGCCATCTCGCGGGCGTTCTTGATCGCCGCCGCGATCTGACGCTGCTCCTGCACGCTCACCCCGGTGACCCGGCGGGCGCGGATCTTGCCCCGGTCGGAGATGAACTTGCGCAGCAGCGTCGTGTCCTTGTAGTCGATATAGGTGACCTTGGCCGCCTTGAGCGGGTTCTGCTTCTTCTTCGGCTTGCGCAGGACAGGCTTGGCCATCAGCTGTGCTCCTTGGTCATGTCTCGATCAGAACGGGGGGTCGTCGGACGAGCCGCCGGTGGCCCAGGGGTCAGTGCCGCCAGCGCTCGAGCCCGCAGCCGAGGTGCCCGACGAACCGCCGGTTGCCCACGGGTCGCTGCTGGTCTGCTGGCCACCAGCCGAGCCGCCCTGGCCACCTCCCGAACCGGTCTGGGCGCCGAAGCCGCCGCCCTGGCGTTGGGTCTTGGCAACCTTGGCGGTGGCGCTGCGCAGGCTCGGCCCAACCTCGTCGACGTCGACCTCGAACACGGTGCGCTTCTCACCCTCACGGGTCTCGTACGAGCGCTGCTTGAGCCGGCCCTGCACGATGACGCGCATGCCCTTCTGCAGCGACTCGGCGACGTTCTCGGCCGCCTGTCGCCACACCGAGCAGGTGAGGAACAGCGACTCGCCGTCCTTCCACTCCCCCGACTGCCGGTCATAGGTGCGCGGCGTCGAAGCCATCCGGAAGTTGGCCACCGCCGCGCCGGACGGGGTGAAACGAAGCTCGGGATCGTCGACAAGGTTGCCGACGAGGGTGATGACGGTCTCGCCTGCCATGAGCCCTCCGACTCGGTTGGTTGCGTGGTGCTGACGGGTGTTGCCGGGTGTCGCCCGGCGCGGTCGGGGTGGGCGCCGACGCTCAGCGAGCGTCGGGGCGGATCACCTTGGTGCGCAGCACCGACTCGTTCAGCGTCAGCTGCCGGTCGAGCTCCTTGACCGTGGCGGGCTCGGCGGTCAGCTCGACCACCGCGTAGATGCCCTCGGCCCGCTTCTTGATCTCGTAGGCCATCCGACGCCGACCCCACACGTCGACGCTGTCGACTGACCCGCCGTCCTGGCGGACCAGTCCGAGGTAACGGTCGAGCGACGGGGCGACGGTGCGCTCCTCGAGGTCGGGGTCGAGGATGACCATCAGTTCATAACGACGCACAGCAGTCTCCACCTCCTACGGTCTGGGCGGCCACGGTCTCTCCGTGGCAGGAGGGCTGATGCATCCGCCCTGAATGTCGGGCGGAATCTGCGGCGTGGCTGGTGCCAGGCCGACGCCAAAGTCTAGCCGAGCGCTGGCGACCACGGCGAATCGTCGTCCACAGCCTGGCCCGACGCCCGCTCAGGGAGCGGAGGCGTCGCTGACCGCCAGCGCCACCAGTGCGCGCACGGCCGGTCCCAGCTCGGCGACGGGCGCGCTGAACTCGTCGGCGAAGACCTCGAGCAGGTAGCCGATCCCGGCTCGCGTGGCGCCGACCCCGAGCAACCCGGTGCATCCTTCCTCGACGAGCACCTTCAGCTCGCCGGGGTCGCCCTTGGTGCCGTCCAAGGCCGCGACGAACCACCCTCCGCGCACTGCGCGGACGGTGTCGGGCAGCTCGTCGAGGACGTAGCCCTGTGCGGTGCCCAGGTAGCTGTCCTGGTCGAGGTGCACGCGCTCGCTGGCCCGGTAGGCGCCGTAGCGGACGCCGCTGATCAGGGTCGGCCCCGTGGCAGGGGCGAGGTCCACCGTCGACACCCACCACGCCACGGCCTCCACCAGCTGGGCAACGCCGTCCCCGACCAGGGCGAGCCGGTCGACGACACCGTCGCCGCGGTGCTCGTCGAGCAGGCCGACCAGGTCGTCGAGGGCAAGTCGCGCGGGGTCGAGCTCGCCGCGGTAGCGCCTGCGGTCGACGTCGGGCGGCGCGTTCGCGACGGCGGCCGCGTGGTCGGCCACCTCCTTGGGCAGCGCTCGACCGGCGACGACGGGCACGCTGCTGTGCGCCCGCTTGGCGCGGTACTGCGCGCCGTCGGCCAGCCGCAACAGGTCGCGTGGCACCAGCACCTGCCCGATGGCGTCGGCCGTGGACGCGATGCCGCACGACAGGCCGGTGCCGACCGGCATCCGGCCCGCGCGCCGGCACAGCTCGCCCATGACCTCGACGACCAGGTCGACCGCGGCGCCGTCTGCCACCAGGCAGAACTCGTCGCCACCGAGCCGCCCCACCAGGCTCCCGGGCAGGGGGGCGGCGGCGAGGCTGAGCAGCTCGGCTACCTGGGTGAGGAGCCGGTCGCCCGCATCGTGACCGCCCTGGTCGTTGACCTGCTTGAGCCCGTTGACGTCGCAGATCGACACGGTGACCGGCCGGCCGTCGTGGGCGAAGTTCTGGAGCGCTGCCGACAGCCGCTCCTCGACGGCGGCCCGGTTCGCCAGGCCAGTGAGCGAGTCGCGGTAGGCGAGGTCGGCGACCCGGCGCGCGTGCGCGCCAAGAGCGATCCCCGCCGCCACCTGGGCGGCGACCGCCGCGGCGAGGTCGAGGTCGTCGGGGAGGAACCGCGGGTCGTCAGCCGTGCGGGTCGCGAACAGCTCACCCCACACCGTGTCGTCGATCCGGATGGGCACCTCGAGCGAGCTGTGCTTGCCGAGCCTGCGCAGCAGCTCGTGCTCGGCCGAGCTCGGGTCCTGGTCGGCGAGGCTGATGACGATGCCCGGAGCGCCGCCGTCCAGGAGCTGTACGGTGCTGAACTCGCCGATGGCGTACGTCTCGTCGTCGGGCAGCTCGGCCTCGTGCGGTCCCAGCTCGCCGACGTTGACCAGCACCCGCATCTGGCCACGCTCGCGCTCGAACCGCTCGATGGACACCGACGCAGCCCCGAGCGCCCGCCGTGCCGCCTCGGCTGCGCGCTGCAGCAGCTCCTCGTCGCTGCGCGCCAGCGCGCCCGCCTGCCCGATGGCATAGAGCGCGCGCAGCTGCGCGACGGCGTCCGTACGGTGGTCGCCGCCGCTTTTTCGGCTAGGCGAGAGCCTCATCGGAACCAGTGTGACCGCCGGCGGAAACCTGCGCATCGTCCTGGCGGAGTCACCGTCCGGGTAGCGGCCCGTATCGACCGTTCAGCCGACCCCGGCGTTACTCGGTCGCGATCGCGGTCAAGACGTCCATCCGTGCGGCCCGGCGGGCCGGCAGGATCGCCGCCAGCACTCCGACCAGCCCGGAGACCACCACGAACACGCCGAGCTGGATCCAGGGGATCGCGAGAACGTCCAGGCCCTGTTCGGCGATCGCGCGCTGCAGCACCACGCCGAAGGCGATGCCCATCACGATGCCGAGCAGGGCGCCGAGCAGGGCGATCGCCACCGACTCCAACCGGACCATCCGCCGCAGCTGACGCCGTTGCATGCCGATGGCCCGCAGCAGGCCTACCTCGCGGGTGCGCTCTATGACCGACAGCGCCAGCGTGTTCACGATGCCCAGGACGGCGATCACGACCGCGAGCGCGAGCAGCAGGTAGACGATGGCCAGGAACTGGTCGATCTGCTCCTTCTGCTCCTGGGCGAACTCGGCCGGGTCCTTCAGCGTGACCGTCGGCAGGTCGTCGATGGAGACGTCGATCTCCGCGCGAACGGCGCTCCTGTCCGCATCCGCGGCCAAGGTGATGTAGATCAGCGAGTCGGCCGCCTTGATGCCGGCCTGCTCGAGCGCGTCGGTGGTGATGAGGTAGTCGGCCGGGATCGCGCCGCTCGGCGGGAACGTGCCCGCAAGGGTGAACTCCTGCTCCCCCACGGGGAAGTCCATCGCAACCCGGTCGCCGACGGTGAGCCCCTGGCCGTCGGCGGCGGCCGAGGTGGCGAGCACCGCACCGTCGGTGAGGGCAGTGAGGCCGCCCGCGACGGGGATGTCCAGCGCCCTCGCCAGCTGCTCTGGGTCTGCGGCGCCGACGAAGGACTGCGACCCGTCGATCTCGGGGAACGCCTGGCGGAACTGCGCCACCGAGTCGACGCCCTCGACGTCGCGCACCTGCTCGGCGATGGTGGTCGAGAACGGCGTCCCGATCACGTTCGAGATCACCAGCTGGGCAGTGAGGGTCTCGTCGATCGCCGCGTCGGTGGTCGCCTTGGCGGACTGCCCGAGAATCGACATCAACGCGACCAGGGTCAGGCCGATCATCAGCGCGCTGGCTGTGGCTGCCGTCCGTCTGGGGTTCCGCAGGGCGTTCTCGGTGGCGAGCGTCCCGACGGCGCTGAAGGCGCGCCGGTAGCCGATGCCCAGCAGCATCACGACCGGTCTGCCCACCACCGGGGAGACGAGCGAGACGCCGAGCAGGATCGCGAGCATCCCGCCGCCGATGAGCACCAGCCCGGTGCGGCCCGAGCCGGCGAAGCCGGCCACCATCAGCACTACCCCGGCGACGCTGAGCAGCACGCCGACGACCAGACGACGGCGCAGGGACGCCTCGGGCAGTGCGACGTCGTCGCGCATGGCCGTGACCGGTGCGACGCGGCTGGCTCGCCGGGCGGGCAGGTACGCCGCGACGACCGTGACGACCAGCCCGACCGCGTACGACACCAGCACTGTGCGCTGCTCTACCAGCAACGATGCGGCGCCCAGGTCGAGCCCGAAGGTCGCGAACAGCGCACGCAGGCCGATCGCCAGCAGGTAGCCGGCACCGAGACCGAGCGTTGACCCGATCAGCGCGACCACCAGCGCCTCCGACAGCACCGCGCGGTTGACCTGGCGACGAGACGCCCCGAGCGCGCGCAGCAGCGCCAGCTCCCGGCTGCGCTGGGCGACCAGGATCGAGAACGTGTTCACGATGAGGAACGCCCCCACGACGATGGCCACAGCGGCGAACACGAGCAGGAACGTGTTGATGAACCCCAGGATCTCGCCGATCGCGTCCTCGTTCTCCTCCGCCAGCGCGTCGCCGGTGCGGGCCTCGACGCCGGCGGGAAGCACCTGCTGGGCGGCGTCGGCCAGCTGCTGCTGGGAGACACCGTCAGCAGCGTTCAGCGAGATGCCGGTGTAGACGTCTCGACCCCGGAAGAACAAGTCCTGGATGGCCCGGTCGTCGAAGATGGTCAGGCTCGCGCCGACCAGCCCGCCCTCGGCGCCGAACTGGATCAGCCCGCTGAGGGTGGCGGTCATGGTGGGCTCGGGCCCGGGTGTGACCAGCTCGACCTCGTCGCCGATCTCGTAGCCCGCCTCGTCGGCGGTGCCCACGTCCAGCGCCACCTGCGACTCGTCGCTGGGCAGGTCGCCCTCGAGCAGAGTGACGATCTGGTCGCCGGTGATCGCCTCGGTCTCGGTGTAGTTGAAGGCCAGCCCCGGTGGGCCGTCGCCCCCAACCAGCTCGCCGTCGGCTCCGATGACGTAGACACCCTGCACCTGGTTGTAGCCGTTGGCGACGGCGACCTCGGGGATGCCGGCCAGGTCGGCTTCCACCGAGGCGGGGATGGTGCGCGAGTCCTCCCCGGCGCCGGTGAACTCGCCGCCCCCCTCGGGCAGCACCTCGGCGTCGGCGGTGGTGCCCTTGATGATGCCAGTGAAGGCTCCCCCGAGGGCGTCGGTGAAGATGAATGACCCGGCGACGAACGCGACGCCCAGCACGATCGCGAACCCGCTCAGCGTGAGCCGCAGCTTGCGGGCCAGCAGGTTGCGCAGGGTCACCCGGAGCACGCTCAGCCCCCCGCCGCGGTGCCGGCGACCTCGCGGGCGCTCAGCACCTTCACCTTCTCCAAGACCGCCGCAGCGGTCGGTCGGAGCATCTCGTCGACGACCCTGCCGTCGGCGAGGAACACCACCCGGTCGGTGTACGCCGCCGCCACCGGGTCGTGGGTGACGATGATGACGGTCTGGTGGAACTCGTCGACGGTACGGCGCAGGAACCCCAGGACCTCACCGCTGGCGGCGGAGTCGAGGTTGCCGGTCGGCTCGTCGGCCAGCACGATGGCGGGCCTGCTGACCAGCGCCCGAGCGCACGCGACCCGTTGCTGCTGCCCGCCGGACAGCTCGCTGGGCTTGTGGTCGAGCCGATCGCCCAGGCCGACCGCCGAGATGACGGTGTCGTACCACTGCTGGTCGGGTTTGCGGCCGGCGATCGCCAGCGGGAGGGTGATGTTCTCCCGAGCGGTCAGTGTGGGCACCAGGTTGAACGCCTGGAACACGAAGCCGACCCGGTCGCGGCGCAGCGCGGTGAGCGCCTTGTCGGACAGACCGACCAGGGACGTGTCCCCGACGATCACATCCCCCTCGCTCGCGGTGTCAAGCGCGGCCAGGCAGTGCATCAGCGTCGACTTGCCCGACCCCGACGGCCCCATCACGGCGGTGAACTCGCCGCCGCCGAAAGCGACGCTGACCCGGTCGAGCGCGCGGACGGCCGTCTCACCGGATCCGTAGATCTTGCTGAGCCCCACCGCTCGCGCTGCCGTGGACCCGGTCGCCGCCGGCTGCGTGGTCGCCAGCTCGGTCATCGCGACGCCTCCCGTGCGACCTGGGGCTTGAGATCGTGACCTCACGGTAGTGCTCCGAACCCGTCCTAGGGTGGCGGTCATGAGTGCCAGCAGCGAGTCGTGGCGCCTGGGCGCCCACGTCGACCAGGTCGATCCGGTGGCGGAGGCAGCGGCCCGGGGGGCCTGCGTAGTTCAGCACTTCCTCGGCGATCCGCAGGGGTGGAAGCAACCCACCGTGGCCTACACGGGCGGCGCCGGCGCGTTGCGTGCGGCGGCGTCCGCAGCGGGCCTCGACGTCTTCGTGCACGCGCCGTACGTGCTCAACGTGGCGACGTCCAACAACCGGATCCGGATCCCGAGCCGCAAGCTGCTGCAGCAGCAGATGGACCTGGCCGCCGAGATCGGCGCACACGGGCTCGTCGTGCACGGTGGCCACGTGCTGGCCGCCGACGACCCGGGGAGCGGCTTCGACAACTGGCGCAAGTGCGTGGAACGCACCAACCTCAAGGTACCGCTGCTGATCGAGAACACCGCCGGCGGTGACCACTCGATGACTCGCCGGCTCGACCGGATCGCCCTGCTGTGGGAGGCGATCTCGACCGCCGACGGCGACCCGGTCGGCGCGGGTCGGGTGGGGTTCTGCCTGGACACCTGCCACGCGCACGCCGGCGGGCTCGACCTCGAAACGGTGGTGGACGAGGTGCTGGCGATCACGGGACGGATCGACCTCGTGCACGCCAACGACAGCCGAGACGACGCCGGCTCCGGTGCCGACCGGCACGCAAACCTGGGGCAGGGCCGCATCGACCCCGACGCGCTGGCCGGTGTCGTCCGCGCCGCCGGCGCGCCGGTGGTCGTCGAGACACCCGGCGGTGCCAAGGACCACAGTGCCGACCTCGCCTGGCTGCGCCACCGGCTCGACGGGTAGTCACGCCCGTAGGTTCGTCGGCCGGTCGATGCACGGATCTTTGGGCGCGCGCCGGGGGCCGGTAACGTCGCGCCCCGTGACCGACGCGCTGACCGTACGCCCGATCAGCGACGCGGAGCACCTGGCGTTCCTGGAGACCCGGCCGGCGGCGAGCTTCCTGCAGACCCCCGCCTGGGGACGGGTCAAGAGTGACTGGCGAGCGCAGTCGCTGGGCTGGTACGCGGGCGACCAGCTCGTCGGAGCCGGCCTCGTGCTGCACCGGAGCCTGCCCGGGATCGGCCGCACACTGGCGTACCTGCCCGAGGGTCCGGTCATCGACTGGACGGCCGACGACCTGCGCGCCTGGCTCGCCCCGATGGTGGCTGTGCTCAAGGCCGAAGGCGCGTTCGGAATCCGGATCGGCCCCCCGGTCGTGACCCGCCGGTGGCGGGCGGCGACGGTCAAGAGTGGGCTCGCCGACCCGGTTCTGGACCGGCTCGGCGACGTGCCCGCCGACGCGACCGAGCCGGTGGGGATCCGGGTCACCACACACCTCGGCGCCAACGGGTGGCGCCAGCAGGGCACGGCGGGCGGATTCGCGGCTGGACAGCCGAGGTACGTGTTCCAGGTGCCGCTGGTCGGTCCCGACGGTCCACGCAGCGATGACGACCTGCTCAAAGCCATGAACCAGCTGTGGCGGCGCAACATCAAGAAGGCGGCCAAGGCCGGTGTCAAGGTCCGGACCGGGGGCCGTGCCGACCTCCAGTCGTTCCACCCGCTCTATGCCGAGACCGCCGCGCGCGACCACTTCACGCCCCGCCCGCTGGCGTACTTCGAGACCATGTGGGACCAGCTCGTCGGCGAGCGTCCCGACCGGATGTCGCTCTACCTCGCCGAGCACGAGGGCGACCTCGTCGCCGCCACCACGCTGGTACGGGTCGGCGGCCACAGCTGGTACTCCTACGGCGCCTCCAGCACAGCCAAGCGCGACGTCCGCGGCTCGAATGCCGTGCAGTGGCAGATGATGCGCGACGCGCGCGACGGCGGCGCCACCGTCTATGACCTGCGTGGCATCACCGACACGCTGGACGGCGACGACCCGCACGTGGGGCTGGTGACGTTCAAGGTCGGCACCGGGGGCGAGGCGGTCGAGCATGCCGGCGAGTGGGACCTGCCGCTGTCGCGACCGCTGTACGCGGCGTTCGCCCTGTGGCTGCGGCGACGCTGAGCGGTGCTCGTCTGAGGAGGTGATCCAGATGCCACTGACCCTGCACGTCGACGGCGACCGGTGGCGTACCCACCTGCGCGACACCCTCGACGCGTTCGGGCCGGGTCTGGTGCCCGTTGCCAAGGGCAACGGCTATGGCTTCGGCCTGGCCAGCCTGGCCCGTCGCTGCGACTGGCTGGGCGTCGACACGGTGGCGGTGGGGACGTACGCCGAGGCGCCGCAGCTGCTGTCCCGGTTCGACGGTGACGTCTTGGTGATGGAGCCCTGGCGGCCCTTCCTGTCCACGGTGTCGTACGACGCCCGCGTCGTGCACACGGTGAGCAGGGTGGACGACCTGCGCGCTCTGGGCGCGCGGCCGGGGACGCGGGTCGTCGTCGAGGCGCTCACGTCCATGGCGAGGCACGGCATGGACCGGCACGAGCTGGCCGCAGCCGCCGCGGCCGTGCGCACCGGGCGGCTGCAGCTGCAGGGCCTTGCCCTGCACCTGCCGCTCTTGGGTGAGCGCGAGCCGGAGGCCGAGCGGTGGGCGGCGGTGTTGGCCGCCTCGCAGCTCGACACGTCGAGTGTGTGGGTGTCGCACCTGTCGGCCGCACAGGTGCGGCGGCTCACCGCGGAGCGTCCCGAGCTGACCCTGCGACCGCGGGTCGGCACCGATCTGTGGCTCGGCGACCGCGGGGCGTTGCGAGTCACCGCAACGGTGCTCGACCGGCACCCGGTGTCTCGGGGCCAGCGGGTCGGCTACCGGCAACGCGCCATCACCCGTGCCGGCCACGTGCTGGTCGTGTCGGGTGGCACGTCGCAGGGGATCGGGCTCGAAGCACCCAGCGGGGCCGCCGGAGTGCGGCGTCGCGCGACAGCGCTGGCCAAGGGCGGACTGGACGCCGCCGGCCACGCGCTGTCACCGTTTCGGGTCGGCGGCCGGCAACGCTGGTTCGTCGAGCCACCGCACATGCAGGTCAGCCTGCTGTTCGTCCCCGGCGCCGAGCCGGCGCCTGCGGTCGGGGCCGAGATCGACGTCGACGTGCGTTTCACCACCACCACCTTCGACCGGGTTGTCCTGTCCTGACTGTGAGCCGGCGACGGGGTCGGACCAGGGCTCGCGGAGGTCGCGGACGACCATGCCAGCCAGCCAGCACTGCGCGGCGACACGCGTCACGATCGCGAGCGCGTAGACCCGGTCGACGGAGCCGGCGTCGAGGGTGGCCCCGGACAGGTGCATCCAGATCGCCAGGAAGTAGCACGCCTCCCCGGCCTGCCAGATCAACAGATCCCGCCAGCGGGGCCGGGCAAGCACCGCCAACGGCAACAGCCAGACCACCTGCTGCGGCGAATAGACCGGCCACACCACGACCCAGCCGACCAGCAGCAGCAGGGCGACCTGCGCCACCCGGGGTCGGGCCGTGCGCCAGGTGAGCACCACCACGGCGACACTCACCGCGGCGGTGAGCAGCACGACGACCGTGGCCATCAGCCCGGCGTCGACGCTCACGCCGGTGTCAGCAACCAGCCCCCACAACGACCCGTATCCAGCGGGGTCACCGAGCCGCGGGTTGACGGTCTCCCACCACCCGCGCAGCCCGAGCCGCAGGGCAGGCAGCTGCACCACGGTCCACGTCGTCGTCGCGGCCAGGGCCGCGATCCCGGCATCCTGCCGCCGCCCTGCCCGGAGGCCGACTGCGACGGCAGCGCCCAGCACGGCCAGCGGCCAGAACGCGGTGGCGATGCCGGCGCCGGCCAGCACACCGGCGGTGGCGGGCCGCCCGCGCGTCCACACGTACCAGGCGGAAACCGCGAGCAGGACGGCGAGCAGGTCCCAGCCGATCGTCCCGGCCAGCAACAGCGCCGGCGCAGCGGCAAAGGCCGCGGCGTCCCACCGCCGGCGCCCGGAACCCCGCGCGAGCAGAGCCGCCGTCGCCGCGGCGCACCCGAACAGCAGCAGCGACGCGACGAAGAAGTACGTCGTCGCCTCCTGCTCCAGCACGGTCGACGCCGCCAGCTCGGACACTGGTGCGTTGCCCCGCGCCGAGGCGTCGGGCCAGCCCAGCAACGCATGCGTCACCACCGCGGCCAGCCAGGCCGTGGCCGCGACTGGGGGCGTGCTGGTGGTGGCGGGGTAGCGACCGCCGGTGTCCGCGTAGGGGACCGCGCGTTCGGCCAGCCCGCTGTCGACGTAGCCGAGCGGCAGGTCGCTGTAGCACAGGTCGGAGAACTGGTCTGCTCCCCACCAGGCACCGGTCGAGCACGGCGCGGTGCGGGCCAGCCCGAGCACGGCGCTGAGCGTGACGAGCACGAGGACGACACGCAGGGGGGTCCAGAAGGGGTGGGGCAGAGCGTGCGCCCCCAGCCGGCCACCGATGCCGTGGCTGCTGGCTGCGACGAGCGCGTCGTCGCGGGTCGGCGCGATCACGTCAGCGACGGGACGGGCGGAGCGGCCGGGAGGCACCGACGGACCCTAGGTGCCGCGGGGCCCGGGCGTCGTGGGTGCGCCGGTCGGGGGACTGGTGGTCGTCGGCGGTGGCTCCGTCGTGGTCGGCGGTGGCTCCGTCGTGGTCGGCGGCGGCTCCGTCGTGGTCGGCGGTGGCTCCGTCGTGGTC
>JACCWP010000270.1 GCA_013697585.1 Nocardioidaceae bacterium
CGGTCGAGGCGCCGGCGGTCGACGTGCCCGAGTCGGCCCGGGGCCGGCTGCAACGCCTGCGCGCCCGGCTGGCTCGTTCCCAGACCTCTCTTGGCCGCGGACTGCTGGGCCTGCTGTCGCGAGACACCCTCGACGACGACACCTGGGAGCGGGTCGAGGAGACCCTGCTCGGTGCTGACGTCGGCGTCGGGCCCACCCGCGAGATCATCGACCGGCTGCGCTCCCGGCTCCGGGTCGAGGGCGGCGGCGCTCCCGCCCAGGTCCGCCAGATCCTCCTCGCCGAGCTCGTGGCGCTCGTCGACCCCACGATGGACCGGGCCCTGCGGGTGTCGGGCGACGACGCCCTCCCCGGCGTCGTGCTGGTCGTCGGTGTCAACGGGACTGGCAAGACGACCACGGTCGGCAGACTCGCCAGACTCCTGGTGGCCGAGGGCCGCACCGTGCTTCTCGGCGCTGCCGACACGTTCCGCGCCGCCGCGGCCGACCAGCTGCAGACCTGGGGCGAGCGGGTTGGTGTCGAGACCGTCCGCGGCCCCGAAGGTGGCGACCCGGCGAGTGTCGGGTTCGACGCCGTGCGTACGGGTGCGCAGCAGGGCGTCGACACCGTGATCGTGGACACCGCCGGCCGCCTGCACACCAAGACCGGGCTGATGGACGAGCTGGGCAAGGTCAAGCGCGTCGTGGAGAAGCAGGCGCCGGTCACCGAGGTCCTGCTGGTCATCGATGCCACCACCGGGCAGAACGGGCTGACCCAGGCGCGTGTGTTCGCCGAGGTCGTCGACGTCACCGGCATCGTGCTCACCAAGCTCGACGGCACCGCCAAGGGCGGCATCGTCGTCGCGGTGCAGCGAGAGCTCGGCGTGCCGGTCAAGCTGGTCGGTCTCGGCGAGGGCGCCGACGACCTGGCCCCCTTCGACGCTGAGCTGTTCGTCGAGGCTCTGCTCGACGACTGAGAGCGCTGCGTCGAGGCGATCTGGCCACGTGGTTTTCGCTGGGAACCCAGCGAAAGGTGCGCTTCCCCAGCGTTGCTTCGCCGGGGAGGCGCACTCAACGCCGGGGAGGTGGAGCGGTGTCGGGTCAGGGCCACTGCTCGGGGTCGTGGCGGGGCGGCATCGACTTGGCCGAGCACGCCGAGTCGGGCTACGACCTGTCGACCGCCGGTCGGGGTCGTGGGCTGCCAGGGGTCCCGCCGGGTCGGTGCACCCGAGCCGCAGGACGCCCGCCACGACGCCGACTCCACGGAGGGCGTACGCGCATGGAGCTCGTGACCGCGGTGGTCAAGCCACACAAGTGGGAGGACGTGCGCGACTCGCGCGAGACGCTCGGCCCACAGGCCGAGGACGTCGTCTACGTCACCGCCCGGTCGGGTCGGCCGCTGTCGGCCGAGCGCGGCGAGCAGGTGCGACGGGCGGTGGGTGCCGCGATGGGCGCACCGCTGCCCGCTGAAGTCGTCGACGCCGCCGGTTAGTCTGGATCGGCGGCGAGGCTCCCTCGACCGCTCCCCGTACCGTCCGGAGGACGCCCCGGTGTTCGACACGCTCCAGGACCGCTTGGCCGCGACGTTCAAGACGCTGCGCGCCAAGGGCCGGCTGTCCGAGGCAGACATCGACGCCACCGCGGGCGAGATCCGGATCGCGCTGCTCGAGGCCGACGTCGCGCTGCCGGTCGTCCGTGAGTTCATCGCGGCGATCAAGCAGCGCGCCCGCGGCACCGAGGTGAGTGCGGCGCTCAATCCGGCCCAGCAGGTCGTCAAGATCGTCGACGAGGAGCTCGTCGCCATCTTGGGCGGTGCGACCCGACGGCTGCGGTTCGCCAAGGTCGCACCCACCGTCGTCCTGCTTGCGGGGCTGCAGGGCACCGGCAAGACGACCCTCGCCGGAAAGCTCGGCCGCTGGCTCAAGGAGCAGGGTCACTCGCCGCTGCTGGTTGCCGCCGACCTTCAGCGGCCCAACGCCGTGACCCAGCTCCAGGTGGTGGGGGAGCGCGCCGGGGTGGACGTCTATGCGCCCGAGCCCGGCAACGGTGTCGGTGACCCGGTGGCGGTTGCCACCACGTCCATCGCGCACGCCAGGCGCAGCCTGCACGACGTGGTGCTGGTGGACACCGCCGGCCGGCTCGGCATCGACGACGAGATGATGCAGCAGGCAGTCGACATCCGGGCCGCGACCGAACCCGACGAGATCTTGTTCGTCGTCGACGCGATGACCGGGCAGGACGCGGTCACGACGGCGCAGGCTTTCCTCGACGGGGTCGGGTTCACCGGGGTCGTGCTGTCCAAGCTCGACGGCGACGCCCGCGGGGGTGCCGCGCTGTCGGTCGCCAAGATCACCGGCCGGCCGGTGATGTTCGCTTCCAACGGCGAGCAGGTCACCGACTTCGACGTCTTCCACCCCGACCGGATGGCTTCGCGCATCCTCGGCATGGGCGACATGCTCACCCTGATCGAGCAGGCCGAGAAGTCGTTGGACGCCGAGCAGGCTGCCAGCGCCGCGGCCAGGCTCATCGAGGGCAAGGGCGCCGGCTTCACGCTCGACGACTTTCTGCAACAGATGCAGGCCGTACGCAAGATGGGCTCGCTGTCCAAGATCCTCGGGATGCTGCCCGGCATGGCCGAGATGAAGGACCAGATTGCCGGCATCGACGAGCGCGAGATCGATCGGCTGCAGGCGATGATCCAGTCGATGACACCGGCCGAGCGGGCCGACCCCAAGGTGATCGACGGGTCGAGGCGGCAGCGGATCTCGCGGGGCTCGGGCACGACCGTGGCACAGGTGAACAGCCTGGTCGACCGATTCTTCCAAGCGCGCACCATGATGAACCAGATGGCCAGCGGTGGCGGGATGCCCGGCATGGCGGGGATGCCAGGCATGCCCGGGGCGGGAGGCAAGCGGGTCAAGGCCCGCCAGCCGGCCAAGAAGGGCCGCACCAAGCGGGGGTCGGGCAACCCCGCCAAGCGCGCCCAGCAGCAGGCGGGAGGTCAGCGGGACAGCCCGCCGCCGGCAGTCGGCTCGCCGTTCGTCCGCCCGGATGCCGGGTCGAGATCTGCTGACAGTGACCTGGAGCTGCCCACGCAGCTGCGCGACCGGCTCTGATCGGTCGGCTGCCTCGACGTCCGTCGCGCGGGGAGGGCGGTACGGTTCGCGCCCATGGCCGAACGACTCCGCGCCCGAGGGGTGGTGCTGCCCGAGGGCGAGCACCGCGACGTCTACGTCGCCGGGGGTCGCATCACGTACGAAGCCGTTGCCGACGCCGTCGACCTCGGCACCGGCTGGATCGTGCCGGGACTCGTCGATGCGCACTGCCACGTGGGCCTGGACGCGCACGGTGCGGTGGACGAAGCCACCCAGGAGGAGCAGGCCCTCGCCGATCGCGATGCGGGCGCCCTGCTGCTGCGGGACTGCGGTTCGCCCGCCGACACCCGGTGGGTTGACGACCGCGCCGACCTGCCCGAGCTGATCCGCGCCGGCCGGCACCTGGCTCGGACGAAGCGCTACATGCGCGACTACGCATGGGAGATCGAGCCCGAGCAGCTGTCTGCCTACGTCGCGCAGGAGGCGGCGCGCAGCGACGGTTGGGTAAAGATCGTCGGCGACTGGATCGAGCGCGATGCGGGCGACCTGGCGCCGTCCTGGCCCGCCGAGGCGGTGCACGCCGCCGTCGCCGAGGCGCACGCGCAGGGCGTCCGGATGACCGCGCACGTCTTCGGCGAGGCGGCGCTGCCCGACCTGATCGAGGCCGGCATCGACTGCATCGAGCACGGCACCGGGCTGACGGTCGAGCTGGTCGACCAGATGGCGGCGAAGGGCACCGCGCTGGTCCCCACGGTCAGGAACCTGGAGAACTTCCCGACCTATGCCGACGCGGGCGAGGCAAAGTTCCCCGCGTACGCCAAGCGGATGCGGGCGTTGCACGCCCGTCGCCGCGAGACGATCGGCGCCGCGCACGAGGCCGGGGTGGCGATCTATACCGGCACCGACGCGGGTGGGGTGCTGCCGCACGGGCTGATCGCGGAAGAGGTGCGTCTGCTGGCGACGTACGGGCTCACACCGTTCGAGGCAGTCGGGGCCGCCTCGTGGCGGGCTCGGGAGTGGCTCGGCCGTCCGGCGACGCTGTTCGAGGGCGCGCCGGCCAGCTTCTGCATCTATCCTGCCGACCCGCTGACCGACCTCCGCGTGCTGGCCGCCCCGACCCACATCGTGCTGCGCGGCCGCGTCGTCGCCTGACCCCACGCCTGGCGCTGGGCGTGCCGTTCGACCGCAGCTGCATCATCGCGAGCGGCCGGGCCAGCAGCCACAGGTGGAAGCGCGCGCTGCCGTCGCCCCAGCAGTTGATGTGGGTACGGCCCACCTCGGGCACCTGCTCGACCGCCAGCGCTGCTCGGCGGATCACGGGACCAATCGTCGATGCTGCCAGGCCGCCGCGACGTGTCACCCTCACGACGCCTTGGTCGCGCTCTTGGCGGTCACAACCCGTGAGGCGGCGGGCGATGACCCGGCGGTTGGTGACCGCGCGTCCCGCCGTGGCATGATGGTCGGCTGAACCCGGCGGGCGCGGTCCCTCTCAACCACACCGGCCGGTTCCCTGAGCCGGCCGACCGGTGCCCCACTCCGGGACAGGTGGCTCACCATCAACTCTGCAGGAAGACTGACACCACGTGGCCGTCAAGATCCGCCTCAAGCGCATGGGCAAGATTCGTGTGCCGTTCTACCGCATCGTCGTCGCCGACTCGCGCACCAAGCGCGACGGTCGCGTCATCGAGGAGATCGGCAAGTACGACCCGAAGCGCGACCCGTCCCTGATCGAGATCAACTCCGAGCGAGCCCAGCACTGGCTCTCGGTCGGTGCGCAGCCCAGCGAGCCCGTGCTCGCCCTGCTGCGCAAGACCGGTGACTGGCAGAGCTTCAAGGGTGAGCCGGCACCCGAACCGCTGCTGGAGCCCAAGGTCAAGCAGGCCAAGCTGGATGCGTTCAACGAGGCTCTCAAGGAGGCGCACGGCGACACGGCCACCGAAGCCGTGACCACCAAGCCCCGCAAGAAGGCAGCGGCGCCGGCGCCCACCGAGGACGCTGCGGTCGCTTCGGAGCCGGCCCCCACGCCGGTCGACGAGACCCCAGAGGTCGCGGCCGAGACCGCAGAGGCCAGCGCGGACACCGCTGCCGACGCCGACGCCAAGCCCGAGGGCTGAGCGTGCTCACGGATGCGCTCGAGCACCTCGTGCGCGGCATCGTGGCGCATCCCGACGACGTGAGCGTAAGAACAAAGCAGCTGCGCCACGGCGAGCTGTTGGAAGTCCGCGTGCACCCCGACGACCTTGGACGGGTGATCGGCCGATCGGGACGGACCGCCACCGCGATCCGCACCGTTGTCGGCGCGCTCGCCGGTGCTGGCGGGGCTCGCATCGACTTCGTCGACGTGGACCGGCGACGCTGACCGGGCTGCTGACCAGGTGGCGCATCGCGTGTTGACCGAGGTGATGGTGGGCCGCGTCGGCCGCGCCCACGGCATTCGGGGCGAGGTCAGCATCGAGCTCTACACCGACGAACCCGATCGCCGGTTCGCGGTCGGAGCGGTCCTGCGGGTCAACCCCAGCAGCCGTCCCGTGCTCACCGTGGCCGCCGCGCGGCCGCACGGCGAACGGTTGCTCGTGGCGTTTGCCGAGATCACTGACCGCACCGGCGCCGAGTCCTTGCGCGGCGCGGCCCTGCGGGTCGAGGTCGAGCCGCGGGACCGACCTGATGGCGACGAGGAGTTCTATGACCACCAGCTCGTCGGCCTGTCCGTACGCACCGCCGCTGGCCGTTCGGTCGGCACCGTGACCGATGTGCGTCACCTGCCGCTGCAGGACCTGCTCACGATCGCCGTGCACGGAGTGCACGAGCCGGTGCTGGTGCCGTTCGTCACCGCGCTGGTGCCCGAGGTGGACCTTGCCGGGGGCGGGATCGTCGTGGCCGACCTGCCGGGGCTGCTCGACGACGCGGAGGCCTGAGTGATGCGGGTCGACATCGTGACGATCTTCCCCGACTATCTCGCGCCGCTGCAGCTGTCGCTGGTGGGGAGAGCACGTCGGCGCGGCTTGCTCGAGCTCGCCGTGCATGACCTGCGCGACTGGACCCACGACCCGCACCGCACCGTCGACGACACTCCGTACGGGGGCGGCGCGGGCATGGTGATGCGTCCCGAACCGTGGGGCGAGGCCCTCGACGCCCTGGTGCCGCCGAGATGCGCGAGCGGCCCGGTGCCGACCGTCGTCGTGCCGACGCCGGCGGGTCGGCGCTTCGACCAGCCGACGGCCGAGCGGCTGGCCGGCGAGCCCTGGCTGGTGGTCTGCTGCGGACGTTACGAGGGAATCGACCAGCGGGTCGTCGACCACGCAGCTACCAGGATGCCTGTGGTGGAGCTGTCGCTCGGCGACTACGTGCTCGCTGGTGGCGAGGTTGCCGCTCTCGCCATGCTCGAGGCGATCACCCGGCTGTTGCCCGGGGTCCTGGGCAATGCGGGATCGCTCGACGACGAGTCGCACCGCACCGGTGCCGGCGGAGGGCAGCTCGAGAGCCCCGTCTACACCAAGCCCGCCAGCTGGCGCGGGCTCGACGTGCCCGAGGTGCTGCTGTCCGGCCACCACGCGAGCATCGCTGCGTGGCGGCGCGGCGAGTCACACCGACGTACGCAGGAGCGCCGCCCCGACCTGCTGGGCTGAGCGGGTGCGCCATCAGGGAGGTCGGTGGGCTCCGCTGGTGGCGCGCACGCCAATTTCTGTTCGCCCTGGCGGTATGGCAGGCTGGTGGGTCGGCACCCGGGCGGTCGTCTGCCCCAGGGGACTGAGACCTTCTTCGCCCGGCTGCCTCGTGCGTACACCGAGTTCGTGGGTGACCTGTGGCACCTTCGAGGAAGCGACCTGAGATGACCAACGCCATCGATGCCGTCGACGCCGCCGCGCTGCGTGACGACATCCCTGCCTTCCGCCCCGGAGACACCCTCAAGGTGCACGTGCGCGTGGTCGAGGGCACCCGGTCCCGCGTGCAGGTCTTCCAGGGAGTCTGCATCAGGATCCAGAACTCTGGCGTACGCAAGTCGTTCACGGTACGCAAGGTGAGCTTTGGTGTCGGTGTCGAGCGGACCTTCCCTGTGCACACCCCGATCATCGAGCGAATCGAGGTCGCCACGCGTGGCGACGTCCGCCGGGCGAAGCTCTACTACCTGCGCAACCTCCGCGGCAAGGCGGCCAAGATCAAGGAGCGGCGCGACGCGCCCAGGGGCTCCTGAGCGTGCCGACGGGGCCCCCTAGGCTCGACGGGTGAGCGCCGCCGACCCGAGCCCTGGCGGCCGTGGGTCCGACGACCAACCGGGCGCCACCAGGGGACCGGGCGATGCGGCCACCCACCGGCGGGCTGACGCCGACGTGTGGTCCGGTGAGGAGCCCGCGGGGCGCAAGAACCGTCACCGACGAAAACTCGGTCGCGCGGCAGACCACGACCACGAGCACAAGTCCCTGCCGCTGTGGCAAGAGGTCATCGTCCTGCTCGGGCTTGCCCTCGTGCTGGCGATCGTCGTCAAGGCGTTCTTCGTCCAGGCCTTCTTCGTGCCGTCGGTGTCGATGGAGCCGACGTTCGTCCAGCAGGACCGGATCCTGGTGCAGAAGTGGTCCTACTGGGCCGGTGATGTCGAGCGCGGCGACATCGTCGTCTTCGACGACCCCGGGGGCTGGCTCGCGGCCCGCGAGAGCCAGCAGCCGAGCAACCTGGTGCAGCGCGGTCTCGAGGCCTTTGGCCTCTACCCCACCGGGGGTCATCTGGTGAAGCGTGTGATCGGCGTTGCCGGCGATCAGGTGGAATGTTGCGACGCCCAGGGCCGCGTCAGTGTCAACGGGGTGGCGTTGGACGAGACCGGCTACCTGATGCCCGGCGTGCGGCCGTCGGAGCAGACGTTCGAGGTCGAGGTGCCTGACGACGCCTTGTGGGTGATGGGAGACAACAGGCCGCAGTCGGGCGACTCGCGACTGCACCTCGGCGACCCCGGCGGCGGCTTCGTGCCCGTCGACGGCGTCGTCGGCAAGGTATGGGCGATCGTGTGGCCGTTCGGGCGGACCGAGATCCTCGATCGCCCCGACGTGTTCGCCGATCCAGCGCTCGACGGGTCGTAGGCTCGGCACCGATGAGCGTGTTGCCGAGAGGTGCGACCGTGCGTCGCGATGCGGGCTTGTACGGCTACGAGCGGGCCTTGCGCCGCGCTGGGCTCGCCCCGATAGCCGGCGTCGACGAGGCGGGTCGCGGGGCATGTGCGGGTCCGCTGGTTGCTGCCGCGGCCGTGCTCCCCGAGGGCAGGAGGGGCATCGTCCCCGGGCTGGCCGACTCCAAGCTGCTGACGGCCCCGCGCCGGGAGGCGTGCTATGCCGAGGTGCTCGACCGTGCCCTGTCCTGGTCGGTCGTGGTGCTCCCCGCCGGCGACTGCGACGAGCTCGGCATGCATGTCGCCAATGTCGAGGCGCTGCGCCGGGCGCTGGCCAGGCTCTCGATGTCCCCGGCGTACGTGCTGACCGACGGCTTCGGCGTCGACGGTCTCGGCAAGCCCGGTCTCGCGGTGTGGAAGGGAGATCGGGTCGCGGCGTGCATCGCCGCAGCGTCGGTGATCGCCAAGGTGAGCCGCGACCGGATCATGTGCCGGCTGCACGAGCACTTCCCGCAGTACGGCTTCGACGTGCACAAGGGCTACTGCACCCGCGAGCACGACGCGACGCTGGCCGAGCACGGGCCCTGCCCGGAGCACCGGCGCCGGTTCATCAACGTACGGACGGCGGATCAGGCCCCTGCGGAGGCGCGGTGAGCACCTCATGAGCACCGAGGACCTGGAGAAGTACGAGGCCGAGATGGAGCTCGCGCTGTACCGCGAGTACCGCGACGTCGTCGGCATATTCAGCTATGTCGTCGAGACCGACCGACGCTTCTACCTGTGCAACACCGTCGACGTGAAGGTGCGCGCCGAGTCCGGCGACGCCTACTTCGAGGTGACGATGGCCGACGCATGGGTGTGGGACATCTACCGCACAGCCCGTTTCGCCAAGAAGGTCAAGGTGTTGACGTTCAAGGACGTGAACGTCGAGGAGCTGTCTCAGACCGACCTCAAGGTGCCAGGCGAGTAAGGACGCCCGCCGCGGCCGTCCACAGCCCCGCAGGCGTCGACCCCCAGTCGTCGCGCCCGCGACCAGAGTGGCTGCGGAGGTGGACGCATGGGCGACCAACGTACGCGGGGGCAGGTGGCTGGAGAGCCGGCTGGGCGGCAGGTGCCGCGGACCGGCGCCCGATCGCAGGGCAGAGGTGTTCGCAACGCGGTCGGCGCGTGGGGCGAGGAGATGGCGGCTCGGCACCTGGCTGAGCAGGGCCTGGTCGTGCTCGACCGCAACTGGCGCTGCGCCCTGGGCGAGATCGACCTGGTCGCCCGCGACGGCAACACCCTGGTCGTGGTCGAGGTCAAGACCCGCCGCGGCACAGGGTTCGGTTCGCCTGCTGAGGCGGTGACGTGGCGCAAGGCGGCGCGGCTGCGACGGCTCGCGCTGCGCTGGCTCGACGAGCATCCGGTCTCACCGCTCGAGGTCCGCATCGACGTCGTGGGCGTGCTGGTGCCGCGCACGGGCGGGGTGCAGATCGAGCACCTGGTCGGGGTGGCCTGAGGTGTCGCTGGCCCGCACCCGGTCGGTCAGCCTCGAGGGCGTCCGCGGGCACGTCGTCGAGATCGAGGCCGACCTCGCCGCCGGGCTGCCGCACATCGCCCTGGTGGGGTTGCCTGACCCGTCGCTCAACGAGGCCCGCGACCGGTGCCGGGCGGCGGTGGTCAACAGCGGTCGCACCTGGCCGCAGCGCAAAGTCACCATCGGCTTGTCGCCGGCGTCCCTGCCCAAGTCGGGATCGCACTACGATCTCGCGATCGCGCTCGCGGTCCTGGGCGCGTCTGGCGAGCTGCCGACCGACTCGCTCGGCGACGCGGTGCTCCTCGGCGAGCTGGCGCTCGACGGCCGGTTGCGTGCAGTGCCAGGTGTGTTGCCGGCGACCCTCGCCGTGGCCCGGGCGGGTCTCACCCGGGTGCTGGTCCCGGAAGCCAACGTGAACGAGGCATCCCAGGTCGACGGCGTGCACGTGGTGGGCGCCCGCTCGCTGGGTCATGTCGCAGCGATGCTGCTGGGTGAGGAGCCACCCGACGACCCACCGGTGGAGCCACTGTGGCTCGGCGGCGACAGCGTCTGGCGCGGTGACGACCGGGTGAGTGGGCTCGACCTGCGCGACGTTGCCGGCCAGGGGGAGGGACGCTTCGCGCTAGAGGTCGCGGCGGCCGGTGGCCACCACCTGCTGCTGCACGGTCCGCCGGGTGCCGGCAAGACGATGCTGGCCGAGCGACTGCCCGGCCTGCTGCCCGATCTCGACCACGAGCAGGCGCTCGAGGTGAGTGCGGTCCACTCCGTGGCGGGCGTGCTGTCGCCCGAGGACCCGTTGGTACGCCGCCCACCGTTCCTCGACCCGCACCACACGGCGAGCCTGGTGTCGGTCGTGGGGGGCGGCAGCCGGGTCGTGCGGCCGGGCGCGGTGAGCCTCGCGCACCACGGCGTGCTCTTCATGGACGAGGGCCCCGAGTTCCCCAGCAACGTGCTCGAAGCGCTGCGCCAACCGCTGGAGAGTGGTCACATCAGGATCGGGCGCGCCTACCAGACGGCCTTGTTCCCCGCCCGGTTTCAGCTGGTGCTGGCGATGAACCCGTGTCCGTGCGGCCACGGCGAGCAATCGAGCGCCTCGTGCACCTGTACGCCCACCAGCAAGCGCCGCTATCGCGAGCGGCTGTCAGGTCCCCTCCGGGACCGCATCGACCTGCATCGACACGTTCGGCCGCTGCTGCGACACCAGCTGCACGACGACCTCGTCCGCCCAGAGCCGAGTGCGCGAGTCGCCGAACGGGTCCTGGCGGCGCGCGATCGACAGCGCGACCGGCTGCGCGGCACCCCGTGGCGGCGCAACGCCGACGTCCCGGGCGGTGAGCTGCGGCGACGGTGGCCGCTCCCGGTCGAGACCACGGCGCCGCTCGACGAGGGCCCGCGTGCACACCG
>JACCWP010000272.1 GCA_013697585.1 Nocardioidaceae bacterium
GCACGGTGGCCGCGGAGCGTACGCTGCGCGAACGGGGGCGGCGCGGGCCCGCGCGGCGGGCTGTCGTGGACCAGCAGGCCGCCGTCGTGATCTTGCAGTCCGCCCTGGACACCGAGCGATCCCTCGGGACGCCGCCGGGCGAGATCGTCGCCGCGGCCGGCGAGCCCAGCGACCGGGAGACGACGTGAGTGATCTGGACCTGGGCGTGCCTCGGCAGGCCCACCGCTCCACCAGCACCAGGGTGGGTCGTGGGTGCGTGGCGGTCCTGGTGGCACTCGTCGTGGTGCTGGCCGCGGTCGGGGTGGCGGCCTGGCGTGGTGCTGACCTGGTCAGCGGCTGGTTCGAGGAGCCCGCCGACTATGCGGGCCGGGGGTCGGGGTCGGTCCGCGTCGAGGTGGTGTCCGGTGACTCGGCCGTCGACATCGGCGACACGCTGGCCAAGGCCGGCGTGGTGGCCAGCGTCGAGGCGTTCACGACGGCCGCCTCCGGCGACCCCCGGTCGGTCGGCATCCAGCCGGGCTTCTATCAGCTGCGTGAGCAGATGTCGGCCAGGGCAGCCCTCGATGCCCTCGTCGGAGGCGATGCGATCGTCGACGCGACGGTCACCGTGCCCGAGGGCATGACCGTGCAGGAGGCGCTGGCCCAGATCACGAGGGCGGCCGATCTTCGGCTGCCACAGCTGCGGTCGGCGGCGCGCGACACAGCGCGCCTGCAGCTGCCCGCATACGCAGGCGGCGACGTCGAGGGCTACCTGTTTCCCGCGACGTACCCGATCCAGCCCCGGGCGACCGCGGCCGAGGTGCTGGGCGCGATGGTGGCCCGCTTCCGCGAGGAGGCGATCGACCTGTCCCTGCGGGAGCGGGCGCAACGCGCTGGCATCACGCCAGGTCGAGCGGTCGTCGTCGCGAGCCTGATCGAGGCCGAGGTCAGCCGGCCCCAGGATCTCGCCAAGGTGGCGGCGGTCATCTACAACCGGCTCGACGACGGCATGGCCCTGCAGCTCGACTCGACCGTGAGCTTTGCCAACCACTCCAGCGGTTCGATCTACACGACCCCCAAGGAGCGCCGCAACCCGTCGCAGTACAACACCTACCAGCACCGGGGGCTTCCTCCCACCGCGATCAACGCGCCGGGCGCGCGAGCCCTCGATGCAGCGCTCGACCCGGCCAAGGGGGAGTGGAGATACTTCGTCACCGTCAACGTCGAGACTGGTCGCACGCTGTTCGCCAGGGGCTTCCAGCAGCACCAGCGCAACGTCCGCACGTTCGACCGGTACTGCGCCGAGAGTGACCTGTGCTGACCGCATGACCGCGCGCCGGTGCGGGGTGCTCGGGCACCCTGTCTCGCACTCGCTGTCGCCGCTGCTGCACCGCACCGCGTACGCCGAGCTCGGGCTCGACTGGACCTACGTCGCCCATGACGTCACTGCCGACGGGCTGGCCGACTTCGTGTCAGCGCTGGACCTGACCTGGCGGGGCCTGTCGCTGACGATGCCGCTCAAGCGCGCGGTGCTGCCGCTGCTCGACGAGCTCGACGACACCGCGCGTGCCGCGGGAGCGGTCAACACGGTGCTGCTCGAGGATGGTCGCCGGCTCGGCTTCAACACCGACGTGGGTGGCCTGGTCGCGGCACTGCGGGCCACCGGCGACCTGCCGCGAGGAAGGGCTGTGGTGCTGGGGAGTGGGGCGACGGCCGCCTCGGTTCTGGCGGCACTCGCCGCCCTGGGGGTGCCGTCGGCGGTGCTCCGGGTCCGCGACGAGGGCCGAGCGGAGGTGACCGTACGAGCCGGGGTTGGGCTCGGGCTCGACGTCGTCGTGGCCCGACTCGACGACCCGTGGCCGGACGAGCCCGGGCTGCTGGTCTCGACGGTGCCATCTGCGGTTGCGGCGGCGCTGGTGCCCGATACTGCCTTGCGCGAGGTGGTGGGCGACGTCGCGTACGACCCCTGGCCGTCGCCGCTGCTGGTGCGCGCCGCACAGCTCGGCGCGCGGACTGCGAGCGGCCTCGACCTGCTCGTGCACCAGGCGGT
>JACCWP010000072.1 GCA_013697585.1 Nocardioidaceae bacterium
GTGATGGGAACACCCAGCGAGTCTCCCCAGCCGTTCGCAACGATCCAGTCAGAAAACGCTTCGAGTATTTGCATGATCTCCCCCGCAGACTTCACGGTGTCCCTTCTCGGGTGCGTAAGGCGCTTCAGCACGCCAAGCGCATCCGAGAAGGGGCCTCAACCGCGGACGCGGGTCAGGCAGACGACGTCGTGTCGGCTGTGCCGGAGAGCTGCGGCTGACCGGGGAGGGTGGCTTCATGCGTGCAACTACCATGAAGCATGGCCGTGGAGCACCGTAAGGTTACGAAGCCAACGACGATCCAGTCAGTGGAGAGAGCTACCAAGATACTTCTGGCGGTTGCGGCGGCTCCCGATGGCGCATCAGCCAAGGAGGTGTCCAACCAGTTCAATTTATCTTTGCCCACGGCGTATCACCTCTTAACGACGCTAGTACGCGAGGGTATCCTCAGCAAGGATGCCCGGCGGCGCTATGCGTTAGGTCCTTTAGCATCGGTGATCGCCGATGCCGTTGCAGGCAGCCTGGTTGCGCCTCAGCAATACTTGGACGCCTTGACCAGCCTCGCGGCCTCAACCCGGGAAACGGCCTACCTGAGCGCCTGGCGGGGTGGAAGAGTAACAATTCTGCAGTCTGCCGAGGGGGTGCATGCAGTGCGCGTGGCGGGCTTGACAAGGGGATACTGTGATCACCTGCATGCGCGCGCGAGCGGAAAACTGCTACTGGCTTACGCGCCTGAATACTTGAGAAACAGTCAGTTAGAGCAGTTGAAGTTGACTCGCCTTACATCCAATACCATCACAACACGCCGAGAGCTGGTGGCCGAGTTCGCGCGAATCATCAATGAGGGCGTGGCGCATGATAATGGGGAATTTAGCGAGGATGTCTATTGCGTATCAGTGCCCATAATCGAGCGAGGATCCGTGGTGGCTTGCCTTACTGTCTCGGTGCCGGTCGGACGGTACCAGTCGGACTCGGCGATGATCCTTGCGCGCCTCCAAGATGCGGCGGAGGCCGCCCGAGTCACTCACTCCTGAGGGACAATACGTTAGGACTTTCGGTGGTACCAGGCTCGGTCGGCCGCCTGCCAAGTGCGGGTGAAGGAGCTAGCCCGGGTCTTTCACGCGGGTTTGCGCGACACGGGCGGTAGATGCACGGAAGTGCCTGTCCTGTAACGGAAACTTGGGCTTGTCGAGAGTCCAGGTGACCGGACAGGAAGGCACTCCGCAGGTGAAGAGTAACCGGAAGGTTCGGCGGGTCAAGGTCAGTGGCGACGGGGCGGGGGTGGTGTCGCACGCCGGGGTGGGTCTGCTGCGGGAGATGGCCGAGTACACCGGCCTGGTCGACGGGTGAGCTCGGCGTTAATCGACACCTATGCGGGGCTGCCGGTGCACGCCCCGGGGCGGGGGTTCAGCGACATGTACGGGTCCTGAAACACCATCTGGACCGTGCGACGCAGCTGCGCTCGCTGCCCGCGATCGGCCGGGTCCCACTGCAGCCCGTCAACGCTGATGCGCCCGGATTGCAGCGGTAGTAGGCCCACGATGGTTCGCGCCAGCGTGGACTTGCCGCAACCTGACTCCCCGACGAGGCCGAGGAGGTTGTCCCGGTGTTCGTGGAACTTGAGGTGGCGGTCCCCCGCCTGATGCCTGCCTTGCGGTAGGTGTTGGGCGACCGCCAAGTCGACCCGACAGAACAGGGGACCGCTGTGAAGACCGTACCGATGAACGCCCAGCCGACCACGCAGGAACCGACCGCCTGGGTGGCTGATCTTCCCGAGGGGATCAGCCTCGCGCTCGCCGACATCGTTGGGGTGGCCCGCGAGGGGCTGCTCGCGATGAGTGTGGCGACGGGGATGGCCGTGATGCAGGCGATGTTCGCCGCCGAGGTCACCTCGGTGGCCGGGGTGAAGGGCGAGCACGACCCGGACCGGAGGGCTGTGCGGCACGGCGCCGAGAAGGGCTCGGTGACCCTGGGTGGTCGTCGAGTGGCGGTAAGCCGGCCGCGGGCCCGGACCCTGGATGGCCACGAGGTCCCGCTGGCCTCCTACGCGCACTTCGCCGCCGACGACCTGCTGTCCCAGGTCGTGCTCGAGCGGATGCTCGCCGGTGTCGCGACCCGCCGGCACGCACGTGTCGCTGAGCCGGTTGGTGAGCAGATCGCGGACGCGGCGACGTCGACGGGCCGGTCGGCGGTGTCCCGCCGGTTCATCCGCGAGACCGAGACTGCGCTCGCCGAACTGCTCGCCCGCGACCTCGCCGCCGAGGACATCAAGGTGTTGATGCTCGACGGTGAGCACATGGCCGGCCGGTGCGTGATCGTCGCGCTGGCGATCACCGCCGACGGCCGCAAGCTGCCGGTCGGGCTGTGGGATGGCGCGACGGAGAACAAGACCGTGGTCCGCTCGATGCTCGCTGACCTGGTCTCGCGTGGGCTGTCCGCCGACGACGGGCTGCTGGTCGTGATGGACGGCGCGAAGGCCCTGGCTGCGGCCGTGAAGGAGGTGTTC
>JACCWP010000079.1 GCA_013697585.1 Nocardioidaceae bacterium
CCGACGTCAGGTCGGATCGTTCGCGCCGCCCGCGTATCCTCGGCGGGCAGCCCGCACCCGATCGAAAGCACTGACCTCCCATGACCAGCCCCGCCCGCAAGGTGTCGCTCACGGGCATCAAGCCCACCGGCGAGCCGCACCTCGGCAACCTGTTGGGCGCGATCCAGCCTGCGCTCAGGCTGACCGGCCAGTACGACTCGATGTACTTCGTCGCCGACTACCACGCGTTGACGACCGTCCGCGATGCCGACGAGCTGGCTCGGTCCAGCCGGTCGGTCGCGGCCATCTGGTTGGCTGCCGGTCTCGACCCCGAGCGGTCGGTCGTCTATCGCCAGTCGGACCTCCCGGAGGTCTTCGAGCTGTCCTGGGTGCTGTCCTGCGTCGCGGCCAAGGGCCTGATGAACCGGGCGCACGCCTACAAGGCCGCGCGCGACCTCAACCAGGGTCTCGGCCGCAGCGACCTCGACGCCGGCGTCAACATGGGCTTGTACAACTATCCCGTCCTGATGGCGGCCGACATCCTCATCGCCGACGCCGACGTGGTGCCGGTCGGCCGAGACCAGCTGCAGCACGTCGAGATCGCCGCCGACGTCGCCGGGTCGTTCAACCACGCCTTCGGCGACCGCTACCGGCTCAAGATCCCGCAGGCGATCGTGCCCGAGGCCGTCGCCGCCAGCGTGCCCGGTCTCGACGGACGCAAGATGAGCAAGTCCTACGACAACGCGATCCCGCTGTTGAGCGAGCCGGCGGCCCTCCGCAAGCTGGTCCGCCGGATCGCCACCGACAGCACGGGCGTCGACGAGCCCAAGGACCCGGACACGTCGGTGCCGTTCCAGCTTCTCGAGCTGTTCGCCGAACCGCAGCTGGCCGCTGACGTGCGGGGCCGGCTGGCGGCAGGCGGGATGGGGTGGGGCCAGCTCAAGGATGCGCTCGGCGACACGCTGGTCGAGGCACTCACGCCGATCCGCACGGCCTATCACGACCTGATGCGCCCCGACAGCGACCTCGACGCCATCCTCGCTGACGGTCGGGACCGCGCCCGGGAGCGCGCCCGCCCCGTGCTCGAGGGTGTGCGGTCCGCCGTCGGCGTCGCCGCCAAGCACTGAGGAGGACCATGGAGCAGCGCACGCTGGGACGTACGGGTCGTCAGGTCTCAGCGGTCGGCCAGGGCTGTTGGCAGATCGGCGAGGGCTGGGGCGACGTTGCCGAGGACGACGCCCTGGGGGTGCTGAACGCAGCGATCGACTCGGGTGTCACTTTCCTCGACACGGCCGACGCCTACGGTGACGGGCGCAGCGAGCAGCTCGTCGGTCGGGTGCTGAGCACGCGCAATGACGTCGATGTCTTCGTCGCCACCAAGATGGGCCGACGCGCCGACCCGTTCGTGCCCGAGGCGTTCACGATGGGCGCCTTCCGCGGCTGGCTCGATCGCAGCCGCACCAACCTCGGGGTGGACACGATCGACCTCGTCCAGCTGCACTGCCCGCCTGGCCCGGTCTATGACGACGACCGGGTCTTCGATGACCTCGACACGCTGGTGGACGAGGGGGTCGTCGCGGCCTACGGCGTGTCTGTCGAGACCGTCGACGAGGCGCTCCGCGCGATCGCCCGACCGCACCTGGCCAGCGTCCAGATCATCGTGAACGTCTTCCGCCGCAAGCCGCTCGAGCAGGTGCTGCCGGCTGCCGCGGCTGCCGGGGTGGGGATCGTCGCGCGGGTGCCGCTCGCCAGCGGGCTGCTCTCGGGCGGGTACGACGAGAGCACGACGTTCGACGACGACGACCACCGCACCTTCAACCGCGGCGGCGAGATGTTCGACGTCGGCGAGACGTTCAGCGGTGTGCCGTTCGACGTCGGGGTGCGTGCTGCCCGCCAGGTGGCAGCCCTGACTCCCGCCGGGGCGACGACCGCACAGCTGGCGCTGCGATGGGTGATCGACCAACCCGGCGTCACGGCCGTGATCCCGGGTGCGCGCTCGGCCGACCAGGCGCGAGGCAACGCGGCCGCCGCCGCCCTCCCGCCGCTCGACAGCGAACGGTTGGGTGCGCTCGAAGGCATCTACGAGCGTGCGGTACGTGAGCACGTGCACCACCGGTGGTAGGCAGACGAGCTTGCCGGCGCGCCCTCTGCCGGGTCGCGGATAACCTCGCCGGGTGACGCAGACGAGGATCGCGGTGGCCGCGCCCAACGGCCTCGCCACCGCGGGGGCCACCAGGGTGGCAGCCGAGGGTGGCAACGCGGTCGACGCCGCGCTCGCGGCTGCCCTGGTGACCATGGTCAGCGAGCCGGGCCTGGTGTCGCTCGCGTCCGGCGCCTACGTCACCGTTCAGCCCGTCGACGGGGGTGATCCCGTGACCATCGACGGCTGGGTGCTGATCCCCGGCGCTGGCCTGCCTCCCGAGCGCCTCGGCCTCGGGACGTGGGACATCTACACCGAGTACGGCGGGGGCACGACGATGACGATCGGCCACGGCTCGGTGGCCGTCCCGGGCACGCTGCGGGCGCTCGAGCTCGCGCACCGGCGCTATGGGAACGCCCCGTGGGCGGACGTGTTCGCTCCGGCCATCGAGGGCGCCCGCGGCGGGTTCCCGATCGGCACCGCCACCCACCGCTATCTCGAGTTCGTGCACGAGCTGGTCTTCGGCTGGCACCCCGACAGCCACGCCGTGCTGCACGACGGCGACGGTGGCCTGCTGCCCGCGGGCTCGACGGTCGTCGTGCCGGCCCTCGCCGACTCGCTGCAGCTGATCGCCGCCGAAGGCGCAGACGCCTTCTACGTCGGCGATCTGGCCCGGCTCGTCACCGCGGACATGGCCGAGCACGACGGGATGCTCACGATGGCCGACCTGGCGGCGTACGAGGCCGTGCCGCGGCCTGCCCTGACGCTCGACCACGGTGGGTGGCGGCTGGCGACGAATCCGCCCCCGGCTCGGGGCGGTGCCGCTGCGGCGGCCATCCTCGCCCGACTCGGCCCAGCACCGCTCGCCGGGACCTGGGACGCAGCCGAGCTGCGCCGGCTGGTCGACGCGCAGCGCGAGGTGCTTGCCGCCGAGCCGGCCGAGCCTGCCTCGCCGAGCACGGCGCACATCTCGGTCGTCGACGACGCGGGGAGCGCCTGCGCGATCACGGTGTCGTCGGGCTACTGCTCCGGAGTGCTCACCCCCGGCACCGGGATCTGGCTGAACAACTGCCTCGGCGAGCAGGAGCTGTTGCCCGCCGGGCCGGCTGCGCTGCGGCCCGGTGACCGAATGCCGTCCAACATGGCGCCCACCGTCGGCCGGCGCGCTGCGGACGGCGCCGTGCTCGCGATCGGCACCCCTGGCTCCGACCGCATCCCGACCGCGCTGGCGCAGGTGCTCGCCCTGCATCTGAGTGGGCGGCTCGACCTCGCACCCGCGGTGGCGCATCCGCGGGTGCACGTACGCATCCGTGCCACCACCGACCCGCCGGTTCGTGTCGACCACGAGGCCGACCTGCAGCTGCCCGACGGGCTGGACGCTCCCACGCTGGTGATGCCGGCGAACTCGATGTACTTCGGCGGTGTGGGCGTCGCGCAGTGGAGCCCCGCTGGCGGGCTGGCGGCTGCCGGCGATCCGCGACGCACCGGCGTGGTCGCGGTCACCGGTGACTCGAGCGCTCAGGCCGACTGACGGCTGAACACCGGGCTAACGGTCGCCGATCATCCGCAGCGGGCACTGGTGGGATTGTCCCTTTCGGGGCACGATGCCGACATGAGACTGCCCAGACTGCTGTACGGCGCTGTCGCCGTCACCGTGTCCGTCGTCATGTCCCTCGGCGCTCTGCTTGCCCCCACCAGCGCGGCGGGGAATGCTGCGCCGAACGACTCCAGCACCTCCGCCGATCCGCAGCGGCAGGTCGCGCGGCCGCTGGTGATCGGCCACCGTGGGGCGTCCGGTTATCGGCCCGAGCACACGCTGGCGTCGTACCGGCTGGCGATCCGTCAGGGAGCCGACTACGTCGAGCCCGATCTGGTGGCCACCAAGGACGGGTTCCTAGTCGCCCGGCACGAGAACAACATCACCGACACGACGGACGTGGCCGACCACCCTGAGTTCGCAGACCGCGAGACCACCAAGGTGATCGACGGCGACTCGATGACCGGATGGTTCACCGAGGACTTCACGCTCGCCGAGCTGCGCACCCTCCGCGCGGTCGAGCGACTGCCAGACATTCGACCGCGCAACACCCGTTACGACGGGCGGTTCCAGGTCCCGACCTTCGAGCAGGTCCTGGACCTGCTGGACCGCGTCGAGGCGCGTACCGGCGAGCGGGTCGGGGTCTATCCCGAGACCAAGCATCCCACCTACTTCCGCTCGATCGGGCTGCCGCTCGAGCGACGGCTCGTGCGGCGGCTGGATGCGCACGACCTCGACAGCTTCCGGTCGAAGGTGTTCCTGCAAAGCTTCGAGACCCGCAACCTGCGGATGCTGAACCGGATGACGTCCAACAAGCTGGTGCAGCTGCTCGACTCGTCGGGCGCGCCCTACGACTTCGTCGCCTCGGGTGACCCGCGTACGTACGCCGACCTGGTGACACCCGAGGGTCTGCGGTTTATCGCCCAGTACGCCGACGGGATCGGTCCGAACAAGGACCTGGTGATCCCGCGCGACCGCCGCGGGTTCCTGGTCGAGCCGACCGACCTCGTCGACGACGCACACGCCGAAGGGTTGCTCGTGCACGCGTTCACGTTCCGCAGCGAGAACGAGTTCCTGCCCGCCGACTTCCGCCGCGGCGACGACCCGGCCAGGCACGGGGATGCGATCGCCGAGGACCTGCTGTTCCTGCAGCAGGGCCTGGACGGCTTCTTCACCGACTTCCCCGACACCGGGGTGCGGGCGCGCAACCTCTACGCCGCACGGGTGAGCGGCTGATCGGATAGGACGGAGCCCAGCCGCCCCCCACCCCGGAACTGGCGGAGACACGCGGACGACACGCCGCAACGGCCGACCAGCTTCCGCCAGTTCCTGGGGGCCGCGGGTCGGGCTGACGGACCAGCCACCTGCCGGCCGTCAGGTGCGGGTGGGTTCGCCGTGCCACGACCGCCACAGCTCGGCGTACGAGCCGCCCGACTCGATGAGGTCATCGTGCGGGCCGACCTCGGCCACGACACCGTCCTCGACCACGGCGACCCGGTCAGCATCGTGTGCGGAGAACAACCGGTGCGCGATCGCGACGACCGTACGTCCGTCGACCACCGCCGCCAACGACCGTTCCAGGTGCCGCGCCGAGCGGGGATCGAGCAGCGAGGTCGCCTCGTCGAGCACCAGCGTGTGTGGGTCGGCGAGCACCAGCCGGGCCAGTGCGAGCTGCTGCGCCTGTGCTGGGGTCAGCACATGGCCGCCCGAGCCGATGGTGGTGTCCAGACCGGCGGGCAGCTCCTCGGCCCATCCGAGCGCGTCGACGGCGTCGAGGGCACCCCACAGTCGCCGATCGAGCTTCGCCGACCAGCTGGCCGAGCCGCTGAACGGTTCGTCGAGCGCCATCACCAGGTTGTCCCGCACCGTCCCGACGAACACGTGGTGCTCCTGGGTCACCAACGCCACGTGGCCGCGCAGCTCGTCGAGCGGCAGCTCGGTCAGGCCGACGTCGCCGACCGTGACGGTGCCCACCCGCGGCGGGTGGATGCCCGCCAGCAGCCGGCCAAGGGTCGACTTGCCCGCGCCGGACGGCCCAACCACCGCGAGTCGCTCGCCCACGCGCAGGTCGAGGTCGACGCCGTGCAGCACGTCGCGCCCGTCGACGTAGGAGAACCGCACCCCCTGTGCTTCCAGGTGCTCGTCGTCGGGCCGGCGGCCGGTGGGTGTCCGGTCGTCGGGCACGTGCGCTACCCCGAGCAGCCGGGCCAGCGAGGTGCCGGCGATCTGCAGCTCGTCTAGCCACGAGATCAGCCGGTCGAGCGGGTCGATCAGCTGCTGGACGTACAGCGTGGCGGCTGTCACCGCGCCGAGGTCCACGTCGCCGCGGGCAAACAGGGCGCCGCCCACCAGCAGAGTGCAGACGGTCGGCACCAGGTAGCCGAGCTCGACAGTCGGAAACCACACCGTGCGCAGGAACAGCGTGCGCCGCTCGCAGCGCGCCGACTCAGCCACCGCGGCCCCGGTGCGGTCGCGTCGGGCCCGCTGCAGCCCGAGCGCCTCCACGGTGCGGGCGCCCTCGACCGTCTCGGCGAGCACCGCGCTGATCGCGCCGTACGACGCGTGCTCGGCGAGGTAGGCGGGCTGGGCGCGCCGGATGTACCAGTGGGTTCCGGCCCACAGCATCGGTACGCCGAGCAGCAGCGGGACCGCCACCCACCAGCCGACGAACAAGCACGCCACGACCGTCAGGACCGTGGTGATGAGGGCGATCAAGGTCTCGGGCACCGCGTAGCGCAGCGACCAACCGAGCTGGTCGACGTCGCGGGACGCCCGGGTCAGGAGGTCACCGGTGCCGGCGCGCTCGACGGTACCGACCGGCAGGGCCAGCGAGTTCTTGACGAAGTCCTCGCGCAGCTCGGCCAGCGCCTTCTCGCCGAGCACAGTGGACGCGTACCGGGCGAAGTACGTCAGCAGGCCCTGTGCCACCAGCGCAACCGCCAGCCAGCCGACGACCTCGTCGACGTGCCCGAGGGTGGTTCCCTGCTCGACGCTCTGCACCAAGTCGCCGAGCAGCCACGGCCCCGCCAGCCCCGCCAGCGCGGCCAGGGCGTGCAGCGCGACGACCCGACGCAGGTCACCCGGGTGGCGACGGGCGAGGCTGCGGGCATACCTGCGCACGGCGCGGCCGTCGGCCACGGGCAGAAGCTCGCTCACGTCGTCACCTCCTGGCTGGTCAGCATCAGTCGTCCTCGCGGGTCACCGCGCGGCGGTAGCGCCGGTCCGTCTGCAGCAGCTGGTGGTGGGTCCCGGTGGCGGCCACTCGCCCGTCGACCACGAACGCGACCTCGTCGACCCGGTCGAGCAGCAGCGGGCTGGAGGTCGTCACGACGGTCGTCCTTCCCTTTCGGTGCGCGGCCAGGCCCGCCGCGACGCGTGCCTCGGTGTGCGCGTCCACCGCCGACGTCGGCTCCACCAGAACGAGGACGTCGGGCTCGGCGACCAGCGCCCGCGCCAGCACCACGCGCTGGCGTTGCCCGCCGGACAACGAGCGACCCCGCTCCTCCACCACCGAGTCCCAGCCCTCGGGCAGCGCCTCGAGCAAGTCCTCGGCTGAGGCGGCCGTCAGCGCGCGGGACAGCTCGTACTGGGCCGCCCGCCCCCACGGGTCGACCGCGGTCCGCAGCGGCCCGGCGAACACGGTCGCGCTCGCGTCACTGACGAGGATCCGCTCGCGCACCTGTGTCCGTGCTGCTGCGCGCAACGTAACGGCGCCGTACGTCACGGACGAGTCGACGTAGCGGCCGAGCCGGTCGGCGATGAGCGCTCCCTGGTCGGGGTTGTCGGTCACCACCGCGGTCAGCCGCCCGGGCGGGACGACCAGTCCCGACTCCGGGTCCACCAGCGTTGCCGTCATCGGCAGGTCCACCGGATTGGCCGGATCGGTCAGTGCCGGTTGCACCGCCCAGACGGTGCAGAACCTCCGGGCGGCGACCAGCGCCCGGATCGCCTTGTTGGCGAACTCGGTGGCGGTACGCAGCGGCAGCATCAGGAACGCCGCATAGCCGTACAACGCCACCAGCTCGCCGGGCGTGATCTCGCCACGCACCGCGGACCGGGCACTGAGCCAGACGACGACCACCACGAAGACCCCAGGCAGCAGCACCTGCAGCGCGTCGAGCAACGACTGCATGCGCCCGACCCGGACGCCGGAGTCGCGGACCTGCTGCGACTCCCGGGCGTACCGCGCGTGGAAGACCTGCTCGCCTCCGATGCCGCGCAGCACCCGCAACCCCCCGACAATGTCGGTCGCGAGGCTGTTCAGGTGACCGGTCCGCTCACGCTGCGCCATCGTCCGGGTCTGCAGCGGGTGCAGCAGCGGCGCGATCAGCACCAGCAGCAGGGGCAGGCCGACCAGCACCACCAGGCCCAGGGTTCGCGAGGTGTCCAGCAGGATGAACGCCACGACCACGAAGGACACCACGGCACCAGCCATCCGGCCGGTCACGTCCATCACGTTGCCGAAGTGGGGCAGGTCGCTCGACCCCACGCTGACGACCTCGCCGGTTGACAGCTGTTGCGGCAGAGCGGCTCCGACGTACGCGCTGCGGCCCCCGACCAGCTGGATCACCCGATAGCTGGCGGTCAGCCAGTTCGCGACCGCGAACCTGTGCCGGATCACACCCGCGGCCGCCTGGACGAGCCCGGCGACGAGCAGCGCCCCGGCCCACCCGAGCAACGCGCGGGTGTCGCCGCCCGCGACCCCCTCGTCGATGGCGCGCCCGATCAGCGCGGGCATGACCGCCTGCGCGAGCATCCACACGACCCCGAAGAACATGCCTCCCACGAGGGTGCGCCACTGCCGCGCCGCCAGCCACCACACGAACCGGGCCGGCGAACGCACATCGGGGACGCCGGGATCGGCGAAGGGAAACTCGCGCATAGCCTGCCCACGGTACGGATCTCGGCCTCCGGACGGCCAGCGGATTATGCCGCGCACGCCTGCGACCCCAACCGCCCCCTCGCACCCGCGAAGTGGCGGCGACACGCGGGCGACACGCCGTCAGGGGGAGCACGATTGCGCCACTTCCGGTCGGCGGTCGGGGGGGTGCGCTCGCGCAGGCGCCGCGACCCGGGGAGGCTGGGCACTGTGAGCGACGGCACCCGTGACACCTTGAGCGGCTCGATGAGCCCGGTTGACCCGCACGTCATCGTCCTGGTGGGGGCGACGGGAGACCTGGCGAAGCGCAAGCTGCTGCCTGGCCTGCTGCACCTGTTCGAGGCGGGGCTGCTGCCGGGCTGTCGCGTCGTCGGCACCTCACTGGACGACTTCGACGACGACCAGTTCCGCGAGTTTGCGCGCAAGGCGTGCGACGAGTTCGGCGCGCGACCGGTGCGCAACCAGGACTGGCAGGAGTTCGGGGCACTGCTGGGCTACGTACCGCAGGGGGCAGGGCCGGCTGCGCTGGCCGACGTGGTGGCGGCAGCCGAGACCGAGCTGGGGGAGCAGGCGCGCCGGCTGCACTACCTGTCGGTACCGCCCAAGGCGGCTCTGCCGGTCGTGCGGACGCTCGACGAAGCCGGCCTGGTGGCCCGATCGAGGATCATCATGGAAAAGCCGTTCGGCACCGACCTCGACAGTGCGGTGTCGCTCAACACCGAGCTGCACAAGACTTTCGACGAAGCGCAGATCTTCCGTATCGATCACTTCCTCGGCAAGGAGGCGGCGCAGAACATCCTCGCGTTCCGCTTTGCCAACGGCCTGTTCGAGCCGATCTGGAATCGCAACTTCATCGACCACGTGCAGATCGACGTGCCGGAGAAGCTCGGCCTCGAGAGTCGGGCAGAGTTCTATGAGTCGACCGGCGCGTACAAGGACATGGTCGTCACCCACCTGATGCAGGTGCTGGCCTTCATGGCGATGGAGCCGCCGACCGAGCTGGCGCCGGCGCCGATCAGCGAGGAGAAGAACAAGGTCTTCCGCTCGATGAAGCCGCTCGAACCGGCGCAGGTCGTCCGCGGCCAGTACGGCGGCTATCGCGACGAACAGGGCGTCTCACCGGAGTCCGACACCGAGACGTTCGTCGCGCTGCGCTGCGAGATCGACAACTGGCGCTGGGCCGGTGTGCCGTTCTTCCTTCGTACGGGCAAGCGGCTGGCCGAAGGAGCCAGGATCATCTCGATTGCGTTCCGCGAGCCGCCGAAGTCGATGTTCCCGCACGGCTCCGGTGTCGGCGCACACGGTCCAGACCACCTGACCTTCGACCTTGCCGAGGCTGCCAAGCTGTCGCTGTCGTTCTATGGCAAGCGACCGGGCACGGGCATGAAGCTGGACAAGCTCAGTCTGCAGTTCGCCCTCGAGGAGACCGGTCGAGAGGGTTCGGTGCTCGAGGCGTACGAACGGCTGATCCACGACGCCATGCGTGGTGACCACACGCTGTTCACCACCGCCGAGGGCATCGAGCGGTTGTGGGACGTGTCCCGGCCGCTGCTCGCCAACCCGCCACCGGTACGCGCATACGCGGCCGGCTCGTGGGGCCCGAACCCGATCCACCAGCTGATCGCCCCGCACGCGTGGCGGCTGCCGTTCGAGCGCACCTGGCGCAGCCGCGGCAGCATCTGAGTCCGCCCGCACCTGCGCGCCCCGACGGTGGGGATGGGGCGCGGACGCTCGGCTGCGGGTGGGGCGTCAGCGCCCCGCCGTAGGCTGGCATCCGAGATGAGTGCGCCCTTTCCCGTGCCGACCATGGAGCAGGCACCCGAGCGTCGGAAATCTGATCCCGCCACCTTGCTGGAAGGGTTGAACGAGTCGCAGCGGGCGGCCGTGGTGCACGAGGGTGGGCCGCTGCTCGTGGTCGCCGGCGCCGGTTCAGGCAAGACCCGGGTGCTGACCCGCCGGGTCGCCTGGATCATCCGCCAGCGCGGCGCCCACCCCGGGTCGATCCTCGCCATCACCTTCACCAACAAGGCGGCTGCCGAGATGCGGCAGCGGGTGACCGCGCTGGTCGGAGGGCGCGCCCGGTTGATGACCGTGTCGACGTTCCACTCCGCGTGCGTACGCATCCTGCGGCGCGAGGCGAGCCGGCTGGGCTTCTCGTCGTCGTTCTCGATCTATGACGCCGCCGACTCACGACGCCTGATGACGCTCGTCTGCCGTGACCTCGAGCTCGACCCCAAGCGCTACCCCCCGCGAGCGGTGCAGCACTGGGTGTCGGCGCAGAAGGATGAGCTGCGTGACCACGAGGCGGCCGCGCGCCGGGCAGGCAACGACCTCGAACGGCACTACGCCGAGGCCTACTCCCGCTACCAGACGCGCCTCGTCGAGGCCAACGCGCTCGACTTCGACGACCTGATAATGACGACAGTGCACCTGTTCCAGGCGTTCCCCGACGTACGCGAGGCCTACCGGCGTCGCTACCGGCATGTGCTGGTCGACGAGTACCAGGACACCAACCACGCGCAGTACGTGCTCGTACGCGAGCTGTGCGCGCCAGCTGAAGGAGGCGACGTCGCACCCGGCGCAGCGGCCGTGGGTGCGGCCGAGCTGATGGTCGTGGGCGACTCCGACCAGTCGATATATGCCTTCCGTGGAGCCAACATCCGCAACATCTTGGAGTTCGAGCAGGACTTCCCCGACGCAGCCACCGTGTTGCTGGAGCAGAACTATCGCTCGACGCAGTCAATCCTGTCCGCCGCCAACGCGGTGATCGCGCGCAACGCCCGCCCGAGTGTCAAGCGGTTGTGGACCGACGCCGGGGCCGGCGACCAGCTGGTCGGCTACGTCGCCGACGACGAGCGCGCCGAGGCGCAGTTTGTCGCCGACGAGATCGACCGGCTGCACGACGCGGGAGACGCCAAGCCCAGCGACGTCGCTGTCTTCTACCGCACCAACGCGCAGAGCCGGGTGTTCGAGGAGGTGTTCATCCGGGTCGGTCTGCCCTACAAGGTGGTTGGCGGAGTGCGGTTCTATGAGCGTCGCGAGGTCAAGGACGCGCTGGCCTACCTGCGGGCGTTGGTCAACCCGCGCGACACCGTCTCGTTGCGGCGCATCCTCAACACCCCCAGGCGGGGCATCGGGCAGCGGGCCGAGGCATGCGTCGCGGCACTCGCCGATCGCGAGCGGATCGGGTTCTTTGACGCGCTGCGCCGCGTCGACGAGGCGCCGGGCATCGCGTCCCGGTCGGTGAGCTCCGTGCGCGCATTCGTCGAGATGGTCGACGACCTGCACCTGCTGGTCGACGTCGGCGAGCCCGCCGACGTCGTGCTCGAAGCGGTGCTCGCCCGCAGCGGCTACCTCTTTGAGCTGGAGGGCTCCGACGACCCGCAGGACGAGACCCGTGTCGAGAACCTGGCCGAGCTGGTGGCCGTCGCCCGCGAGTTCGTGACCGATGCTGCTGACGTGACCGAGTCGGGCGCCGGCCCCGACACCGACGTGGTCCAGCCGGGATCGCTGGCCGCCTTCCTCGAGCGGGTCGCGCTGGTCGCCGACGCCGACCAGATCCCCGACGCGCCGTCCGACGAGGACGCCGAGACGGGCGCCGCGGAGAACGCCGGGGTGGTGACGCTGATGACGTTGCACACCGCCAAGGGGTTGGAGTTCCCGGTGGTGTTCCTCAGCGGGCTCGAGGACGGCGTCTTCCCGCACCAGCGCTCGCTCGCCGACCCGCGCGAGCTGGAGGAGGAGCGCCGGCTCGCCTACGTCGGGATCACCCGGGCGCGGCACCGGCTCTACGTCAGCCGGGCGACCATGCGCTCGGCGTGGGGCGCACCGCAGCACAACCCTGCATCCCGCTTCCTCGACGAGCTGCCCGAGGAGCTGGTCGACTGGCGGCGCACCGAGGCCGACCAGACCCGCTGGGGCGACGGCGCGATCTCGAGTCGGTGGACACCGGCTCGCACCCCGGCCACGCGCGCGCAGCGGCGCGGCAGCCCGACAGACCGTCAGGTCCCCTCGCTCGTTGCTGGTGACCGGGTGAGTCACGACTCGTTCGGCCTGGGCACGGTGGTCGCGGTCGACGGCGTGGGGGAGCGCAGCGTGGCGTCGGTCGACTTCGGGAGCCAGGGGGTCAAGCGGCTGCTGCTGCGCTATGCGCCGGTCGCCAAGCTCTGAGCGAGGAGGAGACCGACACCGCTACGGGCACACCCCTAGGGGCTGACGCCGTGCTCGGCGAGCACGGTGTAGGGGTCGACCGGGTCGCCACCGTCGGGGCGCACCTCGAGGTGCAGGTGGGGACCCGTGGTGTTGCCGGTCGAGCCGACCGCGCCGATCGTCTCGCCTGGGGCGACGACGTCACCGACGCTGACCGTCTGCGACGACTGGTGGCAGTACCAGATCTCGGTGCCGTCGTCGAGCGTCAGGATCGTCTTGGTGCCGTAGGCACCGTTGTACTCGGTGGCGGTGATGGTGCCCTGGGCAACTGCCACGAGCGGGGTGCCTTCGGCGGCCGCGAAGTCGAGGCCGGTGTGCACCGTCGACCACAGATAGCTGGACTCGCCGAACGTCGCGGTCAGGGAGTAACCAGCCACGGGGAGCACCCACTGTCGAGCCAGCTCGGCTGCCCGCTCTTGCTGTCGCTGGAGCCGCTGCCGCTGCTCGACGCGGAGCTCGTTGGCCCGCTGTTGGGCGGCCTCTGCGAGCTCGGCCAGCGCTTGGGTGCGCTGCGCTGCCTGCAGCTCCACCTGCTGCTGCAAGGTGGCGCGGTCGATGTCCCGGCTGATCGTGGGGGCATTGGCACCGCGGTCGCGGGGTGGAGCGCCGACGTCACCCGCCTCGACTCCCGTCCAGGTGTCGGTGCCAGCGTCGGTGCCAGCGCCAGTGACGGTGCCGGTTCCAGTGTCGGCAGGCGCCGGAGCGCCGGTGACGGCCGGCGGCAGGGTGCTGTCGAGGTCGATCAGCGAGACCGAGCGCACACCCTCACCCGCTGCGGCCGGTGACGGTGATGCCGCGCCCGACGACACGACCACAGCCCCGACGCCGGCAACCACCAACGCGGTCGCCCCGGCGACAGCCGGGGACGGCAGCCAGCGCCGGCGACGGCGCGTCGCACGGCGCCGTCCAGCTGGGCCATCACTCGTGGTGGGCAGGGGCACGTCAGCGCCTTTCGGATGTCGGGGGGTGGTGGACAACCCGCGGAACGATAACGGAACGGTGACGAGATCTAAAACGAGTGTCCCCAGCCCTAGGCGCCGTGACACCTGAATCCACCACCTCGTGTCTCAAGGGGTCACCTGGTTTGGCTGTCCGGGGGCCAGGGTCACCACACGGTGGAGGTCTCGTCACGATGCGTGACTCCAGGTGGAGACTCAGGGCACGTCGACGTGGCCGGCGCCGTCGGTGACCGCGCTGTCCCTCGGCTACTGTGCGGCCCGTGCCGAAGCGAATCGTGGTGGCCAAACCTGGCCTGGACGGCCACGACCGCGGGGCCAAGGTGGTGGCCCGGGCGCTGCGTGATGCTGGCAACGAGGTCATCTACACCGGGCTGCACCAGACCCCCGAGCAGATCGTGGAGACGGCGGTCGCCGAGGACGCCGACGCGATTGGTGTCTCGGTGCTGTCCGGAGCCCACATGACGCTGTTCAAGAAGATCGTGCGGCTGCTCCACGAGCGAGAGGCGGCTGACATCGTCGTCTTCGGCGGCGGCATCATTCCCGAGGCCGACATCCCGCAGCTGCGCGAGCTGGGCGTCGCCACCATCTTCACCCCCGGGGCGACGACCACCGAGATCGCCGCGTGGGTCGACGACAACGTCGTGGACCGCAGCACCGACCACTGACCGCAGCACCCGACGAAGGGCGGCGCCCGTGGACCTCATGGAGTACCAAGCGAAGGAGCTGTTCGCCAAGCACGGCGTCCCGGTCACCCTCGGCGTCGTTGCCACCACGCCGGAGGAGGCGCGGGCGGGCGCCCAGCAGCTCGGTGGACGGGTGGTCGTCAAGGCACAGGTCAAGGCCGGCGGCCGCGGCAAGGCCGGTGGCGTCAAGCTCGCCGACGACCCCGACGAGGCAGCTTCCCGGGCTGGCGACATCCTCGGCATGCAGATCAAGGGCCTGACTGTCCACCGGGTCCTTGTCGCCCCCACGGCCGAAATCGCCGAAGAGTACTACTTCTCCTTCCTGGTCGACCGGGCAAACCGCTCCTACCTGTGTATCGCCAGCGTCGAGGGCGGAGTCGAGATCGAGGAGGTCGCCCACACCAACCCCGACGCCGTTGCCAAGGTGTCGATCGACCCGGTCACCGGGGTTGACGAGGCCAAGGCACTCGAGATCGTCGCTACGGCTCGGTTCCCCGCCGACGTCACCGACCTCGCCGTCGACATGGTGCAGCGGTTGTGGGCGGTCTTCATCGAGGAGGACGCCTCGCTCGTCGAGGTCAACCCGCTGGCCCGGCTCGGTGACGGCACGCTGGAGGCGCTCGACGGCAAGATCACCCTGGACGCCAATGCCGACTTCCGGCACCCCGAGCGCGACGCGTTCGACGACTCGGCCGCCGCCGACCCGCTGGAGCGGCTGGCCAGGGACAAGGACCTCAACTACGTCAAGCTCGACGGGCAGGTCGGCATCATCGGCAACGGGGCCGGCCTGGTGATGTCGACCCTCGACGTCGTTGCGTACGCCGGCGAACGTCATGGTGGCGTCAAGCCCGCGAACTTCCTCGACATCGGTGGCGGAGCCAGCGCGGAGGTGATGGCCAACGGGCTGGAGATCGTGCTCGGCGACCCAGGCGTGTACGCGGTGTTCGTCAACGTCTTCGGCGGGATCACTGCTTGCGACTCGGTCGCCGACGGCATCGTGGCGGCGTTCCGGCTGCTCGAGGAGCGCGGCGAACCGGTGACCAAGCCGCTGGTCGTACGCCTCGACGGCAACAACGCCGATGCGGGCCGCCGGATCCTCGACGACGCCGGGCTGGCCGGCGTCGAACGGGTCGACACCATGGACGGAGCAGCCGAGCGCGCGGCCGAGCTCGCGGCCGCAGCAGCGGAGAGGGGCTGAGCAGCGATGGCGATCTTTCTGACCGACCGGAGCACCATCGTCGTGCAGGGGATGACCGGCGCCGAGGGCTCCAAGCACACCCGACGGATGCTCGCCGCCGGTGCTCGGATCGCCGGCGGCGTCAACGCCCGGAAGGCCGGCGAGACGGTCGACTTCGACGGCACCGAGCTGCCTGTGTTCGAGACGGTGGCCGAGGCCATGGCAGAGACCGGAGCCGACTGCTCGGTGGTCTTCGTGCCGCCACGGTTCACCAAGGACGCCGTCGTCGAGGCCATCGACGCGGGCATGCCGCTGGTGGTGGTCATCACGGAGGGGGTGCCCGTGCACGACACAGCGGCGTTCCGCGCCTACGCGGAGCGGCGCGGGAGCACCCGGATCATTGGCCCCAACTGCCCGGGCGTCGCGTCACCGGGGGCGTCCAACGCGGGCATCATCCCGTCCGACATCTCCGGCCCGGGCCGGATCGGGCTGGTGAGCAAGTCCGGGACACTCACCTACCAGCTGATGTACGAGCTGCGCGACATCGGCTTCACCACGTCGGTCGGCATTGGCGGCGACCCGATCGTCGGCACCACCCACATCGACTGTCTGGAGGCGTTCCAGGCCGACCCCGACACCGACGCGATGATCATGGTCGGCGAGATCGGTGGCGACGCCGAGGAGCGGGCGGCGGAGTACATCGCGGCGCACGTCACCAAGCCAGTCGTCGCCTACGTCGCCGGCTTCACCGCACCCGAGGGCAAGACCATGGGCCACGCCGGCGCCATCGTCTCCGGCTCGGCCGGCACCGCGGAGGCCAAGAAGACCGCGCTCGAGGCCGCCGGGGTTCGCGTCGGCAAGACCCCCAGCGAGACCGCCCGCCTGATGCGCGACATCATCCACGCCCTCTGACTCGTGGCGCGCTTTTCGCTGGTAACCCAGCGAAAGGTGCGCTACCCGGGCGAAACAACGCCGGGGAAGCGCACCCAACGCCGGGGTAGTGGTGGCGGCGCGACCGGTCCATGCCTGACCCCAGACGGGTTTTGTGTGGCGACCGGGTCGGGTCATGTCATCTCTACGCGTTGGGGCCGTCCGCGGTTGCACGCGCTCCACCCGGCCGGTTCAGCTCGCGCAGCCGCTGCCCAGCGCGCACCACCAGGTCGGCGAAGGCGGCGGCACCGACGTCGGCGGTGTCGGTGCCCGAGAACGTGAGCTGGGCGAGCGCTGCGCCCGACCGCACGATGCCGAGGCGGTAGGTCACGGCGGAGCCGTCGGCGACCTCGAACGTGAGCTGCCACACCTGCCCCTGCCCAGCGCCGCCGCTGATCGGTCGACGGCTGTCGACGCTGGCCGACAGCTCACGGTCCTCGCAGTCGCCGACGTCGGACACCACCCGGTCGACGAACCGTTCGGCCAGGAACTCGCCGCGCATGGTCCCCAGCGTCTCGCTGAGCCCGAACCGGTCCGGCAGCTGCGGCTCGGGCACCACATACGTCCGGGACCGAGCCAGCGTGAAGCCGGGCAGCCTGAAGCTGGCCTGGTCGCACAGCGTCGCTGCCGGGTTGGTTCCTGCCCCGGTCGGATCGGTGCCTGCCCACGGGCTCGTCAAGCTGCCAACCGGCGGGAGGTCGACCACGCCCAGGAAGCCCGGTCCCTCGCCCGTCGGCGGCAACAGCGCCGGCCGCGGTCCGGAACCGACATCGCAGCTGCCGGCGCTGGTCGAGCAGAGCAGGGTCGTCGCCAGGGCGGTGGTGCCGGCGGCGGCGGCGATCGGTGGCCCCTGCGGACGGTCCACCTCGTGGACCAGGGTGGTGCTGACGACACCCGTACGCGCGATGGCGACCGTGATGGTCCGGGTCGGCTGGCGCCACGAGCGCAGCCGGAGCAGGTCCGTGTCGGGGCCGTCGCGGCGGATCGAGTAGGCGTCCAGCAGCTGCAGGCGGGCCACCTGGCAGCCCCCCCACCAGCCGAGCATGCGATCGTGCGCGCGCTCGGCCGCCTGCTCGGTGCGCGACACCTCCACCGTCTGCACCAGCCGCTGCCGTGCGTCGGTGTCGGCGCGGAACGTTCGCAGGTAGGCGTCGCGCGCGCGCGGGTCGGCCTGCTCCTCGGCCTGGCACACCGGGTAGGTCGACCGCCGCTCGGGCAGCTCGGTCCAGCCTGCGCGCGGGTCGAAGCCGGTCAGCTCGGCGGCTCGCAGCAGCTGCTGTGTCCCGGCGCCGGGCGGCGGCGGTCGCTGGGGCTGGGGGGGCGGCTCGACCTCCGCGACCTCGCCAGCCTGTCGTCTGTCGTCGTCCTCCCGTGCGGCCAGCTGAACCTCAGGCGGCGTGACCAGGAGCCCGGCGCCGACGACGGCCGTGATGCTCGCGGCAACCGCGACCAGCGCCGCGCGCCGCCGTCGTCGCCGACCCTGCTTGCGGATCACCGACGGTCGCGGCATCACGACCCGCTCGGTCACGGCGCGCAGGCCGTCGAGACGCGACCCGAGGTCGGCGAGCGACGGTGACCTGACCTGGTGCAGTGCGTTGTCGGTGGCGTCCAGCGCCGCCTCGTCGGTCATCGCGACGTCGCGGGCTGCCGTTGCCAGGTCGAGGTCTCCGAGGCTCTGCAGGAGCAGCAGCCGCCGTTCGGTCGCGGGCAGCGCCTGCAGTGCGGCGAGCACGGAGACGTCGGCGCCGGACTCGTCAAGGCGACTTCGCAGGTGGGAATGGTGCCGCAGCCTCGCCAGCCGGGCTGACTCGTGCCTCACCCAGTCCTCGGCGTCGTGCAGCCGCAGCCGGTGCCAGTACTGCCAGGCGTGGATGTAGGCGTCGCGCACGGCCGCCGCGGTGGCGCCGAGGTCACTGGTCAACGCATACGTCTGGTGCAGCAGCCGAGCGCGGGTTGCCGTGTAAAAGGCGTCGAACTCCTCTGCGCGCGGCATGATCGGCGTACCTCGGTGCTGGGCGACGGATCTAGGCAGGTCAAGCGACGGGCCAACGACCGACGGTACGGGACCGCGCCAGCGTGTCGCGAGCCGGACCGGGTGCCTGCCCGACGAGCATGGGGCCTGATGAGCAACGTGACGACCCGGCCCGTGTCCCCGCCGGCTGCGCCGGAGGCGGTGCAGCCGACGTTCGCCCGGCCGATAGCGGTCTCTGCCGCGATGGCCACGACGGCGCTGCTGGTCGGTGGGCTCGTGCTGGCAACGGGACTCGCGGTTGCCGGCTGGTTGCTCGGCGGCAGGTCAAGCGACGGGGAAGGCATCGACGCTGCGCTGCAAGTCGGTGTGGTGGTCTGGCTGACCGGGCACGCGGCGGCCCTGCGGGTCGACGGGGTGGTGCTCGACCTCGTGCCGTTGGCCGGCCCACTGCTGGTCCTGCTCACGGCGCGGCGTGCGGGACGCTGGATAGCGGTGTCCTCGGCGCCTGCCCGGGACCGGCACGCCGCGCTGGTGGTGCTGGCCGCGGGGTCCGGCTACGGCCTGGCAGCCGCCATGCTCGCCTACGCTGCCGCGCCGGACCAGGTCGCGGTGTCTTCGCTGCGCGCGGGGATGCTGGCCGGCGGGCTGGTTGCCGCCGGAGTCGCCCTGGGACTGGCACGCGAGCGGGGCTGGGCTCAGTTGGTCGCCGGGCTGCTGCCGCCAGCGGCCCGCCTGCTGGCTCGGGCCGCCGGCGCCGGACTGCTCGCGATGCTGGCCGCGGCAGCCGTGACCACGCTGGTGGTGATCGCCGTGCACGCCGACGACATGATGTCGCTCGCCGACCGGCTCCGACCCGACCCGGTCGGTGCCGTGCTGCTCGTCGTGCTGTGCCTCGCGACCCTGCCCAACGCCGTGCTCTGGTGTTCGGCCTACCTGCTCGGTCCCGGGTTCGCGGTCGGCACGGGCACGGTCGTGTCACCGGCGGGGGTCAGCCTGGGAGTGCTGCCTGCCTACCCGCTGCTCGCCGCCCTGCCCGCGTCCGATGGCGGGGCCGGTTGGTCGATCGGTTTGCTGGCGCTGCCGGTCGCTGCGGGCGCGGTGTCTGGCGTGGTCGCCGCGGGCCACTTCGCGAGTGGTCCCTGGTGGCGGCCGGCCGCCGCCGGATCAGTCGCGGGCGCGATCGCCGGAACGGTCCTGGCCGGTCTGCTGCTGGTTGCCGGTGGTGCGATCGGTCCCGGCCGGCTCGCCGAGAGCGGTCCGGTGCCCGCCGCGGCACCGGTGGCCGTGGGCGCCCTGGTGTTCGGGGGGTTGGCGGGGGCGCTGGCTCGCCACCTCCTGCGACACGTCCGCTCCGACGCGCTTCCCGGCGTTGCCCGCGCGCGCTCGGTCGTACACAGCCTGCCTGCTCGGTGGCCTCGCTAGGGTCGCCGGGTGCTCGACTCCCGCGGCCCGCTGTGTCGGCCGGACGGCCCGGCACGGCTGGTCGTCCTGGTCTCCGGCTCGGGCAGCAACCTGCAGGCACTGCTCGACGCGTCACTCGACCCTGCCTGGGGCGCCGAGGTGGTCGCTGTCGGCGCTGACCGCTGCGGCACCGGGGGCGCCGCGCGGGCGGGAGCGGCGGGGGTGGCGACCTTCTGCTGCTCGGTGGGTGACTTCAGCACCCGGGCCGAGTGGGATGTCGTCTTCACTGAGCAGGTCGCCGCGTACGAGCCCGACCTCGTGGTCGCAGCGGGCTTCCTCAAGCTGGTGGGCGACCGCTTCCTTGACCGCTTCGGCGGCCGCTATCTGAACACGCACAACGCCTTGCTGCCGGCCTTCCCGGGGATGCACGGGCCGCGGGACGCGCTGGCGTACGGGGTCAAGGTGAGCGGCGCGACGCTGTTCGTGGTCGACCATGGGGTCGACACGGGTGCGGTGATCGCCCAGGTGCCGGTGCCGGTGCTCGACGACGACGACGAGGACCGGCTGACCGAGCGGATCAAGGTTGCCGAGCGCCAGCAGCTGGTCGATCAGGTGGGACGGATGGTCCGCGAGGGCTGGACCGTCGCCGGAAGGAAGGTCACGATCCCGTGAGCGCTACGCCGACCGACGAGACCCGCCAACCCGTACGCCGTGCGCTGGTGTCGGTCCATGACAAGACCGGACTCGAAGAGCTGGCCACCGCCCTCGCCGCCGCCGGCGTGGCCTTGGTGTCAACCGGATCGACGGCCGCACGCATGGAGGCGGCCGGCGTCCCGGTAACCAGGGTCGAGGACGTGACCGGCTTCGCCGAATGCCTCGACGGGCGGGTCAAGACGCTGCACCCGCGGGTGCACGCAGGCATCCTCGCCGACCGCAGGCTGCCGTCACATCGCGACCAGCTGGCCGAGCTGGGCATCGAGGCGTTCGACCTGGTGGTGTCGAACCTCTACCCGTTTACGTCGACGGTGCTGTCCGGGGCGTCGGCCGACGAGTGCGTCGAACAGATCGACGTAGGCGGACCCGCGATGCTCAGAGCAGGTGCCAAGAACCACGCGTCGGTGGCGGTGGTGGTCTCACCGGACCGCTACGCCGAGGTGCTGGCCGCGGTCCGCGACGGCGGTTTCACCTTGGAGCAGCGTCAGCTGCTGGCCGCGGAGGCCTTCGCGCACACGGCGACCTACGACGTGCACGTGGCTTCCTGGCTAAGCAACGCGCTGGTCGACACGTCCGGTGGCACCGGGTGGCCCGCCTGGGTGGGGGCGACCTGGGAGCGCGCCGAGGTGCTGCGCTACGGAGAGAACCCGCACCAGCGTGGCGCGCTCTACGCTGCCGGCTTCGCACCCCAGCCGGGACTGGCGCAGGCCGTGCAGCTGCACGGCAAGCAGATGTCGTACAACAACTACGTCGACGCGGATGTGGCGCGGCAGACCGTGTACGACTTCGCCGCACCCGCCGTCGCGATCATCAAGCACGCGAACCCGTGCGGCGTCGCGGTCGGGGTGGACGTGGCCGAGGCACACCGCAAGGCACACGCGTGTGACCCCGTGTCGGCGTTCGGCGGGGTGATCGCCGTCAACGGGACAGTCACGGTGGCGATGGCCGAGCAGGTGGCGGAAGTGTTCACCGAGGTGCTGGTGGCGCCCGACTTCGAGCCCGGTGCGCTGGAAGCGCTCGGCGCGAAGCGGGGCGTACGGCTGCTGCGCTGCGCGGCGCCGGCACGGGGTGGGATCGAGACGCGCGCCGTCTCAGGCGGGCTGCTGATGCAGCAGGTGGACGGTCTCGACGCGGAGATCGACAACGGCGGTGACGACCCAGCCCGCTGGCGGTTGGTGAGTGGTGAGCCGGCCGAGCGGGCCACGCTCGCCGACCTGGCCTTCGCCTGGCGGGCGTGTCGGGCGGTGCGCTCGAACGCGATCCTGCTCGCCAGCGGTGGCGCGTCGGTCGGGATCGGGATGGGGCAGGTCAACCGGGTCGACGCCGCACGGCTCGCGGTGTCTCGGGCCGGGGACAGGGCGGCCGGATCGGTGGCCGCCTCCGACGCGTTCTTCCCCTTCGCCGACGGGTTGTCGGTGCTGCTGCAAGCAGGTGTACGCGCCGTCGCCCAGCCAGGTGGGTCCGTCCGCGACGAGGAGGTTGTCGACGCCGCCCGGTCGGCCGGCGCGACGATGTATCTCACCGGCACGCGCCACTTCCGGCACTGACCTCGGTCGACCGCGACCCTCACGCCCCGCGCCCCCGAGGCCCGTGCCCCGAGGCCCGTGCCCCCGCCGGTGCCCCCGGCCGGTGCCCCCCGCGCTCCCGTGCTTGCCGACTGGCGCGATCTGGTCGCATGGGCGCGGTCTGTGGCAGCCATCCTGCGCCGCTCAGCAAGTTCCGGGTGCGGCGTCGAGTGGCCCGGGGTCCGGCTGTGCTCCGGCAGACTCAGCCGGCCCCATGCCGGGGTGAGGTCGTCCGTACGAACCGCTGCAGGCGCTCGATCAGCGCCGTTCGGCCGCCTGTGGTCAAGCTCGACAGCCGATACTCCTCGAGCCAGCCCTGCACGCGCGTTCGATCGGCCGCCAGACCAAGCGCCTCCTCGGCGTCGCGCACGATGACGTGCGGTTGTCGGTGGATCTCGTGAGCGACGTAACCAAAGCGTTCCCAGGACCATCGGCGCAGTGTCTTGTCCCGCTCGAGGTCGCGACGCTGCTGCGTCGACCCGCGGTGGTCGGCGCCGTCGTACTCCGGCAGGCGCTGGGTCAAGCCGAGCCGGAGATCCGCCCGGGCTATGATGACACCGGAAGGTTCGCGAACCAGGTACTGCGGCTCGATGTCGTCGATCCCCGACAGCCGGTGTACGAGGCGCAAGATGGTCTCCCATGCCGACTCGCTCCGGCCGTCGCACAGCATGAGCGCCCGGCGCAGGGTGCGGACCCCGCGTCTACCCCGGATAACCACCGCGCGCAGGTCCGCGTACGTGCGTGCCTTGCGTTGCAGCGCGCAGTCGATCACGACGACGAGGTCCACGAGCGCGAGATGTTCGGCAAGCTCGGCGATGGTCCACGCTGCCGAAGCGACTCCTACCCCGTCCACGGTAAGGCGATGTGCAGCCGCCACGCCGCAGCGGCGGACGTACACACCTCGGCGGTCGTGATGGGGCGCCTTCTCGTCGCTGCATGCGATCAGGTGCTGCCAGTCGATGTCCGGCAGCCACCACGCCCGCAACAGTGCCGACGTGAGATGGGTGAAGACAGCGCCCTCAGGCAGGACGAGCTGCATGGCGAGACAGCGCTCACGCAGGCTGCGCGCACCGACGGCGGGCTGGTAGAGGTCGTGCGCCGGGTGGGCCCACGCCGCCGAGCGGAGTTGGCCGCGTGTGAGCCCTCGCTGCCGGGCCTGGTCGAGACGGGTCGGGTCCATGTCGACGATGTACGCGCGCCGCGGTCATCGTGGTGGGTGGCCGGCTCACCCTTGTGGAAGACGCGGCCCTGCTCGCCGCAGCCGCTTGCCGTCACTTGGCAAACCGTGGTTGACCGGCGCCACCTCAGCGACCCGCCGAGTGGCGCGGATGGGTCGTCCGGGACCAGGCCATGCAACCACCTTGCGCCACTCGGCGGCGGGACCGGCGGGGCGGGCTGGCGACGGACCGAGCGGGGTCGGGCTCCGCCCCGGAGCGTGGGAGGATGCGCGCCGTGACAGCGCGGATCCTCGACGGCAAGCAGGTTGCGGCACAGATCAAGGACGAGTTGCGGGGACGTGTCGAGCGGTTGGCGGCTCGGGGGGTCAGGCCCGGGCTGGGCACCGTCCTGGTCGGCGACGACCCGGGGAGCCAGTGGTACGTGGCCGGCAAGCACCGAGACTGCGCGCAGGTGGGGATCGCGTCGATCCGTGCGGACCTGCCGGCAACTGCGAGCCAGGACGAGGTCGAGGCAGCAGTCGACCGGCTCAACGCCGACCCGGCATGCACCGGCTACATCGTCCAGCTGCCGTTGCCCCCGGGCCGCGACGAGCACGCCGTGCTGGCCCGGATCGACCCAGACAAGGATGCCGACGGGTTGCACCCGACTAACCTCGGCTGGTTGGTGCTCGGCAAGCAGGCGCCGCTGCCCTGCACTCCGTACGGCATCGTGACGCTGTTGCGCCGCCACGACGTGCCTATCGCGGGGGCCCAGGTCTGCGTGGTCGGCCGCGGCGTGACCGTCGGCCGGTCGCTCGGTCTGCTGCTCACCCGCAAGTCCGAGAACGCCACCGTGACGCTGTGCCACACCGGCACCCGCGACCTCGCCAGCGAGGTACGCCGCGCCGACATCGTGGTTGCGGCGGCGGGGGTGCCTGGCATCATCCGGGCCGACATGGTCAGGCCTGGTGCCGCCGTCCTCGACGTCGGCGTGAGCCGTGGTCCCGACGGCATCGTGGGTGACGTCGCCCCGGACGTGGCTGAGGTGGCGGGCTGGGTCTCACCCAACCCCGGCGGCGTGGGCCCGATGACGCGGGCCCTGCTGCTCAGCAACGTCGTCGAGGCCGCCGAGCGCTCCCTCGCGACGGCCGCATGAGTGCAGCCCGACGCAGGCGCCGCGAGCCTGGAACCTGGGTCCTCGGGCTCGAGGTCGCGGTCGCCGCCGCCAGTCTCGTCGTCCTCGCGTTCGGCGCCTGGCGCGTCGGTGCCGGCATGCTGGGAGCCGCGCTGCTGATCGGGTCGTTCGCCCGTACGCTGCTCGACGAGCAGCGCGCCGGGCTCCTGCGGGTACGCCGCCCGATCTCCGACGTCGTCACGATGAGCCTGCTGGGGGTGGTGATCGTCGTCCTCGCGATCGTCGTCCCCGAGCGGCCTCCCGGGCTGTGATCCCTGAGCTCAGCCGAGCAGGCCGAGCGCCTGCACGGCCTCGCGCTCCTCGACGAGCTCGGCGGCAGACGCCTCGATCCGGGTCCGGGAGAAGTCGCCGATCTCCAGCCCTGGCACGATCGACCAGTCGCCGCCGCTGCTGGTGACGGGGAAGGACGACACGAGCCCCTCGGGCACGCCGTACGACCCGTCACTGCGCACAGCCATCGACAGCCAGTCGTCGGCGGGTGAGCCGGTCAGCCAGTCACGGGCGTGGTCGATCGTGGCGCTGGCGGCCGACGCCGCCGACGACGCGCCGCGCGCCTCGATGATCGCCGCCCCGCGCTTTTGCACCGCGGGAATGAACTCCTGCTCCACCCACGCGTGGTCGTCGACCAGCTCGTAGGCGTTGCGGCCCCGCACCTCGGCATGGAACAGGTCGGGGTACTGGGTCGCGGAATGGTTGCCCCAGATCGTCAGGTGTCGGATGTCCGTGACCGCGGCACCCGTACGGTCAGCCAGCTGCGCCAGGGCCCGGTTGTGGTCGAGCCGGGTCAACGCAGCGAACCGCTCGGCCGGGATGTCGGGGGCGTTGCTCATGGCGATCAACGCGTTGGTGTTGGCCGGGTTGCCGGTCACGGTGACGCGCACGTCGTCCGCCGCGTGCGCACCCAACGCCTTGCCCTGCGTGGTGAAGATCGCGCCGTTGGCCTCCAGCAGGTCACTGCGCTCCATACCCTTCGCCCGCGGCCGCGCCCCCACCAGCAGCGCGAGGTTGACGCCGTCGAAGATGACATCCGCGTCGTCGCCCGTCTCCACGCCTGCCAGCAGCGGGAAGGCGCAGTCGTCGAGCTCCATCACCACGCCCTCGAGCGCCGAGAGCGCCGCAGTGACCTCCAGCAGACGCAGCTCGACCCGTGTGTCAGGGCCGAAGAGCTCCCCGCTCGCGATCCGGAACAGCAGGCTGTAGCCGATCTGACCGGCGGCCCCGGTGACGGCTACCTTGACGGGCGTGCTGGTCACGGGGGTCCCTTCGTCGGGCCAGGGGCGGGTGCGCCGACGCTAGCCCACGTAGGGTCCCGTCGTGCCCGAGGGCCACGTGGTGCACGTCGACGCCCGCCGCTTCGAGGAGCGGATGCGCGGTCGGGTTGTGCGCGCATCCAGCCCGCAAGGGCGCTTCGACGACGGTGCCGCCGCCCTCGACGGCCGCACCCTGACTCGCACGGAGGCGTACGGCAAGAACCTGTTCCTGCGCTTCTCGGTCCCCCGCGGCGCGAGCGGCCCGCGGGCGAAGCCGTGGCTGCTCGTGCACCTCGGCTTGATCGGCGGCTGGCGCTGGTACGACGCCGCAGCTCGGCAGACCGACGGTCGTCGGTTGCGCGGTGCCGATGGCTCGAACCGCCGGGTGCTCCTCCAAGCAGGGCGAGGCGAGCATGCCGTCAGCGTCGACCTGCGTGGCGCCATCACCTGCAGACTCGTTGACGATGGCGAGGCTGACCTGGTGCTGAGCAGGCTGGGTGCCGATCCGTTGCGCGCCGACGCCGATCCAGACTCGGCGTACGCGACGATCCAGCGCAGCCAGTCGGCGCTCGGGACCTTGCTCCTGCGCCAGGACGTCGTCGCCGGTGCCGGCCTGATCTGGCGGTGCGAGGCACCATTCCTCGCGGGTGTCGCTCCGCAGCGGCTCGGGCGCGACGTCTCCGCGCAGGAGTGGTCGGCGCTGTGGGGACATCTCGCAGGAATCATGGCTGCTGCCGTCGACCGCGGCGGTGCCGAGGTGACGACCCTGCGTGCCGACCGCCCGCCCGGCACCCGGCGGGTACGGCGCGAGGACGCCTTCTATCTGTTCCGGCGCGGCGGTGAGCGGTGCCGGGTGTGCGGCACGCGGATCCGGTCCGAGCCGATGGGCGGACGCACCGTCTGGTGGTGCCCGACCTGCCAGCCCGGCTGATCACGACCCGCCATAGGCTGACCGACCATGGCCAAGATCGCGGTGACGAACCCGGTCGTCGAGCTCGACGGCGACGAGATGACCCGGATCATCTGGCAGTTCATCAAAGACCGGCTGATCCATCCGTACCTCGACATCGACCTGCACTACTTCGACCTCGGGATCGAGAGCCGGGACGCGACCGACGACCAGGTCACGGTCGAGGCGGCGGAGGCGATCAAGCGGCACGGTGTCGGTGTCAAGTGCGCGACCATCACGCCCGACGAGGCGCGGGTCGAGGAGTTCGGTTTGAAGCGCATGTGGCTGTCACCCAACGGCACGATCCGCAACATCCTTGGCGGTGTGGTCTTCCGCGAGCCGATCATCATCTCGAACATCCCACGGCTGGTGCCCGGCTGGACCAAACCGATCATCATCGGCCGGCACGCGCACGGCGACCAGTACCGGGCGACCAACTTCACCGTCCCCGGCCCCGGCACGGTCACGATCACGTACGCGCCGTCCGACGGTTCCGCACCGATGGAGCACGAGGTCGTACGGATGCCCGACGGGGGCGGCGTGGTCATGGGCATGTACAACTTCAACCGGTCGATCGAGGACTTTGCCCGCGCGTCGTTCGCCTACGGGCTGCAACGTGGGTACCCCGTCTACCTGTCCACCAAGAACACGATCCTCAAGGCCTACGACGGCGCCTTCAAGGACATCTTCGCGCGGGTGTTCGAGGCCGAGTACGAGGCCGACTTCGAGGCCAAGGGGCTCACGTACGAGCACAGGCTGATCGACGACATGGTCGCCGCGGCGATGAAGTGGGAAGGCGGATACGTCTGGGCCTGCAAGAACTACGACGGCGACGTGCAGTCCGACACCGTGGCGCAAGGGTTCGGATCGCTCGGCCTGATGACGTCGGTGCTGATGACGCCCGACGGGAGCACGGTGGAGGCGGAGGCGGCGCACGGCACCGTCACCAGGCACTTTCGCCAGCACCAGCAGGGTAAGCCAACATCGACGAACCCGATCGCGTCGATCTATGCGTGGACCCGTGGTCTCGCCCACCGCGGCAAGCTCGACGACACACCAGCGGTGATCGAGTTCGCCGAGACGCTCGAGGAGGTCGTTGTCGCGACCGTCGAGAGCGGGCGGATGACCAAGGACCTTGCGCTGCTCGTGGGACCTGACCAGGAGTTCCAGACCACCGAGGAGTTCCTCGCCTCCCTGGACGACAACCTGGCTTCGCGCCTCGCCTGACCGGCTGAGCCGAAGACGCCAGAAGTCACGGATGACGTCGGGCCGGACCCGGTTGTGTGGGCGACTGTCGCGGGCGTACGCTCGCGGCCGCCGGTCCGGTGCGCGATGAGAATTGAGTTGTACCATTCGCAACACACAGCGCAATCCCGTCATCCGCGCCGCCTTGCTGCGCGCCCGCTACGAGCTGCTCCCTACCGCATCGGTCGAGGCAGCCGTGGTTGCGGCCTTGCCGACTGACGTGCGGCTCACGATCACCGCCTCGCCGGCAAAGGGTCTCGACGCGACGTTGGACTGCGCCGAACGGCTGGTCGGGCACGGCTACCAGGTCACCCCGCACCTCGCGGCGCGGATGGTACGAGACCGGGCGCACCTCGCCGAGCTGGCCCAGCGGCTGGTGGCCCTCGGCGTCACCGACGTCTTCGTACCAGCCGGCGACGCAGAGCCGGCGGCGGGCGACTACCACGGCTCTCTCGACCTGCTGCGCGACCTGACCGAGCTCGGACGGCCGTTCCCCGAGGTGGGCATCACCGGCTACCCCGAGAGTCACCCGACGATCACCGACGACGTGACCGTGCAGGCGATGTGGGACAAGCGCGAGCACGCGACGTACGTTGTCAGCAACCTGTGCTTCGACCCCGCGATGATCCGTCGCTGGGTCACCCGGATGCGCGGCCGGGGCGTCACGCTGCCGGTGCTGGTCGGCATGCCCGGACCGGTCGAACGCGCCAAGCTGCTGACGATGGCAACGAGGATCGGCGTGGGTGAGTCGACCCGCTTCCTGGCCAAGAACGTCTCGATCTTCACCCGTATCGCCGCGCCGGGAGGGTGGCGCCCCGCCCGGTTGCTCGACCAGCTGGCGCCAATGCTCACCGACCCTGCGGCAGCAGTGGTCGGGCTGCACCTCTACACGTTCAACCAGGTCGCCGAGACCGAGCGGTGGCGGCACGAGCTGCTCGGCACCTCGGTGCCGGCGGCGCGCTAAGCCGCTGATCGCGCAACCACGAGCCGCTGATCGCGCGACCACGAGCCGCTGATCGCGCGACCACGAGCCGCTGATCGCGCAACCATGAGCCGCTGATCGCGGGTCAGGCAGGGGAGCGGCGGAGGGGAGGCTCAACTGGGGAACGCGAGCTCGTCAACGAAGCGGTCGTTGAAGTCGGCGCGGTCGGACAGCTCGACATAGCGCACCTCGCGCAGCAGGGTCTGCGCGCCCGCCCGCTCGGCGGCGCTGAGCAGCGTCATCTTGGCGCCCTCGCCGGCGACGTTGCCGGCACTGACGATCCGCAGCACCGGCAAGCGGGGCACGAGACCGATCCGCACGGCGTTGCCGGGCGACAGGTACGCGCCGAACGAACCCGCGAGCAGCACCTGCTGCACGTCGGCCGGCTCCACGCCGAGCTCCTCGAGCAGCAGTGACCAGCCGGTCGCGATCGCTGCCTTTGCGAACTGCAGCTCGCGTACGTCGCGCTGAGACACATACACCGAGTCGGACACGTCGCCCGGCAGGCCTCGCCAGGCGAGCACGAACACCCGCTCGTCGCCGATGGTCGTGAGCCGGTCGACCAGCCCGGGCAGCGACTGCGCGACGACGTCGGTGGTCGCGAACCGTCCGCTGGCGTCGATGACACCGACCCGGACCAGTTCGGCGACCGCGTCGACAAGCCCAGACCCGCACAACCCGCGGGGCTCCTCGGCGCCGATGGCCTGGCACGTCACGTCGTCGCCGCCGACCCGCACCACCTCGATCGCGCCGGGCGCGGCTCGCATGCCGCAGCGGATCGCGCCTCCCTCGAAGGCCGGCCCGGCCGGTGCTGCCGTGGCGAGGATTCGTTCCCCGTCGCCGAGGACGATCTCGCAGTTGGTGCCGACGTCGATGAACAACCGCAACCGCTTGTCTCGGTCGACCCCCGAGGCGAGCATGCCGGCAACGATGTCGCCGCCGACGTACGCGCCCAGCGACGGGAACACCAGAGCCGGCGCCTGTGGATGGATCCGCAGCCCCAGGTCGGCCGCGGTCAGACCGGCGAACGACCCGGCCACCATGATGAACGGCGCCACGCCCAGCGGTTCGGGGTCGATCCCCAGCACCAGCGACGTCATGGTCGCGTTGCCGGCGAGCGCGACCTCATAGACCTGGGTGCGTTGGATGTCGGCCTCGGCGCAGACCTCACCGACAAGCTCGTCCAGGGTCGCCTGCGCGAGCCGCTGCAGCCGGGGCAGTGCCTCGGGGTCGAGCATGGTCGCGCTGATCCGGGTGATGACGTCGGCACCGTAGGGCTGCTGCTTGTTGAGCATCGAGTGCACCGACACCGGGGTGCCGGTCGACAGGTCGAGCAGCGTGGCGACGACCGTCGTGGTGCCGAGGTCGAACGCGATCGCGTGCCGAGTGCCGGTGGTGTCCCCCTCCTCGACATCGATCAGGACCTCGTCGACGACCACGGCCGTGACCGCGAAGTCGGCCCGGCGCAGCACCTGGGGCAGCCGGCGCAGCGCGTGCAGCGTGGGACGTACGTCGAGGTCGTCGATCGCCTCGGTGAGCCGGTCGATGTCGGGCCGCTGGTCGGACAGCGTGGGCTCGCCGAGCTCGACGTAGCGCTTCTGGACGGCGGGGCGCAAGATGACCTGCCGGCCGATGCCGACGGTGGCGGCCTTCGGGCGCGTCGTGAGCGGCGGCACCTCCACGGCCAGGTCACGCACGGCGGCAGCGCGGCAGGCAAGCCGCCAACCCGCCCTCAGCTCGCCGGCGCTGAACGCGCGCGCGTCGAGCCGCGAGATCGGCAACCCGGCACTCTGCTCGGGATCGCTGATCCTCACCTTGCACTTCTTGCAGGTGCCATGACCGCCGCAGGTGGAGTCGATCGCGATGCCGTTCCAGCTGGCGGCGTCGAACACGGTCACGCCGGGGGGCACCGACACCGCCCTGCCGGAGGGGGTGAACGCCAGCTGCACCCGTCCGGTGCCGTCGTGGTCGGGTGGCACCGCCGAACCGGGCGGCGGATCGATCAGGCCTTCCCTCGCGAGGCCCTCGACTGCAGTGGCCGGCGCGATCGACGGCTCTGGCCGCGGCACGTCAGCCCGCCTCGGCGGCCTGCTTGGCCCGGTGGGCGGCGATCCACGCCATGCCCCAGTCGTCATGGCCCAGCAACAGGTCGGCCGCCTTGACCGACTCGACGATCTGCGGGTTACGGGCGTCCATGATCGCGCTGGTCAGTCCGGCGGTCATCGCCATCGGCAAGAAGGTCGCGCCCAGCACATGCCGTCCCGGCATGCCGAACGACACGTTGGACGCGCCCAGCGTCATGTTGAGACCCCAGGTGTGCTTGATCCGGAGGATGGTCTCGAGGGCGGTGTTGACGACCTGTGTGTCGGCACCGATCGGCATGGCCAGCGGGTCGATGAGGATGTCCTCGAGCGCGATGCCGTAGGTGCCCGTGGCGACGTCGACGATCTTGCCAACCAGCTCGATCCGCTTGTCGGCCCCCATCGGGATCTCGTCCGCGTCGTTGGGCAGCGCGATGACTGCGGCGTCGTAGCGCTTGACCAGCGGCAGGATCAGCTCCATCCGCTCGTCCTCGGCGGTGATCGAGTTGACCAGCGCCCGTCCCTGGTAGGCGTCCAGCCCGGCCTCGAGCGCCTCGACGACCGACGAGTCGATGCAGATCGGTAGGTCGGTGCGGGACTGGACGAGCCGGATCGCCTTGGCCAGCAGCTCGGGTTCGTCGGTCAAGGGAACGCCCATGTTGACGTCGAGCACGTCGGCCCCGCCGGCGACTTGGGCGCCGACGTCGCGCTCGATCGCGGACAGGTCGCCAGCCCGCAGCTGCTCCTGGAAGAGCTTGCGCCCGGTCGGGTTGATTCGCTCTCCGATGATGGTGAACGGCTTGTCGTGGCCGAGCACGACCTCGCGGGTCGTGCCGGCGGTCGAACGCAGCACGGTGTGCAGGTCGGGCATGGGGGTCCTCGGTCGAGCGGTCGGGGCGCCTTGGTCGGTGGGCGGTCAGGCGGGCGTCATGGCGCGGCGTTTGGCCAACAGCTCCTTCGCCTTCTTGACGGTCGCGGACGCGTCGGCCGCGTAGCCGTCGGCGCCGACGGCGGCGGCGTACTCGGGGGTGACGGGCGCACCGCCCACCATGACGATGACGTCGTCGCGGATGCCGGCCTTCTGCAGCGCGTTGATGTTGGCCTTGAACATCGGCATCGTGGTGGTGAGGAATGCAGAGAAGCCGACGATGTCGGGCTTGTGCTGGCCGATGGCCTCGACGAACCTCTCCGGTGCCACCTGGACGCCGAGGTCGATCACGTTGAAACCCGCACCCTCGAGCATGATGTTGACGAGGTTCTTGCCGATGTCGTGCACGTCACCCTTGACCGTGCCCATCACGAACGTGCCGACCGACTGGACGCCGGTCTCGGCCAGCAACGGGCGCAGCACCTCCATCGCGCCTGCCATGGCGCGGCCGGCGATCAGCATCTCGGGCACGAAGAAGTCGCCGCGCTCGAAGCGGGCTCCGACCTCCTCCAGCGAGGGGATGAGGGCGTCGAAGAGCATCGTCTCGGGCCCCATCCCGAGCGCGAGGCCCTGGTTGGTGAGCTCGAGCACCAAGGGCGCGTTGCCGACCAGCGTCTGGTCATACAGACCGGTGAGGATCTCCTCGGGTGTCATGCGGCGCCCTCCTTGCGGGTCCGTCGGATCAGCAGCGCAGAGATCTGCTGCGCATGCTCGGACAGCAGCTGCCCGACCTGGTCCAGCTGGCGCGACATCCTGGTGCTCGGTCCGTGCGAGCCGACGGCCGCCACCACGCCGCCGTCGCGCCCGCGTACCGGTGCCGCAACGGCGCAGAGACCGACCTCGAGCTCCTGGTCGGTGATGGCAAAGCCACGGCGACGCACCTGGGCAAGCTGTTGGTCGAGCTGCGGGCGCGAACCGATCGAGCGGCGGGTCAGTCGGGGCAGCAACCCGTCCGGTCCTTCACCGGGAGGCACGTCGAGACAGTCGAAGGCATAGAGCACCTTGCCTGCAGCGGTGCAGTGCGGCGGCACGTCGACGCCGACCCAGTCGCGCGCGCCCAGCACATACGACGCGTCAACCTGTGCGATCTGCACGGTGTTGTCGCGGCCGCGGGGGATGGTGAGGAAGACGCTCTCGCGGACCACGCCGCCGATCCGTTCGAGCACGGGCTCGACGAGGCGCACGACCTCGGCCCACGGGTCGTGCCGCGCGGCGTACAGAGCAAAGAGCGGGCCGGAGCGGAACGACCCCGCGCCGT
>JACCWP010000087.1 GCA_013697585.1 Nocardioidaceae bacterium
TCCGGTCGAGGTCGTCGGCGTCCACGACTGCGGCCACCCGTCGTCCGCGGCGGGTCAGGTACACGGGGGAGTGGTCGGCGCGGGCGCGGTCGATGACCTCCGCCAGCTGCTGGCGTGCGGCGGACACGGCGAGGGCATCGGACATACCTGAAGCGTACGTCAGTGGGATTAGCTGTACAACCAGTGCACTGAACGTACGCGTCAGCGCGCGTGCTGGGTTGACATCATCGTTCCTCAGGAGATGGTTGCAGAGAGAGAAATGAGAATGTCCGCGCAGCCGTTGATGGCAATCTTCCGCACTCGCCTCCAGGGCGAGCTGCTGGCGCGTGTCTACCTGCGTACGGACGCCGGGCGCCCTCGAACTCGTCGGCTACGCCGAGGCGTTCCGGGTCGAGTTCAATACGATCCGGCCGCACGAGGCGCTGTCATGGAACAGCCCGATCGAGGTCCACACCGGCCGAGCCGACCCCTCGATCCCGACCTTCGACCAGCCCGAAACCCTGCCACCTTCCTGCGGGACAGGGGTTTCGTGCGCCACCTGATCATCGTTGTGGCTACCGCGCTGCTGCTCGCCGGCTGCGGTAGTTCGGGCGTGGTTGTCCAGGGCGATCCGGCCTCCTCGCCGTACGAGGGGCCGATGGACCTGCCGATCGACTACCGTGACCCGGCAACCGTTGGTGAGCGCTCGGGCGCGGCTGGCCGGGCACTGGAGTGCGAGGGTGCGCCCTACGACGGGGGAGGCGCGGACTACGACAGTGGTCTGGCGTCGGTCCAAGACAGCCCCGCTGCCGCCCTGGACAACCTGTTCGAGGAGGACGTGATCGGCGCCCTCCCCGAGGAGGGTTACCGGGTCGAGCGCGAGGACGATGGGCGCGTTCTGTTCTCCTACGACGTCGGCGCTCGGACCAAGATCGCGTTCGTCGCCTTCGACAGCGTCACCGACTACAACGGTGACGAGGGCTGGGGGGTCGAGGCGTGGGCACAGTGCGATCCGTCCGAGCTCCCCGCGACAGTGACCGATGATCTCGGCATCCAGGTGTGGGAGGACTCCTCTGGGCAACGCGCTCCGGTGACCAGGATCCAGTCGTTCCAAGGCGCGGAGCATTGCGACTGGCAGGACATCACTTTCCTGCACCTCAGTCGGGACAGCGGCACCGACGAGTACGTTCGGGACCGCCACGATGAGCTGGCGGGCTTCCTGCGCACGAGTTTCGACGGCACCGCGAGCCTGCCGCACAACGCGACAAGCACCGGACTTCACCGCGACGGACGCGAGCTGTGGCTGGGTTCCACGCACGACGCGGCGTACCTGGTCAGCCTTGACGACTCCGACGACATCGAGCGGTGGCCGGCATCGAAGCAGCCCATCGGCTGCCTCTGACCACGGGTGAGCGCCGGTCAGCCCTTTGACTCTGGCGCGAACGGCGTCAGGCAGAACGGGTGGCCAGCAGGGTCGAGCAGCACCCGCCAGCGCGGGTCCGGTTGCTCCGGCAGCGTGGCGCCCAGCGCGACCGCCCGCTCCGCCGCCGCGTCGACGTCGCCGGCGGTGAGGTCAAGGTGCACGATCGACGTCCCCGGCCAGAGCGGGGGCACGTACCCGTCGACCCGCTGCGGGACCAGCACGGCACCGGGCACCTCGACCCCGACGCTGGACTCCTTCGCCCACAACTGCCGACCGCCGAGCAGCGCCCGGTAGAAGTCGGCGAGCCGCTGCGGGTCGGCACAGTCCAGCGAGACGGCCACCAGCCTCGCCACAGGGCTCTCGGTCACGTCACCACGCTAAGGCCAGACTGGCCCCGCGGGTCTGGTGCCGTTGCGGAGTTGCTCAGCCGGCGAGTGGGGTTCGGTCGAGCCACAGCTGCAAGGTGTCGGTCGTCCAGGTGGGTACGCCGGTGCCGAGCAGGTCGTTGTCAAGGGTCCAGACTGCCGCCCTGAGGACAAGGGCACCAGCGACGAGTGGCCAGTCATCGGGGTCACGCAAGGCGCGGGAGCGCGCCTCTTCCTCGAGGGGAACCAGCACGACGGCGTCGACGACGGCGACGTTGGCCTCGGCAGCGGCCAGGCACAGCCGGGCCAGCGGGTCGGCGTCTGGCGCCGAGATCGAGTGCAGGCGCGCGAATGCCAGCACGCGGCGAGGCAGCTCATGCTGCACCTCGCCCCATGCTTGCTCGGGGATGTACAGGTCGAGCCGACTGTCGCCGAGCCGGTCACGACCGCGCGCGCGCAGCAACTCGGCGACCAGCACGCTGGTGTCGACGACCAGCCGCATCAGGCGTGACGTCGGCGCGAGCCGCCGATCTCGCGTACCAGCTCGTCCTCGCCGACACCCGCGCGCTCGGACAGCGTGTCGAGCAGGCGGCCGAGCCGACCGAGGGCATCCCGACCCTCCTGGCGGTCCTTGGCCTCGATCGGGACGAAGAACCCGATCGGTGTGCCGTGCCGCTCGATGACGAGTGTCTCGCCGGCTCCGAGCATCGTCGTCGCCTGGCTCTTGAACTCACGAATCCCGACATGACGCATGCTTGCCCTCCCAAACCTTGTGACCACCAGTGTAGGCACAAATTGTTCCCGGGTGGGCGATGTGTGAGCCGCTCCTTGCCTCGCTCGTTCGCCCTTGTGTGATGAGCTTGCTTGGTGGATCACGGTGCGGAGCGGCGCCGTGGTGCCACCGTCCTCGACGCGTACGCGCACGTCCATCGCATCCAGCCTGAACCCGACGCCGACGCTGCGCTCGACGCCGTCCCCGAACGGTGGAGGGCCGCCGTACGCGACGGGTAGGACGCGTTGATGATGGCCGCCCGCTCCCGCGCCGACGTCGACGCCCTCAACCATCGGTCCCGCACCGCAGCTGTGGCCGACGGCACCGTCAACGGCCCGGTCCTGGCCCACGCCGCCGGCCGGGACTGGCAGTCCGGCGATCTGCTCCGCACCCGCCGCAACGACCGCCGCCTCCCGGTCGGGGACAACCACGTCCGCAACGGCGACCGGTTCACCGTCGTGGCCTCCGCCCCCGCAGGTGGCCTGGTCGTCGACGACCTGAGTAGCCGCGGACGTACCGTGCTGCCCGCCGACTACCTGAACCGGCACGCCACCTACGGACGGCCGACGGGTGGTGTCGCAGGTTGGCGCCCCGCGGCGCATGCGGCTCGTCTCGATCGGACGACTCGACGGGCAAGTGCAGGTAGCGGCTCGTTCAGCGCCCGGTCGGGCTTTGGGCGCCCCACAACGCAGCGACGTGGCTGGCATCGGTGCCGCAGCACCCGCCCACGACCTGAAGGCAGGGAAGCGCCTCGCGAAGGTGCGCGGTGGAGTTGGTGAGCAGGGCGAGGTCGCCGGTATCAAGCTCGGTCATCTCGTCCAGCTCTGCATGACTGAGAGTCGAGGCGTTGGGACGGAACCCGGCGATCCGTGTCTTCCACGACGAGTCGCGCTGCGAGAGCTCGGCCGATGCGTCGAGCGCTGGTTGCAGGTGCGTGGGGTGTGCACAGTTCACGCCGTACCAATCGGGTGCGTCCTCGGCGTCCAGCGTTCGGATGGCGTCACCCAGCAGGGTGCCGTCAGGCAGCGTCCCGTCGGTCTCGACGGTGAAGGAGATGGCGACGGGCACGCCTGCAGCACGTGCGGCGCGGACCACGCCGAGCGCCTCGGTCGAGGCGGTGACCGTCATCGCGTGCACAACGTCGACTCCTGCCTCGACGAAGGACCGGACCTGCGGGGCGTGGTACTCAGCGGCCTCCTCCGCGTCGATGCCTGTAGCCACGTATCCGTCGCCTCGGGGCCCGAGCACCCCGCTGACCAGTACCCGCGGTACGTCAGCACGTCGAGCGACCGATCGCAGCAGGTCGACTGCGCGCTTGTTGATGGCATCGAGCGCTGCGGCGTCGTAGCCGAGCTGAGCCGCCCAGTCGGGGTTCGCACGCCAGGTCGGTGTCTCAAGCACGAGTCCCGCGCCGACGGTTGAGGCTATCGACGCGTACTCGGCGTAGTACTGCTCTAGCAGGGAGCGGCCGTCGGCATCCTCCAGGAGGGGGAACGCCGCGAAGTGCGGCAGGTCGAGTCCCTTGTTGAACAGAAGATCGGTCTCGAGCCCGCCATCGGTCACCCAGTCCGCCTCGCCGAGCAGTTCTGCAGTCGTCATGACGCCTCCTAGCATTCCGAACCAACTGGTCTGGTTCTAACAGACTTGATGCTCTGGGCACAGGCGCGGCGCGCGCTCATCGGCGCGCATGACGCGGCCCGGGCGGCACCGCCGACGCCTTCCGTCTTACCGCCGCGATCGTCCCTGGTTGGACCCACATCACGTTGGCGACGCCGGGCGAGTTCAGCCGAGCAGACGGACCAACCCGACGGTGCCGGTGTACAGATGGGCCCAAAATGGTGGGTTGAACGGTCCCGCGAACCGGGTCGCCACGAACCCCGCCGCGAAGACGAGACCCCACACGACGCCGGCCCAGCCCAACCACGTCGGAAGGGCGTCCGAGGCCAGCACGGCCATACCCAGCACGGCCGAGCCCACGTAGGCGGTGAGCATGTGCACGACGTACAGCGCTCCTGCCCACCGGTCGTAAGCCGCGAACCCGTCGGGCACATGGCCGGCGGTGACCGCTCGCTCAGCGGCCCACGGCACCACGGTGAGCCGGAAGGTCAGAGAGACGATCCGGCAGACCCCGCCGGCCCCGTAAACCGCGGTTTGCAATCCCCGCCAGCACCGTGGCGGTGGGCTCCCTCAGGGCTAAGGTGAGGCCCACCAGTCCAGCGGGAGTGACGACTAGCGCCGCGATCATCCAGGTGTGGATCCAGGCCCTGCGCCCACGATCCCGATGGATAACGGGCAGCGCATCCTGCAGCGGCCACTGGTAGTCCAGGCGCCAAGCGACAGCACCAACCAGGAAGATCACCAGTCCGGCGACGAGGACACCACCGATAACGACTGCACCCTCCACACCGGCATCGTGCCAGGACGCTACGACAAGCGAGCCGGGTGCAGCCCACGCAGCCGGGGCCAGCCCTGCAGGCGTGTGACGCCGACGCACGCAAATGGCGAGTGACGCGCGCGCGTCCAACGAGTGTGCGCCAGATATGCCTCCGACCTGGGGAAACACTAGAGCGGGTGACGGGAATCGAACCCGCACTGTCAGCTTGGGAAGCTGATGTTCTGCCATTGAACTACACCCGCCTGCGCCACGGGCGACGGCGGTCGGGCCGCGGCGAGCGGCACCATACTAGGACGCTCGCCCGGCCATCCTGGGTCGCCGCCCGACTCCTCCCGCGAGTGGCGCGAGGTCGTCGCCGATCGGGCTTGCGGACCGCCACGGTGCGCCACTCGGCGGGCCGAGACGGGCGGGCGGGGGCGACAGTCTTGCTGCGCTACGTTGCGCGGGTGCTGCTCTCCGATCGCGACATCCGGGGCGAGATCGACGCCGGTCGGGTGGCGCTGGAACCGTACGACGCGGCGATGGTGCAGCCGTCCAGCATCGACGTGCGCCTCGACCGGCTGTTCCGGGTGTTCGAGAACCACCGCTACCCGCACATCGATCCCGCCGAGGAGCAACCAGAGCTCACCCGCATGGTCGAGCCGCAGGGCGCCGAGCCGTTCATCCTGCACCCCGGGGAGTTCGTGCTCGGCTCGACGTACGAGGTCGTGTCCCTGCCGGACGACGTCGCCGCCCGACTGGAGGGCAAGAGCTCGCTCGGCCGGCTCGGCCTGCTCACCCACTCGACCGCCGGCTTCATCGACCCCGGCTTCTCCGGGCACGTCACGCTAGAGCTGAGCAACGTCGCGACGTTGCCGATCAAGCTCTGGCCGGGGATGAAGATCGGGCAGCTGTGCTTCTTCCGGCTGTCGTCGCCTGCGGAGCACCCCTACGGCTCGAGCGTGTACGGCTCCCGTTACCAGGGCCAACGCGGCCCTACCCCCTCGCGGTCGTTCGCCAACTTCCACCGCACCCTCCCCTGATGGCGATCGCGGCGGGGGCGCGCGGGGCAGCACGGGCCGCGCTGGTCAGCCCGACCGATCGGGTCAGAGCCAGCGCTGGAACCATTCCAGCACCCGCCGCATCAGGTCCTCCTGATGCCTGCGCTCACGAATGCCGTGCGGCTCCCGGGGGTACGTCACCAGCTCGACCGGCGCCGCCTGCTCGCGGGCCGCCCGGTGGAAGGCCCGTCCCTGGCTGACAGGCACCCGGGCGTCCTCGGCACCGTGCAGGATCAGCAGGGGCGTGGTTCGTCGAGCCGCGTACGAGACCGGAGAGCCGGCGGCCGCGTGGTGCGGTCCCGGTCCGTCCCAAGGGGTGCTGCCACCGAACACCGCCTCGACAGTCGGGAGGTCGCTGGTCGCGGCCATCATCCCCCAGTCGCTGACCCCCGCCCCCATCACCGCGGCGGCGAACCGGTCGGTCTGCGTCACCGCCCACGCGGCGAGGAACCCGCCCTGGCTCCAGCCACCGATGCCCAGCCGGTCGGGCTCGGCGATCCCCCGCTCGACGGCGGCGTCGGTGGCGGCGAGGACGTCGTCCCACTCCACCGTCCCCATCCCGCCGCGGGAGGCGGCAGCGAACGCGTTGCCGTGCCCGAGACTGCCGCGGTAATTCGGCATCAGCACGGCGAAGCCCGCAGTGGCGAGCAGCTGACCCCAGTCCAGCGGATGCAGGTGGGGCTCGCGCCCGGACCGCCCGTAGGGGCCGCCGTGCAGCAGCACCACCGCCGGCGCTGGGCCGGCCCGGGCTCCGACTGGTCGGATGACCACCCCGTCGAGTGGCTGCCCGTCGATGCCGGTGAAGGTGAAGTCCTCGACGCCGCCGAGGCGAACGTCGGCGAGCGGGGCGTGGTGCGCCGACACCGCGCGAAAGCCGTTCGGCCTGCCTGCCCAGACCTCCGGCAACCGATCAGCGCGAGCGACGACTGCTGCAACCACGGGTCCCCCTGGATCCACCACGACATCGACGGCGTCGGCGGTGATCTCCGGTGGGCCGTGCCACAGCGGTTCGCGGTCCCCTGCCGGGCCGACCCACTCCAGCCTGGTGTCCAGCCCGTCGGCGACGAGCACCACCGGTCGCGTCTGGCCGGGAGGGACCAGCGCCCGGAGCCCGCAGCGGCTCTCGTCGCGCCCGGGACCTGTGACGGCGGGCTCGCCGCCATCGGTCGGCACCGTCCAGGCCGTCGCGGCCGAGCAGGCCGTCAGGTCGTGCGGCGCGGTGCACACGAGCCGGTCATCGCCCAGCCAGCCCAGTCCGCTCGCCAGCGGCAGCTCGGCGAGCCGCCGGGCTGCGCCAGAACCGTCGGCCGCGAGCAACCAGACCGTCGCCCGCATCATGTCGTCGAGCTCCGGTGTCGGCCACGCCAGCACTGCCAGCCGGGAGCCGTCCGGCGACCACGCCACTTCGACGACATGCAGGTCAGGCGCCCACACGGTGGACGGTTCGCCGCCGTCGGCCTCCACCCGCAGCACCCGTGCGCGCTGCCAACGCTCCCCCCACACGTCGGCGTCGTCACGCTCCGTGTCGCGTCGGCCGTCCTCGTCGCCGGGTTCGTCTGGGGCCAGGACGGCGAGCGACCGACTGTCCTGCGCCCAGGCGTACGCGCCGACCGACCGCTTGCGTACGAGCACCGGGCTGGCCTCGCCGCCGGCGAGCCCGAGCACGTACAGCCCAGCCGTCCCGCGCTCGGCCCGGTCGGAGCAGAACGCCAGCCGGGTGCCGTCTGGCGACCAGCGCGGGGTGGTGTCGTTGCCGCCGCGGGTCCACCGGCGAGCCGAGTCGACGTCGCCGGTGGAGGCGAGCCAGATCGCGCTCTCGCCGTGCTCATCCTCCGTTCCGTACGGTGCCGCCGACCATGCGACCTGCCGCCCGTCGGGGGGACAACCGCACCTCGGTCGGGCCCCAGGTGGAGGCGATCAGCTCGGGCGTGAGCGAGGTGGTCACCCGAGGCCGCGCTCGAGGCCGTCGGCGAGCCGGCGCAACGTACGAGCCGTGCGACGTCGAAGCCGGTGCTCGCCGTGGGGGAGCGGCGGGAGGTGCTGGTGGCTGAGTCGTTCGGACAGCTGCTGGTGGGCGATGTCGTGGCTGAAGTGGTGCATGGGTCCTCCAGGTGATCTCTGAAGCCGCGCCGGTGCAGCGCGGCGTGACGCGCCGTGCAAGGGACCGTCAGGTGCGGGCCAGACTGATGTCGCCCGACACGGTGTTGACCCGCAGCTCGACGGCTGCCTCGCCGTCGCCGGGCGGCTCACCCCCGGACAGTGCCGAGCTCACCGAACCGGTCAACGTGTTGACGTCGAGCCAGACCGGGGTGCCATCGGCGACCCCGACGTGCAGGTCGCCCGAGGCGGAGTTGAGCCGCACCCGGCCACGTGTCACGCGGCTGAGGTGCTGGTCGCCCGACGCCGAGTCGACGGTGACGTCGTCGGCAGCGTCGTCGATGCTGATGTCCCCCGAGGCCGAGTTGACCTGCAGCGGGCCGCCGGCCCGCTCGATCCGGATGTCGCCGGAGCCGCTGTTGACCCGACCGAGGCCAGCGAGCGCGCGACAGGTGACGTCACCCGAGCCGGTGGACAAGGTGGCGGTCCCGTCGGCCGTGCCGAGAGTGACGTCACCCGAACCGGTCTGAACACGGACGTCTGCGGTGTGGTCGAGGCGCAGGTCGCCTGACCCGATCTTGATCTGGGTGTCCCCGAGCCGCCCGGTAGCGTCGATGTCGACCGCATCCGCCTTGACGTCGACCCGCGTCCCCAGCGGCACCACCACCCTCAGGTCGAGGCTGGGGCTGCGGCGCAGGAAACCGGTCCGCCGCGGTACGTCGACGACGACCTCGTCGCCGCGCTGCTCGATGACGGTCTGGTCGACCAGCGATCCGCCGGACTCGCCGTCCCCCGTGAGGTCGATGCGGACCCGGTCGGTCTCGCTGGCTTCGAGGGCGATGTCGCCGGAGCCGAACTCGATCCGCAACCGGACCTTGTCCGAAGCGTGGAACTCGTACATGTCGCTGCCTTCCTGCTCTGGGTTGTGGAGCCGAGGAACTCTGTCGGGCCGCTCATCGGACCCACCCCTGCATCCGCTTGCCGCGGCGGGGCCCGAAGCCGGTGCCGGGGCCGAACGGCAACGAGCTCAGGTCGATGTCGACATTGACCGACCGCTCCCGGGTCGCGAGCCGCAGGGCCTGCACGATCCAGGCGTTGAGTGACTGTCCGCTCTTGGCTGCGATCTCCTCGGCCCGTGCCTTGACCGACTCGGGCAGCCGGACCGTGATCCGCGCCACGACTCCGTCGTCGGCCTCGTCGGCGCCGTCTGTTGCCGGCTGGTCGGTCGGGATCGCCTGCGTCTGGTCGGCGTCGGTCTCGGTGAGGGTGACGGCGAACTGGGGGTCGCGGCCCTTGAGCCGCACGTCCACGGCGGCGTGCGGCAGCTGCTGGGTGACCTCGGCGGCGGCGTCGGACAGCACCTCGAGGACAGTCATCCGGACGGCGGGCTCGAGCGCCAGGGTGAGTCGTGCCGCGGCGTCGCGCGCCTCGGGGCCGCCGGCTTCCGCGGCCGCGGCGAGGTCGGACCGCAGGCGATCGACGTACGGCGTGAGCTCCATGACGCCAATGTGACATCGATCTGACGTCATGTCAAGGGTGAATAGGCATCACTAGGCGTCGATCATGACATCGCTTGGCCATTCGCGCGGGACCCAGGTGGCGACGTGACGCCACAGCCGGCGCCGTTTGCGACAGGGCTTGCCGATGGGAGCGCCGACCCCGGCACGACAGCGGTGCGCCCGAGTCAGCCCGATCAGGTGTCGCGCGGCGAGCGGCCCGTGGGATCAGCGTCCTCGCCGGACGGGGTGTCGTTCGGGTCGAGGTCGCGCGTCGCCCTGCCACCGGCCGGGTCGTCGGCGGCCGCCGACGCCTCGGCCGGCGTGGTGCCGGCCAGGGCGCCGACGTCGGGCGTGGCGGTGAGGGTCTCCGGGTCGCCCGCGTCGACCGCGTCCGGCTCTGCCGCGGTCGCGCCC
>JACCWP010000102.1 GCA_013697585.1 Nocardioidaceae bacterium
GCCGCTCCTCGTGCGGGCAGGATGGCGCCACCGGTCACCATTATCCGGTACAGGTACCCCCCAACGAGCAAGCCAAGAACGACGCTGGCGGCCAGACCGACACCGCCCAGCGTTCTGAAGCTCCAACGCGCGGCGAGCGGTAGGCCTACGCCAAACGTCACGGCACTGGTCCACAGCGAGCCTCCCACCACGCGGATGGCATGCCGGGCCAGGTCGGTGGGAGCGTCGGCACTGTCGGCGCCGGCGAGCATCTTGAAGACGATGACACCGACGAGTAGCGCTGCAGGCAGGCCCACCCAGCACCAGGCCGCAGGCCGTGGCCACCGGCGAAGGGCGGCGGCAGGACCCCGGCCGCGCGCCGCGCCCCACGCCAGACCGGCGACGTGCCCGGCCAGCAAGGGCAGCGCCACTTCGTAGCCGACCCCTGACACCACCAACGCCGCGGTCGCGATCGCCTTCCATGCCCAGCGCGTAGCGGCGTCAGCACGGAGGCCGCGCAGATCAGCCCAGGCACTGGCCGCGCCGGCAGCCATTGCCAGCGGGTAACCGAACGCCGCGAACCAGAATCGGTCGCTGGCGTAGGTCGGCAACAGCCCCCATACCAGCGGTCCCGCCACCGCGACGACACGTGCGACACCGGCTTCGCGCAATGCCAGGTAGCACAGCACCACTGCGGCGATAAGCACAGCGCTGTTGACGACGTGATAACCCAAGGGCCACAGGCCGAACGCTTGGAATAGCGCCACCTGGTAGGCGACCTGCAGAGGCCTCGGTCGCAAGTAGGCGGCCCAGTCCACCACAACAGGGTCTCCGATCGCCGAGTGGTCACCGACGGTGACGAGCGAGCCCAGAAACGCCCAGTCGTCGGAGTAAAAGCCAAGCTGTCCGATGTACGGAAGCACCGAAAGCGCCATGACGACGACGAGGAACACGGCGTCGTGGCGACGACTTCGCGCAGTGCTTATGCCCTCGTGGCCAGAACCACGGATCATCCCGTTGCGGTCCACCACCGGTCCAGGCGCTCATGGAAGGTGGCCCCGTCCCAGTCGCCGACGACGTGGCGGGGAACGTCGAAGGGATCCGTAGCCGCCTCCACTGGACCGGCGCGCACGGCGCAGGCAGCGTCGAACCCGGCCTCGTCGACCAGTTCCTTGGTGGTGGCGTCGAAGGCCTGCAGATCGCCGTATGGATAGGCGAACAGCGACACTTCAGCATCGAGCAGCGCTTGCAAGTGCTCTTTACTACCGGCAATCTCGTGGCGCTGAACGTCGGCTGGCTGTGTCGCCAGCTGAGGGTGGGTCAGCGTGTGCGCCCCGATGTCGACACCGGGGTGCCCCGCCAGGTTTCGCAACTGGGTGGGGGACATCATCCTGTGGGTCCTGCGGTTTCCTCCGGCCGCCCCAAGCTGCTGCTCGACGTCGTCGAGCACCCCGTCGATCAGCGACGGCGGCTGCGGCCGCAGTCGCCAGTACAGCGCCTCGTGTGCGCGCTTGCGGGCGGCTGGCGACCGCACATCGGCCCACAGCGACAATTCCCCGACCACAACATGCACCGCTGGCGCCCCGGGCCGGCCTGACAGCAGCATCCGCTCCAGCCGGTCCCACCAGAACTCCTCTGGAGCGGCCAGCCGACCGGCGGTGATGAAGAAGGTCGCCGGCACGCCGTGGTCCACCAAGATGTCGGCGGCCACGCTGGCATTGTCTTCGTAGCCGTCGTCGAAGGTGACGACGACGCCCTGGTCTTGCCCGTCCAATAGGGATGCCATGGGTACGGCGGCGGCCTGCTGGCGCAGCACTGCCATCTGCTCGGCGAAGTGGGCCGGTGTCACCGCCAACCCCCACGGGTCGCCGCTGAGCTGGCACACCCGGTGATACAGCAACACCACGCCATCCCGCGCGATCACGAGCCACCGTACTTGACGATCCGAGCTGCGACGATGACCGGGTAGTCGCGGTCCACCCGCTCGAGCTCCGCGGGCGCGACCTCCTCGGCGGCGATGCCGTGCAGCGCGGCAATTGCCGAGACGACGTTGCCGTAGGCGGTCACCTCGACCTCAGCGCCCGGCAGCTGCCGGGTGAGCCATCCCAAGCCAGAGGGCGTTAGCCGCCAGCGATCGTGCTCGTTGTCCCAGCGGGTCTCGTGGCGCCCAATGCAGGGCACCGTGACCAGCAGCGCCCCACCCGGACGGACGGCGCGCCAGATGTTCGCGAGGGCAATGGCCATGTCCGGAATAAGGTGCAACGTCTGCGTGAAAACCACGCAGTCGTAGCGCGAAGGCGGCAAGGAATCGGGTTCGCCAAGGTCAGCGATGACGGTTGCGCTCAGGTTGCGTGCGGTGAGGTCGAGCACGTCTCGCCGTGTCACGCGGTCGCCACCGAAGCGGCGGGTGTACGCATCGTTGAGCACCTCCAAGCACTCGCCGCGCACGTCACCGGCGTGGGCCGTCAGGAACCGTTCGATGTAGACCCGGTCCACCGGTGTCCCGCGAGAGAACCCCCAGTCCCGATCGAACGGCGCTGCTCTGCGCAGGTTGCCCCAGCGGGCGCGGCGCGGCGCAGCGTCCGAGCCGGACAGTCTGCGCAGCCCATCCTGCAGCCAGCTCGGCGAGCGGTTGAGCCAAGGCCGGAGGCGCTCTTTGACCGGTGGGGGAACCCGTTCGCGCACCCACGCGAGTCGACGCCCGGTCATTGCCGCTCTACCGCCTGGGTGTCCGCTGGCCTCTCGGCTGGCTCCTCGCCGATCAACTCCCAGTCCAGCAACAACTCGACCGCCCGCTCCGGCCGGCCCTTGAGGCTGCCCTCCAGCCGGAAGACACTGGCCACGGGCTGCAGGAGCAGCGTCTCGTACGCCGAGCCCGCCCACACGCCGATCTGATACTCGCCAGCGTTGAGAACCGGCGGAACGACAAGGCGGAGGGTGTACGTGCCCGCCCGATCAGGCCGAAGACGCTGCGTGTCCGACCAGGCCTCGTCGAACACCCTCACGCCTGCGGCGTTGACGACGTAGACAGCGAGATCCAGGCCGGGCACTTTCTGCTCCAGCGCGAATGTGACGTCGATGGAGAAGGGTCGGTCGCGGCGCAGTACCGGCGCAGGCCTTCCCTCGGTGTCGCAGGTCTGGACACGCCGCAGGCTCACAGACCCGTCGTCCTGCATCGGCGTGCCGGCGCCATCCGTGCTCAGGGCCGTGGTCACGTAGCTGTCGATTACCGACCCGGTGGATCCCTCAGCCGCGATTCGGCCGCGCTCCAGCCAGATGGCCTGGGAACACAGCTGGGCGATCGCGTCGAGGTTGTGGCTGACGAACACCACGGTTCGGCCCTCTCGCTCGGCGACTTGCATCCGCCCGAGGCACTTGGCCTGGAACTCGGCGTCGCCCACCGCCAGCACCTCGTCTACCACCAGGACGTCGGGTTCCAGATGCGCCGCCACGGAGAACGCCAGCCGCAGGTACATCCCTGATGAGTACCGCTTGACCGGCGTGTCGATGAAGCGCTCGACTCCCGCAAACGAGACGATGTCGT
>JACCWP010000146.1 GCA_013697585.1 Nocardioidaceae bacterium
GTGCAGCACGGCGAGGCTGTCTGCTGCGGCGGCCCCGTCGGCGTGCACATCGACCTGGCGGCCGTCGACCCAGTGGAAAGTCAGCACGCGCGGCCAGCGGCTGTCGGCGGAGGCCGTCGTCGGCACGCCCGCGCGTCGCAGCGCGGCGAGGAGCGCCGGCCGCGGTCGGCGGGTGCCCGAGGCGTACGCCTTGCTCACCTGCCGGCCGTTCGGTCCAGGATGGCCGACGACGACTCGACGGCGTGGGTTGTAGGCCATCAGCGCGTACGACGACGGGTCGCTCCCGAGCGCGTCGAACCCGACGGGCCACGAACGATCCAGCGCGAGCGCGCGGTCGGTGCGCGCTGGGGCCAGCACCCACCGTCCGGACGTGCTCGAGGCGGCCGAAGCGCCGGCCGCCTCGATGTCCTTGACCAGCTTCGGTGCGCTGGACGGCGCGTACCCGGCGAGCAGGAACCAGACGGACGGCTGCCCGTCCCGGACGACCTCGACCGACGCGTGGACGGCACTGCCCGGCTTGTAGCGCAGCCGGCGCACACGCGGCGTCCCGCCGAGCGACTCCGGGATCTGCGCCACGGCACGCTCGAGCGCCCCCTGGTCGACGACGAGCTCGATCGCAGGCACGGAACGGTCCCGCTCGAGCAAGGCCTCGTCGGCTGGGGAGGGCAAGGTCATCCGGCCTGGTCCGACCCGGCCCGATCCGTCCCGGTGCCGACCCGTTCGGTCCCGACCCCGTCCGTCCGGGCCTTCGCGGTCCGGGACGCCGCGTGCGCGCACCCGCCGGACGTGACGGTGCCGCCGACGATCTCGACCACCCGGTCGCATCTCGCCGTCAGCGCCGGATCATGGGTGATGACGATCGTCGTCCGACCGGCGATGAGCCGACCCAGTGCGTCGAGCACCTCGCGCTGGTTCGCCTCGTCCAGACCCGTGGTGGGCTCGTCGAGGATCACGATCGCGGAGTCACGGAGCATGGCGCGAGCGATCGCGATCCGCTGTCGTTGACCGCCGGACATCGTGACGCCCCGCTCGCCGACCGCGGTCTCGTAGCCGTCCGGCAGCGCCAGCACGAACCCGTGCGCGTTGGCCAGCCGGGCGACCGACTCGATCTCGTCGTCGGTGGCGTCGGGCCGGCCCCACCGGATGTTCTCCCGGATCGAGGTGGCGAAGAGGACCGAGTCCTGCAGCACCACGGTGATGTGGCTGCGCAGCGAAGCGAGCGTCACGTCGGCCACGTCGTGGCCGTCGATCCGGACCACGCCGGCCTGCGGCTCGACGAACCGGAGGAGCAGGCTGGCGATCGTCGACTTCCCGGCCCCGCTCGGCCCCGACAGCGCGACCCGCTCCCCCGGCAGGATGTGCACATCGACGTCGGTGAGGACGGGTTGGCCCGGCTCGTACTCGGCCCGCACGCCCTCGAGCCGGACATCGCCGCGGACCGCGCGCAACGCCCGGGCGTGCGTGCGGTCACGGATCGTCGGGACGGTGTCGAGCAAGTCGGCGACGCGTTCACCGGAGGCGGCCGCGCGCGCAATCCGACCGGTGTGCTTGGCGACGTCGCGCATCGGCTTGAACGCGCTTTTGAGGTAGGTGAGGAACACCACGAGCTCACCGGGCGTGAGCGACCCGTCGAGCACCCGGTTCGCACCGGCGAGGAGCACAGCGGCGGTTGCGACCCCGACGAGGAGGTCGGTGCGCCGCTCGAGCCCGGCGGACAGCCGCCGCGCCCGGACACCGGTGCGCAGCGTCTTCTCGTTCCTCGAGCTGAAGTGGCCGGAGAGCATCGGTTCGAGCCCGTATGCCTGAACGACGCGCATGGCGCCGAGCGACTCGCCGGCCGCGGCTGCGACCTCACCCTCGCGGGAGCGCTGCTCCCGGGAGGCCGCGGTGATCTTCGTGCTGGCCCGACCGCTGCTGACGAAGAAGAGCGGCACCACCGCGAGCACGGCGATGGCGAGCAGCGGGTCGAGCACGAGCATGACGACGGTCATGCCGACAAAAGTCACGACGTTGCCGACGAGCGGGAGACCCGCGGTGACCGCGACCTCCTGGAGTCGCTGCACGTCGCCGGTGAGCCGGGTCAGCAGGTCACCGGCACGGCTGCGGTCGTGGAAGCGCAGCGACAGGGCGAGCAAGTGGTCGTAGATGCGACCCCGCAACCAGGTGGTGACGCGCGAGCCCACCAGCGCGAACGCGACGGTGGAGAGGTACGCGCCGGTCGCGCGCAGTGCCACGATCACCAGGGCGGCGATCGCCGACAGCAGGATCACGGTGCCGATCCCGGGTGCTACGACGCCGCCGGGAACTGCTGCGGGCAGGACTCCGTCGAGGATGAATTTGACCGGCCACGGCTCGAGCAGCCGCATGGCGACTTCGAGCAGGAGCGCCGCGAGACCGCCCGCGGCGACCTTCCGGTGCGTACGCAAGTTGGGCCTGATCGTGCCGAGGGTGCGGCTGATCGCGGGCCAGGCGGCGCGCCAGCCCTTCGGCTGCCTTGGGGCTCTGGGCGTGGAGGATCTCATGCGGCCCGCCCGGCCTGGCCCGGCCCGGCCAGCGCGAGGACCCGGTCGACGACCGTCGCCCAGCCGAGACGTCGCTCGGCGGCGAGG
>JACCWP010000147.1 GCA_013697585.1 Nocardioidaceae bacterium
GGCCGATGCCCTCGGCCTCGACTCCGCGGCGGTCACCGCCCGGGTCAGCGGACCCGAGGCGGCGGCCGGCTGTGAGCTGGTGGTCGTGCTCGGCGGCGACGGCACCATCCTGCGCGGCGCCGAGCTGGCCAGACCCGCCGGAGTCCCGCTGCTCGGCGTCAACCTGGGCCACGTCGGCTTCCTCGCGGAGGCCGAGTCCGACGACCTCGACACCACGGTCGACCAGGTCGTACGCCGCGGCTGGACGGTCGAGGAGCGGTTGACCCTCGACGTCCGGGTGCTCCAGGACGGGCACGTTCGCCATACCGGGTGGGCGCTCAACGAGGCCAGCGTCGAGAAGGCAGCCAGGCAGCGAATGCTCGAGGTGCTCGTCGAGGTGGACGAGCGTCCGCTGTCACGCTGGGCAGGCGACGGGGTGGTGTGCGCCACCCCGACGGGATCGACTGCATACGCCTTCAGCGCCGGCGGACCCGTGGTGTGGCCCGAGATCGAGGCGCTGCTGCTGGTCCCGCTCAGCGCGCACGCGCTGTTCGCCCGACCGCTGGTGGTGGCACCGACGTCGGTGGTCGCCGTGCAGCTGCTCGGCGACTCGCCCGGCGACCCTCCCGACACCGTGCCCGGTGACCGGCTCGGCGACGGTGTCCTCTGGTGCGACGGACGCCGTACGCACCAGGTCTCTGCGGGGACCCGGATCGAGGTGCGCCGCGGTGAGCTGCCGGTGCTGCTGGCCCGCTTGCACCAGGCGCCGTTCACCCAGCGGCTCGTCCGCAAGTTCGGGCTCCCGGTCAGCGGGTGGCGCCGCACCGGACGGGACGACCCCGACGAGCGCACCGGGGAGCCGACGGGCACCTCGAGGGCGACCGCGGCCGAGCGCTGAGCTTTCGCGGTGTGGGAAGAGATCCGGCTCCGTCGGCTGGGAGTGATCGAGCAGGCAACGCTCGCTCTCGGCCCGGGTTTCACCGTGGTGACTGGCGAGACCGGTGCCGGCAAGACGATGGTGGTGACGGCTCTCACGCTGTTGCAGGGCGGGCGCGCCGACAGCGCAATGGTCCGCTCCGGCAGCGCGCAGGCCAGGATCGAGGGGACCGTGGCTGTGTCGGACCTGCCAGAGGTCGCTGCCCTGGTCGCCGAGGCCGGGGGTGAGGTCGAGGACGGCTCGGTCATCGTCGCTCGCACGCTGCCGGCCGAGGGCCACGGTCGTTCGCGGGCCCACCTTGGTGGTGCCGCCGTACCTGCCTCGGTGCTGACCACTGTGGGCGAGCGGCTGGTGACCGTGCACGGCCAGGCCGACCAGCATCGGCTACGCCGGCCGGTGGCCCAGCGTGAAGCGCTGGATGCCTTCGCCGGCACGCCCGTCGACATGCTGCTCGCGGACTATCGACCCGCGTATCGCCGGTTCGGCCAGGCGCGGGTCGAGCTGGCCGACCTGCTAGCGCGCGACGCCGACCGCGCCCGCGAGCTCGACGCGCTGCGCCTGGGGCTGGCTGAGATCGCCGCGGCGGCGCCGGTTCCCGGCGAGGACGCCGAGCTGCGGCGCGAGGAAGGCCGGCTGAGCCACGCCGAGGCGTTGCGAGCGGCCTCGACAGCGGCACATGCCGCGCTGGTCGGCGACGCTGAGGACCCGACTGGCGGTGCCGACGTCACCGGGCTGGCCGCCGCCGCCCGCGGCGCGCTCGAACCAGTACGCGAGCACGACCCAGCCCTGGCCGCGCTGGCCGACCGCGCCGCGGAGCTGTCCTACCTGGCGGCCGACCTGGCCCTCGACCTCGCTGCCTACGCCGGGGGGGTTGAGGTCGATCCTGGCCGGCTCGCCGGCGTACAGGACCGCAGAGCCACCCTGGCGGCGTTGACGCGCCGCTTCGGCCCCTCGCTCGACGATGTGCTCAGCTGGGCCGAGGCGGCTGCCGCACGAGTGCTCCTCCTCGAGGGAGCAGACGACGCGATCGAGTCGCTGCGAGATGAGGTCGCCGCCTTGTCGGCCCGGCTCGGCGAGCTCGCCACCCGGCTGAGCCGGGCACGGTCGAGTGCGGCGGCGGAGCTGTCCGAGCGCGCCAGCGCCGAGCTGGCCGCGCTCGCGCTGCCGCACGGCCGGCTCGTGGTGCTGGTGCAGCGAACCGGCGCACAGACACCGACGGCACTTGCTGGCCCGGCCGGATCGACGGACCGACTCGGCCCCGACGGCGCCGACGACGTCGAGATCGGCTTCACAGCCAACCCGGGTGCGCCGCTGCGGCCGCTCGCTCGCGGTGCCAGCGGCGGTGAGCTGTCCCGGGTGATGCTCGCCCTCGAGGTTGTCCTGGCGGACACGGCGCCGGTGCCGACGCTGGTGTTCGAC
>JACCWP010000181.1 GCA_013697585.1 Nocardioidaceae bacterium
AACAGCTTCTTCGCCAAGTGGGTGCAGTCCTACCGTGACCTGCCGTTGCTGGTGAACAACTGGTCCAATGTCGTGCGCTGGGAGCTCCGGCCACGAATCTTCCTGCGCACCACCGAATTTCTGTGGCAGGAAGGGCACACCTGTCACGCGACCGAGGCCGATGCCAGTGCGTACGCCCGTCGGATCCTGCACGAGGTGTACGCCGACTTCATGGAGTCGGTATTGGCGATCCCGGTCCTGCGTGGCCGAAAGACCCGGCGCGAGCGGTTCGCCGGAGCGGTCAACACGCTGACCTGTGAGGCGATGATGCGGGACGGCAAGGCGCTGCAGATGGGCACCAGCCATGAACTGGGGCAGAACTTCGCGAAGAGTTTCGGCGTGCAGTTCACCTCCGCCGAAGGCCGGCTGGAGTACGTCTGGCAGACCTCGTGGGGCGCATCGACCCGGATGGTCGGAGGCTTGATCATGTGTCACGGCGACGACGCGGGCTTGCGGATCCCCCCTCGGCTGGCTCCGGTCCAGATCGTCGTCATGGTGGTCAAGGACGGCCCAGGAGTGACCGAGGCGGCTGCCCAGCTCGTGTCGGACCTCACCGCTGCCGGGTTGCGATGCGACATCGATGCCCGCACCGACACCCCGTTCGGACGGCGGGCAATCGACCGAGAACTCAAGGGAGTTCCGGTCCGTGTCGAGGTCGGCCCTCGTGAACTGGCCGAAGGCAATGCGACTCTGGTCCGCCGGATTCCCGGCATAAGAGGAGCCGTTGCGTTGACCGCCTTGGTGAGCGCCGCGACGCAGGCGCTTGGCGAGGACCAGGACGCCCTGTACGCGGAGGCGCTTACGCGACGGGAGGGTGCAACGGCCGACGTGCAGACCATCGCGGAGGCGCTCCAGGCAACCGCGACAGGGTGGGCGCGCATCGATTGGGCGGTCCTGGGTGCCGAAGGCGAGGCGGCTCTCGCCGAGCAGGCGGTCAGCGTGCGGTGCTTGCTCAGCGCTGATGGGGGAGTGCCAAAGAGCGAGGACGAGCCGGGTCTGGTGGCAGTGCTCGGTCGCTCGTACTGAATGGCTAGTGCGTTGTCCGGTAGCGGTCCGCCGACACCGTGGACAGCCAAGCCCAGGCCAGCACGATCGCCAACCAGAAGGCCAGCACACCTGCGGTGCTCGGCGATCCGGAAGCCAGGCCGGCGAATGCCGCGAAGAAGAACACCCCGGTCACCGCGGAGTATCCGGCGCGGGCGCGGTCGCCCTGTGCGGCGTACCGACGGGCGAAGATCAGACAGGCTGCGATCAGCTCGAAGAAGCCCCGCGGCGGCCAGGCTCATCAGACCGGTCAGGATGAATGTGCTGACCTGGACCCAGCCGAGATCGCCGTTGCTCAGCAGACTTGCCGCGTGCCTGCCCGACGTCGAAGCCGTCCCTGGTGAACGCCTGGATGCCGACGGCCAGGACGTACAGCGGCCCGGCGATGACCCCGTAGCCAAGCAAACTGCTCACTGAGCGGCCCGGGCCAGAATCTGCCGGGAGAGGATCTCGGTGATGGCGTCGGCGGTCTGCGGCTTCTCGAACAGATAGCCCTGGGCGTTAGGACAGCCCAGATCGGTCAGGCGGTCCCGCTGTCCGACGGTTTCGACGCCCTCGGCGACGATGTCCAAGCCGAGAGCTCTGGCCATCCCGACGATGGCAGCGACGATCGCACACGCCTCGGCGTCGTCGGGCAGACCGTCGATGAAGGACCGGTCGATCTTGAGGATGTCCACGGGGAATCGCTTCAAGTACGCGAGCGAGGAGAAACCCGTCCCGAAGTCGTCGACGGCGATCCCCACACCGAGTTCCTTGAGCGCTTCGAGGACTGCATGCGACGACGCGACGTCCTCCATGACGGTCGATTCGGTCATCTCGAGGATCAGACGCCTCGGTGTGATTCCGCTGGCTACCAGTGCCGACTTGACGATCGCCGGCAGGGATGGGTCGGTGAGCTGTCGTGCTGACAAGTTTACGCCGAGCGTGATCGGGTGGACGGTGTTGAGCGTCTGGTCCCAGCTGGCGAGCTGGGCACAGGCTCTGCCCAGCGCCCATCTACCCAATTCGAGGATCAGCCCGGTGTCCTCGGCAACGGCGATGAAGTCCGAGGGTGCGAGCAGCCCGCGCTGCGGGTGACGCCAACGCAACAGCGCCTCCATACCGATGACGTCACCGTGCGGCAGCGAGACCACGGGTTGATAGAGCAGCACGAGTTGATCGTCGGCGACTGCCTTGCGTAGTCCGGTCGCGGTGGCGAGCCGGTCCGCGGCGGCGCTGCGCAACTCATCACTGAACAGAGCGACTCCCGAGCGGCCGTGTCGCTTGGCCTCATACATCGCGGCGTCGGCCTCACCGAGCAAGGCCGGTGCATCCGGAGGAGAAGTGTCGTCTGTACGAACAACGGCGATGCCGATGCTCGCAGTGATCGCGACCTCGACACCGTCCAGATCGAAGTGCGGGGCGAGGAGACTCGTAATGTCGCCGGCCCGGATGACCGCGTCGGCCACGCTCTCGAAGCGATCCGAACAGAAGCCGAATTCGTCCCCGCCCAGACGAGCCAGCAGCTCATCGGAGTGCAGCCGCTCCCGCATCCGGTCTGCGACCATTATCAGAAGTCGATCACCGGCGGCGTGGCCCAGGCTGTCGTTCACATCCTTGAAGCCGTTGAGGTCACAGAACATCACCACGAACTGACCGGTCCGACGGCGCGACCATGCCTCGAGGCGTTGCCCGACCTCGGCGACAAACCAGGTCCGGTTGCCCAGACCGGTCAGGGAGTCCTGCATGGTGCGCGCCCGCAATTCATCCATGGCACGCAGGGTCTGCAGGCAACTTCCCAGCTGGGCGGCCAGCATCTCCAACCGCTCCACCTGGATCGCGCCGGGAGCTGCCCCACTGCCGTCCGCGCACAGGAGCAGCGCTCGGCATTTGCCGTCCGCGAAGACCGGCACGATGATGACGGCGTTCGCTCCCGCCGCACGCAGGGCCGGGTAGCCGAAGAAGGGAATCCCCGATTCGTAACCCGAGGTGTGGCAGGAAGTTCCAAGCGACACCAGGCCGGAGATGGTCGTCCAGTTGTGGGCCGGAATCGCCCGGAGCCCGCCCGCGATGGCGCCCACCGCCGCGGCGACCCTGGCGCCAGGCGGTTGATGGAGATCGATCAGCGCTGCGGTGGACATCTGCGCCAGCCCGCAAGCGGCGTCGACGACATAGGCCCACAGTTCCTCGGTCACCGTGATCGCGGCGAGCTGGGACGAGTGACGGATCCGCCGGTCGGCGGTGGACTCGCCAGGAGGCCCCCCCAGAGCCGCCAACCGCGCGCCGAACATCTCGGCGCATTCGGCGACGATCGGTAGGGCATCGGGCGCCAACGGCTGCGTGCACTCCACATTGAGGACGCCCACGACCCTCCCGGCGACCCGGATCGGCACACACACCTCGTCGACGATTCCGGGCACCTCGGCGATGTATTCCGGAGCGTCCGCTGCGTGAAGGCGGACCGGCTCACCGCTCCGATAGGTCCGGCCGACAATTCCGACGCTTATGAGCAGGCCGTCCTGCACGTGGGTGTAGCCACGCTGCCCGAGGCATCGCAACCGGTCTCCCCGCGCCAGATACAGGCTGGACATCGGCATCTGCAGGCTCAGCAGGTGATCGAGGGTCAGGTCGACGGCGGCGCGAAGGTCAGCGGCCCCGGGCAGGGCGCCGCGCAGGCCTCGAGTCGCCGGTGTATCACGTTGGGACAGATACGCAACCAGGGTGGCACCGCCTCTCCCGCCGGGGAGCGGTCACCGTGGTACCTGTGCGTGAAGGGGTTGTGGACTCTGAGTATACTAGGGGGTTGCAGGATTCGGCTGACCGGACGTGCGGGCGAGCGGCGGCAAGCGTGTTTGGACGGATCTGGCAGAATGGGACCGCGAACGTGCCGTGCGGCCCTCTACCCGCTGCGGACCACGTCCAGACAAGTGTCGCAATTCCGGACCCACCCGGCGGTCGCGCGCTCACCGGCACCAGAAACTCGAGG
>JACCWP010000205.1 GCA_013697585.1 Nocardioidaceae bacterium
GTGCACTGCTGCGCCGCCGACGTGCCCGTGCCGCTGATCGCCGGTGCGGGTGCCGAAGCCCTGCTGGTCGATGCCGGGCTGCTGCCGACCGACTCCTACGACGATCTCGCGGCAGCGATCGATGGCGGGCTCGACCTGTGGCCCGGTGTCGTGCCCACCAGCGAGCCGAGCAGGCGCCCGGCCGCCGAGCAGCTGGCGGAGTCGGTGCACCGGCTGTGGTCGGCTCTCGGCTACGGCCCGTCCGACTTGATCGACAGGACGGTCGTCACTCCCGCCTGCGGGTTGGGCGCGGCCGCCTTCGGGTGGGCCCGGCAGGCGTTGGTGCTGGCCCGCGACACCGCCCGACAGCTGTCGGTGGAGGGCGAGACGGTGCGCCCATGAGCGAGGCTGCCTCCCAGCTGCCAGCCGCAGCGCCGCCCGTTGCCCCACCTGCTGCCCGCAACCGGCACCAGCGGTTGGCCGAGGAGATCGACGAGCACCGCTTCCGCTACCACACCAAGGACCGTCCGACCGTCTCCGATGCCGACTACGACGCGCTGATGCGCGAGCTGGAGGCGCTCGAGGCCGAGCACCCCGACCTGCGCACCCCCGACTCACCCACCCAGCAGGTCGGCGCCCCGGTCTCGACGCTGTTCGCCGCGGTCGAGCACCGCGAGCCGATGATGAGCCTCGACAACGCGTTCAGCCGCGACGAGATGGAGTCGTGGCTGCGCCGGATCGAGCGCGAGGGTGGCGCCGGCGCCGAGTTCTTGTGCGAGCTCAAGGTCGACGGCGTCGCGGTCAACCTCACCTACGAGCAGGGCCGCTTGACCCGCGGCGCGACCCGCGGTGACGGGCGTACCGGCGAGGACGTGACATCCAACGCTCGCACCATCGACGGTGTCCCGACCCGGCTGGCCGCGAGCGACGACTATCCCGTCCCCTCGCTGGTGGAGGTGCGGGGCGAGATCTTCTTCCCAGTCGAGGCGTTTGGAGAGCTCAACGCCGGGCTGGTCGCCGAGGGCAAGGCGCCGTTCGCCAACCCGCGCAACTCCGCGGCCGGGTCGCTGCGCCAGAAGGACCCCAGGGTCACCGCCCGCCGCCCGCTGCGGATGGTGTGCCACGGCCTGGGTGCGCGCACAGGCTTCGAGCCAGACCGCCAGTCCGAGTCCTACGCGGCGCTGGCCGCGTGGGGCCTGCCGGTCAGCGAACGGGTCCGCGTCGTGGCCGATCTCGACGAGGTGCTTGCCTATGTCGACCACTACGGCGAGCACCGGCACGCGGTCGAGCACGAGATCGACGGCGTGGTGGTCAAGGTCGATCAGGTGACGCTGCAACGTCGACTGGGATCGACGTCCAAGGCGCCGCGGTGGGCGATCGCCTTCAAGTACCCGCCGGAGGAGGTCAACACCGAGCTGCTCGACATCAGGGTCAACGTCGGCCGTACCGGCCGGGTGACCCCGTACGCAGTGATGCGGCCGGTAAAGGTGTCCGGCTCGACGGTCGAGATGGCCACGCTGCACAACGCATCGGAGGTCGAGCGCAAGGGAGTGCTGATCGGCGACACGGTCGTGCTGCGCAAGGCAGGTGACGTGATCCCCGAGATCGTGGGCCCGGTGGTCGACCTGCGCGACGGCTCCGAGCGGGCGTTCGAGATGCCGACCGAGTGCCCCGCGTGCGGCACTGCGCTGAGGCCCGAGCGGGAGGCCGACGCCGACATCCGATGCCCCAACGCGCGCTCCTGCCCGGCGCAGCTGCGCGAGCGGTTGTTCCACGTGGCCGGCCGCGGCGCCTTCGACATCGAGGTGATGGGCTACGAGGCCGCGGCGGCGTTGCTCGACGCGGGGGTGGTGCGCGACGAGGGCGACGTTTTTGGACTCGACGAGCAGACCCTGCTCCAGGTCCCGCTCTTTACCCGCGCCGCCAAGAAGGCGGAGCGGGAGGCGGCTACGGGGGAGCGGGTGCTGAGCGCCAACGGCCAGCGGATGCTGGACAACCTCGACGAGGCGAAGTCCAAGCCGCTGTGGCGGGTGCTTGTCGGCCTGTCCATCCGGCACGTGGGACCGACGGCGGCCCAGGCGCTGGCCCGGTCGATGGGCAGCATGCAGGCGATCGAGACGGCGTCGGTCGAGCGGCTGGCTGACGTCGACGGGGTGGGGCCGACGATCGCCGCAGCGGTCCGCGACTGGCTCGAGGTCGACTGGCACCGTGGTGTGATCGACAGGTGGCGCGTCGCCGGCGTACGGATGGAGGACGAGGTCGACGAGTCGGCGCCGCGCACGTTGGAGGGGTTGTCGATCGTCGTGACCGGCTCGTTCGACGGGTTCTCCCGCGACGAGACCAAGGAGGCCATCACGGCGCGAGGCGGCAAGGCCACCGGGTCCGTATCGAAGAAGACCGACTTCGTCGTGGTCGGCGACTCGCCGGGGACGAAGTACGACAAGGCGGTCCAGCTCGGCGTACCCGTGCTCGACGAGGACGGCTTCCGCACCCTGCTCGCCGACGGCCCGGACGCCGCCCGTGCGGTCGCCGAGAGCTCCGACTCCTCGCCCGCCTCGCCGTGACGGACCGGGCAGGTGCAGCGCACCGAGTCGGACCGGCACTCGCCGATTAGGCTTGCGCGACCCACCACGTCTAACCGAGGAGCGGCATGTCGAGCCAGGGTCACAGCGGCATCGCGACCGACGAGCTGAGCGAGGAGGTCCGCCCGCAGGACGACCTGTTCCGGCACGTCAACGCCCGCTGGCTGGCAGCGGCGGAGATCCCCGCCGACCGGGCATCGCACGGGGCGTTCCACGCGCTTCGCGACCAGGCAGAGCTGGACGTGCGTGTCCTGCTCGACGAAGCGGCTGCCTCCGACGCGGCCGCCGGCAGCGATGCGCGCAAGGTCGGCGACCTGTACGGCGCGTTCATGGCCGCCGATCACGTCGAGGAGCTCGGCGCCGAGCCGCTGGCCGAGGACCTCGCCGACATCCGCGGTGTCACGTCGACGAGGCAGCTGCTGCACCTGCTCGGGCGTCTCCAACGCCACGGTACCCCTGGTCTCGTGGAGTTCTATGTCTCCAACGACGGCGACGACGCCACCCGCTACATCGTCCAGCTGGTCCAGGGCGGTCTGGGGCTTCCCGACGAGTCCTATTACCGGGAGGACGCGCACGCCGAGCTTCGCGATGCGTACGTGCAGCACGTCTCCACGCTGTTGCGGCTGGTCGACGAGCCCGAGCCGGGGGCGGCCGCGCGGCGAGTGCTCGAGCTAGAGGTGCGCCTGGCCAAGGGGCACTGGAGCCGGGTCGAGAGCAGGGACGCGCTCAAGACCTACAACAAGCGTCGCCGCAGCGAGCTCGACGAGCTGGCTGCTGGTTTCGACTGGTCTGCCTGGCTCGAAGGACTGGGTGTACCTCAGGGCTCGTTCGACGAGGTCGTCGCCCGCCAACCTGACGCGTTCACGGCGGCGGGCGAGGCGCTGACCGAGGTTTCGCTCGCCGACTGGCGCGCGTGGCTGGTGTTCCACCACGTGCGTGCGTCCGCGCCCTACCTCTCGAGCCCGTTCGTGGACGCCAACTTCGCCTTCTATGGCACCCGGTTGTCCGGCATCCCCGAGCTGCGGGAGCGGTGGAAGCGTGCCGTCGCCGTCGTCGAGCACGCGCTGGGCGAGGCGGTCGGCGAGCTGTACGTCGCCCGGCACTTTCCGCCAGCGCACAAGCAGCAGCTGGAGCGTCTGGTCGGCTGGCTGGTCGAGGCCTACCGCGAGGACATCAGTCAGCTCGAGTGGATGTCGGCGGAGACGCGAGAGCGGGCGCAGGCCAAGCTGGAGCGGTTCACGCCCAAGATCGGCTACCCGGACACCTGGCGCGACTACACCGCACTGGTGATCGACCGCGACGACCTGCTGGCCAGCGTGCGGCGGGCCGAGGCGTTCGAGACCGACCGGCAGCTCGCCAAGATCGGCGAGGACATCGACCGTGGCGAGTGGCTGATGACACCGCAGACCGTCAACGCCTACTACCACCCGGGGATGAACGAGATCGTGTTCCCCGCGTCGATCCTGCGGCCGCCGTTCTTTGACCCCGAGGCCGACGACGCGGTCAACTTCGGCGGTATCGGCGCGGTCATCGGGCACGAGATCGGGCACGGCTTCGATGACCAGGGCAGCCGCTACGACGGCGACGGCAACCTCAAGGACTGGTGGAACGACGACGACCGGGCGGGTTTTGACAAGCGAGCCAAGGCATTGATCAAGCAGTACGACGGGTTCGAGCCCGAGGGCCTCCCTGGTCATCACGTCAACGGCGCGCTGACCGTCGGTGAGAACATCGGCGACCTCGGAGGCATCCAGGTCGCGCATCGCGCGTACGAGCTGAGCCTGGAGGGCGAGGACGCCCCCGAGATCGATGGCTTCACCGGGAGCCAGCGGGTCTTCCTCGGTTGGGCGCAGGTGTGGCGCACCGCGGTCCGCGACGCCGAGCGCAAGCGCCTGCTCACCGTCGACCCGCACTCGCCACCGGAGTTCCGCGCCAACGTCGTGCGCAACCTGAGCGAGTTCCACGCGGCGTTCGACGTCGGCGAGAACGACGAGATGTGGCTGCCCGACGACGAGCGCGTGCGCATCTGGTGAGCCATCTCGAGCACGACGTGCACCATCTCGAGCTGCTGGAGCGGCTGCGGTCGCGTTGCCTGGCACCCCCTAGACTCGGCAGTCGTGTCCGACCCCATTCCCGGCATCACCCGCAACGACGTGGCGCACCTCGCACGATTGGCGCGGATCGACCTGACTGATGCCGAGCTCGACCACCTCGCGCCACAGCTCGCCGTCATCGTCGAGTCGGTGACCAAGGTGAGTGAGGTCGCCGATGCCGACGTGCCGCCAACGTCGCACCCGCTGCCGCTGATCAACGTCTTCCGCGCCGACGAGGTGACACCGAGTCTGACTGCCGACCAGGCGCTGTCCGGTGCCCCCGCGGTCGAGCAGCAGCGGTTCAGCGTGCCGCGGATCCTCGGGGAGGAGCAGTGATCGCGGTGCCCCGAGACGACCTGCTCCGGCTGTCGGCGTCGGCGCTGGCCGACGCGCTCAGCGCCGGCGAGGTCTCCTCGGTCGAGATCACCCAGGCGTACCTCGACCGGATCGCCGCTGTCGACGGCGCGGTGCATGCGTTCCTGCACGTCGACACGGCCGGGGCGCTGGCGCAGGCGGCCGAGGTCGACCGGCGCCGAGCGGTCGGTGCTGCTGTGCACGCGTTGGCGGGCGTTCCCATCGCGGTCAAGGACATCGTGGCGACCCGAGGCATGCCGACCACCGCCGGTTCCCGGCTCCTGGAGGGGTGGGTCCCGCCGTACGACGCGACGGTCGCGGCGCGGTTGCGCACGGCCGGGCTGCCCATGCTCGGCAAGACCAACATGGACGAGTTCGCGATGGGCTCGTCGACCGAGCACTCGGCATACGGGCCGACCCACAACCCCTGGGACCTCGAGCGCATCCCCGGCGGTTCCGGAGGGGGGTCCGCCGCGGCGGTCGCCGCCTTCGAGGCGCCCTTCGCGATCGGCACCGACACCGGCGGGTCGATCCGGCAGCCGGGGGCGGTGACTGGCACGGTCGGCGTCAAGCCGACGTACGGGGGCGTCAGTCGCTACGGCCTGGTCGCGCTGGCGAGCAGTCTCGACCAGGCCGGCCCGGTGGCTCGTACGGTGCTCGACGCGGCGCTGCTGCACGAGCTGATCGGCGGCCACGACCCGATGGACTCGACCAGCATCGCCGGCTCACCGCCCCCTGTCGTCGAGGCGGCCCGCCGCGCCGACGTGCGGGGGATGCGGATCGGAGTGGTGCGCGAGCTCGGTGGCGAGGGCTACCAGCCGGGCGTGCGGGCACGCTTCGACGAGGCCGTGGCGCTGCTGGTCGGCGCGGGCGCGGACGTGGTCGAGGTGTCGTGCCCGCACTTCGACTACGCGTTCGCGGCCTACTACCTGATCCTGCCCAGCGAGGCGAGCAGCAACCTGGCCAGGTTCGATGCCATGCGGTACGGCCTGCGGGTGTGGCCCGAGCACGACCAGGCGGCCAGCGCCGAGGAGGTGATGCTCGCGACTCGGGAGGCGGGCTTCGGCGACGAGGCCAAGCGCCGCATCATTCTCGGCACCTACGCGCTGTCCAGCGGCTACTACGACGCCTACTACGGCTCCGCGCAGAAGGTCCGCACGCTGATCGCACGCGACTTCGCGCGGGCCTACGAGCAGGCGGACGTGCTCGTGTCGCCGACCGCGCCGACGACCGCGTTCCGGCTGGGTGACAAGCTCGACGACCCCATCGCGATGTACCTCAACGACATCGCGACCATTCCGGCCAACCTGGCTGGCGTCCCCGGGTTGTCGGTGCCGAGCGGGCTCGCCGACGAGGACAGCCTTCCGGCTGGCTTCCAGGTGCTCGCGCCAGCCGAGTGCGATGACCGGCTCTATCGCGTGGGCGCGGCACTGGAGGCGATGCTGCACGAGCAGTGGGGCGGTCCGCTGCTCGACCGAGCCCCGGCGCTCGTGGGGATGTCCGCGTGCTGACTCCGCTGCCGACCTACGAGGACGCGCTCGCCCGGTTCGAGCCGGTGATCGGCCTCGAGGTGCACGTCGAGCTGGGCACGGCCTCGAAGATGTTCTGCGGTTGCGCCACGAAGTTCGGTGCCGAACCCAACACGCAGGTCTGCCCGACCTGCCTCGGGCTGCCCGGGTCGCTACCGGTGCTCAACGGTGCCGCGGTCGAGTCGGCCATCCGGATTGGGCTCGCCCTCGGTTGCTCGATCGCCGACTGGTGCCGCTTCGCACGCAAGAACTACTTCTATCCGGACATGCCCAAGAACTTCCAGACGTCGCAGTACGACGAGCCGATCGCCTTCGACGGCTCGGTCGACGTCGCCGTGCCTTCCGCTGAGAGTGGGGGCGAGCTCGTGCGGGTCGGCATCGAGCGGGCGCACATGGAGGAGGACACCGGCAAGTCGCTGCACGTTGGCGGCGCGACCGGTCGCATCCACGGCGCCAGCCACTCGCTGGTCGACTACAACCGTGCTGGCATCCCGCTGATCGAGATCGTGACCACGCCGGTGATCGGAGCCGGCGCCCGGGCGCCCGAGGTTGCGCGCGCGTACGTCGGTCAGCTGCGCGAGCTGCTGCTCGCGCTCGGCGTCTCCGACGTACGGATGGAGCAGGGCTCGTTGCGTTGTGACGCCAACGTCTCGATCCGCCCGCGCAGCAGTGCCGTGCTCGGCACTCGTACGGAGACCAAGAACGTCAACTCCCTGCGCTCGATCGAGCGGGCGGTGCGACACGAGATCCGCCGCCAGGCCGGGGTGCTGCTGGCCGGCGGCACGGTGGTGCAGGAGACCCGGCACTGGCACGAGGACACCGGTGTGACGACCTCAGGCCGGGTGAAGTCCGACGCTGAGGACTACCGGTACTTCCCCGAGCCCGACCTGGTGCCGGTGGCGCCCGAACGGGAGTGGGTCGATCGGCTGCGCGGCACCCTGCCCGAGCCCCCGCACGTACGTCGCGGGCGGCTGCAGCAGGAGTGGGGGTGTTCCGAGAACGAGATGCGCGACATCGTCGGTGCCGGCGCTCTCGGCCTGGTGGAGTTGACCGTTGCCGCTGGCGCGTCGCCACAGGCGGCCCGAAAGTGGTGGCTGACCGAGCTCGCCCGCCGGGCCAAGGAGGATGGTCTCGGGCTGGCCGAGCTGCCCGTCACCCCGGCACAGGTGGCAGGAGTGCAAGCCCTGGTCGACGTTGGTCGGGTCAACGACACGCTGGCCCGCCAGATCCTCGACGGCGTGCTCGCCGGCGAGGGGGAGCCCGAGGAGGTCGTGGCAGCCCGCGGCCTGGAGGTGGTCAGCGACGATGCTGCGCTCGGCGATGCCGTCGACCGCGCGATCACCGCCAACCCCGACGTCGTCGACAAGATCCGCGCCGGCAAGGTCGCTGCCGCCGGCGCGCTGATCGGTGCTGTGATGAAGGAGATGCGTGGTCAGGCCGACGCCGGCCGGGTGCGCGAGCTGGTGCTCGCGCGCCTGTCCTGACCGCGCCGCATGGCGGGCCGGCGTCGAGGCGTTCAGCTCAGCGTGATCCGCAGGATCCGGTCGTCACCGTCGCGGACCTCGCCGCGCCCGTCGGTGTTCGACGTGGTCAACCACAACGACCCGTCGGGGGCGACCTCGACCGTGCGCAGCCGGCCGTACTCACCGGTGAGGAACGCCTCGGGCTCTGCGACGACCTGCTCGCCGTCGGTGACGACGCGCCAGAGCCGCTCGCCCGCCAGACCGGCCATCCAGACCGCACCCTCGGCGTAAGCGATGCCGGACGGCGACGCCTCGTCGGTGCCCCACTGCACCTTCGGGTCGACCACGCCCTGCTCGTCGCAGCGCCCCTCGCACTCCGGCCAGCCGTAGTCGTCGCCGGCCGTGATCACGTTCAGCTCGTCCCAGGTGTCCTGCCCGAACTCGGCGGCCCACATCAGGTCGCCGTCCCAGGCGATGCCCTGCGGATTGCGGTGGCCGAGGCTCCACACCGGCGACCTCTGCACGACGTTGCCGTCGGCCGGCTCGCCCTCTGGCGTGATGCGCAGGATCTTGCCGCCGAGCGATGCAGGGTTCGGTGCCAGGTCCGCTTGCGACGTCTCTCCGGTCGTTGCGTACAGCATCCCGTCCGGTCCGAACGCGATGCGGCCGCCGTTGTGGACCTCGCCGCGCGGGATGCCGTCGAAGATCACCCGCTGCTCGCCCAGGCGCCCCTGCCGGTACGTGAGCCGGGCGATCCGGTTGTCCTCGCTACTGGTGAAGTAGACGTACACGTACGGCTCGGACCCGAAGTGCGGCCCGACCGCCAGCCCGAGCAGGCCGCCCTCCGACGTCGTCTCGGTGTCCACGCCCTCGACCTCGCCCACCGTCGTGACCGCACCGTCGGGCGTGACCCGCTTGACCAGGCCGGTGTCCCGCTCGGCCACGAGGGCCGAGTCGTCAGGGAGGAAGTCGAGGCCCCACGGGCTGGTCAGACCCGTCGCGATCGTCTCGGCGACCCGAGGCTCGGGCGGCGCGCCCGGCTGCGGCCCCCCGTCGTCCCCGGTCGTCGGGGTGCCGGGCGGGCGGTCATCGATCACCACCGGACCCGATCCCTCGGTCGGCTCGTCGCCCGTGCAGCCAGGCACGACGAGCACGAGGGCGAGGGTCAACCAGCAGGCCCGGCGCATCACCCGATCGTGCCACGCGGGACGACGCTGACTTCGATCGTCCGGGTGCTGAGTCTGCGGTCTCCGGCCGCCCTTCCCCGGTGAACGTCGTTATGGTCGGGCGATGACCAGCGGCGCCGGCGCGGCCTCGGGTGGCCGGGCGACCGACCTGGTCCTGGAGGGCAGCGGGGTCAAGGGGCTCGCGCTCGCGGCGGTCGCGGTCACGCTCGGACGGCACGGCTGGCGATTCCCTCGGGTCGCCGGCACCTCCGCCGGCGCGATCGCCGCCGCCGTGCTGGTCGCGCTCGACCGGGCGGGCGAGCCGATCGAGCGCGCCGAGGAGCTGGCCCGCGACCTCCCCTACGCCAAGCTGCGCGATCGCTCGACGGTCGGTCGGCTGCTCGGCCCGATGGGACGCGTGGTCGACGCGCTCTCGCTCGCGGTCGACGGCGGCATGTACGAGGGTCACCGGCTGCACGACTGGTTGCGTGGCGTGCTGGGCGACCTCGGCGTCCACACCTTTGCCGACCTGCGCGAGGACGACCCGGGCTCGGCGTTGGCGCCGGCTCGGGCGTACCGGCTGGTCGTGCTGGCCAGTGACCTGTCCCGGCGACGGCTGGTGCGGCTGCCCTGGGACTACCCCGACTACGGGCTCGACCCCGACGAGATGGCCGTGGCCGACGCGGTCCGGGCGTCGGCGTCGATCCCGTTCTTCTTCGAGCCCGTCACGATGCGTGGAACGGGTGGGGTGTCCACGCTCGTCGACGGCGGGCTGCTCAGCACCTATCCGGTGAGCATCTTCGACCGCGACGACGGCGTCCAGGCGCGCTGGCCGACCCTGGGGGTGCGGCTCACCGCCGGGCTCGGCGGCCACCGCTCGCCCGAGCCCGTACGCGGGCCGCTCTCGATGGCTCTCGCGGTGGTGGAGGCTGCGCTCGAGGCCGCCCAGAGCCAGCACGTCGACGACCCCGCGACGGTGGCTCGCAGCGTCTTCGTGGACACGTCGGGGGTGCCGTGCACCGACTTCGGGATCACGCCAGACCAGCAGCAACAGCTGTGGGAGGCCGGCAGGCGAGCGGCCGAACGACACGTGTGGGCGCGCGAGGAGACGCAGTGAGCAGACCGCTGGCATGGATCCCGTTCGACCCCGCGCTGCTGGGCGACGAGGTGCCTCGCGGGGTCGATGTGGTGCAGGTCGACCCCGCGGACGATCCCGGCGCGGAGGGGTTCGACCGGGTGCGGTTCTGGGTGCCGCGCTACCTGCCCGGCCTCGACTTTGCTGCCGCACTGTCGCGGATGACGTCGCTCGAGGTGCTGCAGACCCAGACGGCGGGTGTCGACGACGTGGCGCCGTACCGGCCCGAGCACGTCACGCTGTGCAACGCCCGGGGCGTGCACGACGCCTCGACCGCCGAGCTGGCGGTGGGGCTGCTGATCGCCAGCCTGCGCAACCTGCCCGAGTTCGTCCGCGCCCAGGACGAGGGCCGGTGGGCCACCCAGCGGCGGCCGGCGCTGGCCGACTCGACCGTGCTCGTCGTCGGTGCCGGCAGCATCGCCTCGGCGCTGCGCCAGCGACTCCTTCCGTTCGAGGTGAGCGTGCTGCGCGTGGGCACCGGCGCCCGCGAGGACGACGAGGGTCTCGTGCACGCGACCTCCGAGCTGCCCGACCTGCTGCCGCGAGCCGACGCCGTCGTGCTGTTGGTGCCGCTCACCGACGCCACCCGGGGACTTGTCGACACCGACTTCTTGTCCCGGATGAGGGACGGCGCCGTCCTGGTCAACGTTGCCCGCGGGCCCGTGGTCGACACCGACGCCCTGCTGGCCGAGACGTCCGCGGGTCGCCTGCTTGCCGCTCTCGACGTCACCGACCCCGAGCCGCTGCCGCCCGAGCACCCCCTGTGGCGCTCGCCCGGCGTGCTGATCAGCCCGCACGTCGGCGGCGCCACGTCGGCGATGCAGCCTCGCGTGCACGCCCTGCTGCGCGCCCAGCTGACGCGGTACGCCGCTGGCGCCCCGCTCGCCAACGTCGTCGCCGGTCCCGCCAGCCGCCCCTAGGCGCAAATGCGGGACGATGGGTGCTCGAGCCCAGCCGGGAGCACCCAGAACCCCGCAACGATTCAGGGGGTGGTGGGAGAAGTCATCGCCCATCGCAGGGCGCTGGTGACCGCCTGGCCGCCGGCGCGCACGACGGTCGCCTCCGACAGGGGGAGGTACGGAAGCCGCAGCGGCCACCGCGCCCACCACGGCAGCATCGCGACGGCGGCGGCGGCGAGGACGCCGTAACCGGGTCGAGCGGCGACCGGCACCGGCGGCTGAAACATCACGAAGCGGGCGGCCGCTCGTGCCTGGGCGGTGCCCTCGAGCTCGGGTCTGAAGGCGGTCAACCGCTCGTCGACCTCGGCCACGGACTGCGGCGGGTCGACGACTCCCAACCGCTCTGCCACCTGGCCCACCTGCTGCACGTAGGAGTCGCAGCCAGTCGCGTCGAGCGGGCGGGAGCCATGGCGCTGGTGAGCCCGCAGGAAGCTGTCGACCTCCGTGATGTGCACCCACTCCAGCAGGTGCGGGTCGGAGGCGGCGTACGGCCGACCGGCCGGGCTGGTGCCGACCACGCGTCGGTGCACGCCGCGTACCCGCGCGACCGCGCGCTCGGCGTCGGCGGCGGTGCCGAAAGTGGTGGTTGCGAGAAACTCGCCGGTGCGCTGGAGCCGACCGAACGGGTCGCTGCGGTAGTGCGAGTGCTCAGCCACCCCGGCCATCGCCAGCGGGTGCAGGGTCTGGAGCAACAGGGTGCGGATGCCACCGACGAACATCGACGCGTCGCCGTGCACCCGCCGGATCGCGGCGTCCTCGGCGAACCACCGCGGACCTGGGGACGCGTGGATCCGCTGCCGCTTGGCGTCGCCGTCGTCGCCGGCGACACCCGCGGCCAGTGCCGCGCCGAGCCGGTTCCGTACGGCGTCGATCACGGGGTCGATCAGCGCAGGGAGCACCCCTCAGCATCTCTCGGCAGACGATGCACCGCATCTGGTCCGAGTGGTGGCTCGCGGCGGGGCGAACGAGTAGAACTACTCCGACACGATCGTGACCCGCAGGAGGCCGTCATGACGGAGACGTTGTTGCTGGTCGGCACCCGGAAAGGATTGTGGATCGGCCGGTCCGACGCCCGGCGCGACGGGTGGACCTGGGACGAGCCGCGCTTCCTGATGGAAGCGATCTACTCGATCGGCATCGACCCGCGCGGGGACATTCCGCGGTTGTTCGCCGGAGCAACCAGCGAGCACTGGGGTCCGCAAATCTTCCGGTCCGACGATCTGGGTCAGACCTGGACCGAGACACCAGGCGGCGCGATCCGGTTCCCCGAGGACACCGGTGTCGCGCTCGAGCGGGTGTGGCAGATCCAGCCGGCGAGCGACGGCGAGCCGGGGGTGGTCTACGCGGGGGCGCAGCCGTCGGCGCTGTTCTGCTCGACCGACCGGGGGGAGACCTTCGAGCTGGTGCGCGGCCTGTGGGACCACCCGCACCGCGACGGTGGGGAGCAGGCTACGGCGGGCAGGCGATCCACACCGTCGTGCCGCACCCGGTCGACCCTCGACGACTGACGGTGGCCATGTCCACCGGAGGCGTCTATCGCAGCCTCGATGCAGGAGCATCCTGGGAGCCTGCCAACGTCGGCATCAAGGCCTACTTCCTGCCCGACCCGTGGCCGGAGTTCGGTCAGTGCGTGCACAAGGTGGCCGCGCATCCCAGCAGTCCGGAGCGGTTGTTCGCCCAGAATCACCACGGCGTCTATCGCAGCGATCAGGGCGGTGACTCCTGGACGTCGATCGCCGACGGCTTGCCCAGCGACTTCGGGTTCACGATCGTCGTTCACCCGACCAAGCCCGACACCGTGTACGTGTTTCCCCTGGTCGCCGACGGAGAACGAGTGCCGCCGGGCGCGCGGGCGCGGGTGTGGCGCAGCGACGACGCGGGTCAGACGTGGCGCGAGCTGGGCACGGGGTTGCCGGACGAGTTCTGGGCCGCGGTCATGCGTGACGCGATGTGCACGGACACAGGCGACCCGGCAGGGGTCTACTTCGGGGCTCGCGACGGTTCCGTCTTCGCCAGCAACGACGAGGGCGACTCGTGGCGCCAGGTCGGTGCGCACCTGCCGGACGTCCTGTCCGTGCGGGCGATGGTCGTGGCCTGATGCGGTGATAAACCGACGCAGGATCACCAGCCTGCTGTGGGCAGCCGCCGCGGCGTCCCTCGTGCTCGGCCCGGGTCGCGGTCCGCTGGGGGTGAGCACGACCAGCGAGCGGTCGTAGGCTCCGGCCATGACCGAGCTACTCACCGCCGGCGCCGTCGATCTCAAGCCCCGCAGCCGGGACGTCACCGACGGTCTCGAAGGGGCAGCCGCGCGGGGGATGCTGCGAGCGGTCGGCATGGGCGAGGTCGACTTCGCCAAGCCGCAGATCGGGGTCGCGTCCAGCTGGAACGAGATCACCCCCTGCAACCTGTCCCTCCAGCGGCTCGCCGCAGCCGCCAAGAACGGTGTGCACGCCGCCGGCGGATTCCCGCTGGAGTTCGGCACGATCTCGGTGTCCGACGGCATCTCGATGGGCCACGAGGGCATGCACTTCTCGCTGGTGTCACGTGAGATCATCGCCGACTCGGTCGAGACCGTGATGATGGCCGAACGGTTCGACGGCTCCGTGCTGCTCGCCGGCTGCGACAAGTCGCTGCCCGGAATGCTGATGGCCGCGGCGCGGCTCGACCTCGCCAGCGTGTTCGTGTACGCCGGCTCGAGCCTGCCCGGCCACGTCGACGGTCGAGACGTGACCATCATCGATGCGTTCGAGGCCGTCGGCGCGTGCCTGCGCGGGCTGATCAGCCGCGACGAGGTCGATCGGATCGAGCGGGCGGTCTGCCCCGGCGAGGGCGCGTGCGGCGGCATGTACACCGCCAACACGATGGCCTCGGTCGCCGAGGCACTGGGCATGTCGCTGCCTGGATCCGCCGCGCCGCCCGCCGTCGACCGTCGCCGCGACAGGCACGCGCACCGGTCGGGCGAGGCGGTCGTCGAGATGCTCCGGCGCGGCATCACCGCCCGCCGGGTCATGACCAAGCCCGCCTTCGAGAATGCGATCGCAGTGGTGATGGCGCTCGGCGGCTCGACCAACGCCGTCCTGCACCTGCTCGCGATCGCCCGCGAGGCCGAGGTCGACCTCACCCTGGCCGACTTCGACCGCATCGGGTCGACTGTCCCGCACCTGGGCAACGTGAAGCCCTTCGGCGACTACGTGATGCAAGACGTCGACCGGGTCGGGGGCGTACCAGTCGTGCTCAAGGCGCTGCTCGACGTCGGACTGCTGGACGGCGACTGCCTGACCGTCACCGGCCGGACCATGGCCGAGAACCTCGCCGACATCGCGCCACCGGACGTCGACGGCGAGATCATCCGAGCGATGGCGCGACCAATCCACCCCACCGGCGGGCTGACGATCCTGCACGGCTCGCTCGCGCCGGACGGTGCCGTGGTCAAGACCGCCGGCTTCGACCAGGCGGTGTTCGAGGGCATCGCGCGGGTCTTCGACAGGGAGCAGGCGGCGATGGGCGCGCTCGCCGACGGGACGATCACCGCCGGCGATGTCGTGGTCATCCGCTACGAAGGTCCCAAGGGCGGCCCGGGCATGCGCGAGATGCTGGCCATCACCGGGGCGATCAAGGGCGCCGGGCTGGGCAAGGAGGTGCTGTTGCTCACCGACGGTCGCTTCTCCGGCGGCACTACCGGGCTCTGCGTCGGCCACGTGGCGCCGGAGGCCGTCGACGCCGGCTCGATCGCGTTCGTCCGCGACGGTGACCCCATCCGACTCGACGTCGAGGCGCGGACCCTGGACCTGCTGGTCGACGACGACGAGCTGGCCACGCGGCGCACCGGCTGGGAGCCGCCCGAGCCGCGCTACCGCACCGGTGTGCTGGCGAAGTACCGCAAGCTGGTCGGCTCCGCCGCCGACGGCGCCGTGTGCGGGTGACGACCGGATGGCGAGACTCCCGTCTCACGCCCTTGACCCCGCCGGCGCAGCCGGGGACGCTCACACCATGGGTCGAGACGTCCTCGTAGTCGGCTCGCGCGCCGGCTGAGCCTCCCCCCGTCGCGCGCGCACCTCCGCCCGTTCGGGCCGGAGGTTTTTTCATGCCACGATTCGAGGACGCACATCGGAAGGCCGTGATGAACGAGCAGATCACCGGAGCACAAAGTCTCATCCGCGCCTTGGAGTGCGCCGGGGTGGACACCGTCTTCGGCATTCCCGGCGGCGCCATCCTGCCCGCGTACGATCCGTTGCTCGACTCCCAGCAGATCCGCCACATCCTGGTACGCCACGAACAGGGCGCTGGCCACGCCGCCGAGGGCTATGCCCAGGCCACCGGCCGGGTGGGCGTGTGCCTGGCGACCTCGGGGCCGGGCGCGACCAACCTGGTGACCCCGCTGGCCAACGCGCACATGGACTCGGTGCCGGTCGTCGCGGTGACCGGGCAGGTGCCGAGCGGCGCAATCGGGTCGGACGCCTTCCAGGAGGCGGACATCCGGGGCATCACGATGCCGATCACCAAGCACAGCTACCTCGTCACCGACGCGGCTGACATCCCGCGCACGATCGCGGAGGCATTCCACATCGCCTCGACGGGCCGTCCCGGTCCGGTTCTCGTCGACATCGCCAAGGACGCCTTGCAGGCGCGTACGACGTTCGACTACCCGGCGACGGTCTCGTTGCCCGGCTACCGGCCGGTGACCAAGCCGCACGGCAAGCAGATCCGGGAGGCCGCCCGGCTGATGGGCAAGGCCGAGCGACCGGTCCTCTACGTCGGCGGCGGTGTCATCAAGGCGAATGCTGCCGCGGAGCTCGAACAGCTCGCCGATCTCAGCCAGATTCCGGTCGTCACCACGCTGATGGCACGGGGCGCGCTGCCCGATTCGCACCCGAGCCACCTGGGGATGCCCGGCATGCACGGCAGCGTCGCCGCGGTTGCCGCCCTGCAGCGGGCCGACCTGATCGTCTCGCTCGGGGCCCGCTTCGACGACCGGGTCACCGGCAGGCTGGACACGTTCGCACCCGAGGCGAAGGTCGTGCACGCCGACATCGACCCGGCCGAGATCTCCAAGAACCGGCTTGCCGACGTGCCGATCGTCGGCGACTGCCGCGAGATCATCGTCGAGCTGGTGGCGGCGCTGCGTGAGGATCGGGCCAGCGAGGCCGACGTGAACGCTGCCGGTCACACTGTCGACCCGGCGGGCGGGCGCGCATCGGCGTGGGCAGCGTGGGCCCGCGGACTGGCCGAGCGCTATCCACTGGGCTACGAGATCCCCGACGACGGCTCGCTGTCGCCGCAGCTGGTGATCGAGCGGATCGCCGCTGCCGCCGGTCCCGAGGCGGTCTATGTCGCAGGCGTCGGCCAGCACCAGATGTGGGCCAGTCAGTTCGTGCCCTACGAGCGGCCGCGCGCATGGATTAACTCCGGCGGGCTGGGCACGATGGGCTACGCCGTGCCCGCTGCGATGGGTGCCCAGGTCGGCGAACCCGGTCGTACGGTGTGGGCGATCGACGGTGACGGCTGCTTCCAGATGACCAACCAGGAGCTGGCGACCTGTGCCATCGAGAGGATCCCGATCAAGGTGGCGGTGATCAACAACTCCGCGCTCGGCATGGTGCGGCAGTGGCAGACGCTCTTCTATGAGGGCCGCTACTCGAACACCGACCTGCCTTCCACCCGGATCCCCGACTTCGCCAAGCTTGCGGAGGCCTACGGCTGCGTCGGGCTGCGCTGCGACAAGCCCGACGACGTCGACTCCGTGGTGGCGCAGGCGATGGAGATCACCGACCGACCTGTCGTCGTCGACTTCGCCGTGCACCGGGACGCGATGGTGTGGCCGATGGTCGCCGCCGGTACCAGCAACGACGACATCTTGGTCGCACGGGACATGGCGCCGGCGTGGGACCGGGAGGAGGAGGGTCAGTGAGCCGACACACCCTGTCGGTGCTGGTGGAGAACACGCCCGGTGTCCTTGCCCGCATCTCCAGCCTGTTCTCCCGGCGTGGGTTCAACATCGACTCGCTCGCCGTCGGGCCTACCGAGAATCCCGAGATCTCTCGGATGACGATCGTGGTCAACGTGGCCGACTCTCCCTTGGAGCAGGTCACCAAGCAGCTGAACAAGCTGGTCAACGTGATCAAGATCGTCATCCTCGAGCCTGGCCAGGGGGTCGAGCGCGAGCTGGTGCTGGTCAAGGTCCGGGCGGACCCCGCGACCCGCGGCCAGGTGCTCGAAGCTGTACAGCTGTTCCGGGCCAAGGTGGTCGACGTGGCGCCCGACGCGGTGACCATCGAGGCCACCGGCAACTCCGAGAAGTTGTCGGCGCTTCTGCGGGTGCTGGAGCCGTACGGAATCCGCGAGCTGGTGCAGTCGGGCATGGTCGCCGTCGGTCGGGGCAGCCGCTCGATCACCGACCGCGCGCTGCGTCCGGTCGCACCCGCCCGGTGACCCATCAGGTCCGCAACCAGCCCGCCCGCCAGCCCGTTCGACAAGGAGTGCTCTCGTGGCCGAGATGTTCTATGACGACGACGCCGACCTCGCTACCGTCCAGCAGCGCAACGTCGCGGTGCTCGGCTATGGCAGCCAGGGCCACGCCCACGCGCTGAGCCTGCGGGACTCAGGGGTCGACGTCCGCGTCGGCCTGCCCGAACGGTCTCGCAGCCGGTCGCGCGCCGAGTCCGAGGGGCTGCGCGTCGTCACGCCCTACGAGGCGTGCGAGGAAGCTGATCTAGTCGTCGTGCTCGCCCCGGACCCGGCCCAGCGCGGTCTGTATGCCGAGGCGATCGAGCCCAACCTGGTCGACGGTGACGCCGTGCTGTTCAGCCACGGCTTCAACATCCGCTACGACTACATCCAGCCGCCAGCAGGCGTCGACGTCTGCATGGTGGCGCCCAAGGGGCCTGGACACTTGGTGCGCCGCGAATATGTCGAGGGCCGGGGCGTGCCCGTCCTGGTCGCCGTCGAGCAGGACCCCTCGGGCCAAGCCTGGCCGCTGACGCTCGCCTACGCGAAGGCGATCGGCGGTCTGCGCGCGGGTGCCATCAAGACCACCTTCACCGAGGAGACCGAGACCGACCTGTTCGGCGAGCAAGCCGTGCTCTGTGGCGGCGTCTCGCAGCTGGTCATGAAGGGATTCGAGACACTCACCGAAGCCGGCTACCAGCCGGAGGTGGCCTACTTCGAGTGCCTGCACGAGCTCAAGCTGATCGTCGACCTGATGTACGAGGGTGGGATCGCCAAGCAACGCTGGTCGGTCTCCGACACCGCGGAGTACGGCGACTACGTCTCCGGGCCGCGGGTCGTCGACGACGCGGTCAAGCAGAACATGGCTCAGGTGCTGACCGAGATCCGAGACGGCACGTTCGCCCGCCGGTTCATCGCGGACCAGGACCGTGGTGGCGAGGAGTTCGCCGCGCTGCGCGCGGAGGGGGAGCGGCACCCGATCGAGTCGGTGGGCCGCGAGCTGCGCGGCCTGATGGCCTGGGTCAAGAGCCACGATGACGACTATGTCGAGGGCACCGCCCGCCGCTAGCCGCGCTTGGCCACCCCGCCCGCAACGACCCGACCTGGTGCGGGCCGGGCAGTCGTGGCGTCGGTTCGTTCGCAAGCGGCGTGGCTCGTTGCGAGGTCGGGTGCCGCATGCCACAGTCCCGTCGCGCCCGGCCACCGTCGGGGCAGGGCGGATTGGGGTCTGTCGTGCACCTGCTGGCGGCACCTGTCGACTTGCGGCTCGACCTGAGCGCTGTCGACATCTTCTTGCTGGTCACCTACTTCGTCTTCGTGATCGGGATTGGCTTCGCGCTCAAGCGGGCCGTCAAGTCGAGCAGCGACTTCTTCTTGTCCGGGCGGTCGCTGCCGGCGTGGATCACCGGACTCGCCTTCATCTCCGCCAACCTCGGGGCGGTCGAGATCCTCGGCCAGTCGGCCTCGGCTGCCGAGTACGGCGCCTCGGTCGTGCACTACTTCTGGATCGGCGCGATCCCGGCGATGGTGTTCCTCGGCATCGTGATGATGCCGTTCTACTACGGCTCCAAGGTGCGCAGCGTCCCGGAGTACCTGAGGCTGCGCTACGACCGCAAGGCGCACCTGATCAACGCGATCACGTTCGTCGTGGCGTCGCTGCTGATCGCCGGCGTGAACCTGTTCGCGCTGGCGACCGTCATCGACGCGCTCCTCGGCATCCCGCTGTGGTGGGCGATCGTGCTGTCGGCGGCCTTCGTGCTCAGCTACATCCTGCTCGGCGGGCTCTCCAGCGCCATCTACAACGAGGTGCTGCAGTTCTTCGTGATCCTGGCCGGGTTGATCCCGCTGGTCGTGATCGCCGTGAAGGAGGTGGGTGGCCTCGGCGCGCTCTTCGACACCCTGGGCGCCCAGCAGGGTCCGACTTTCAACAGCGCCTGGACCGGTACCGGCCCCGGTGGCGCCAACCTGTTCGGCGACTTCTTCGGCATCATCGTCGGGCTTGGCTTCTGCCTCAGCTTCGGCTACTGGACGACCAACTTCGCCGAGGTCCAGAGAGCGATGGCGGCCAAGAGCACCAACGCCGCGCGGATGACCCCGATCATCGGCGCCTATCCCAAGCTGTTCATCCCGCTCATCACGATCCTGCCTGGCATGTGCGCGCTGTTGCTGATCCCGGGCCTGGGCAGCGCCAACGGCGTGGACTACAACAACGCGATACCCGCGCTCATGGACCAGTACCTGCCCGCGGGTGCGCTGGGCGTCGCCGTCACCGGTCTGGTGGCGGCATTCATGGCCGGCATGGCGGCCAACGTGAGTTCGTTCAACGCGGTGTTCACCCACGACCTGTGGGAGGAGTACGTGCGCCCCGGACGCAGTGACCGCTACTACCTCGTGGTGGGTCGGCTTGCGACCGTCGTCGGCGTGCTCGTCGGGATCGGCACCGCGGGCATCGCCGCCAACTTCGAGAACATCTCCAACTACTTCCAGGTGCTGTTCACGTTCTTCAACGTCCCCCTGTTCGTCACCTTCATCGTCGGCATGTTCTGGAAGCGGGCCAGCCCGAGCTCCGGCTTCTGGGGGATCCTGGTCGGCACATTCGCCGCGGTCGCGACCTACGTGTTGTACAAGTTCGCCGGCGTGCTCGACTTCCGCAGCGACCTGCACGAGTCGTTCTGGGGCGGAATCGTCGGCTTCGTGTTCGGTGCGGTCACCATCGTCGTGGTGTCGATGTTCGGTCAGGGCAAGCCCGAGGAGGAGCTGCGGGGGCTCGTGCACGGCATGGAGCTGCGCGACATGGACGAAGGCCCGCAGCCGTTCTATCGGCGTCCCGTCCCGATGGGCATGGGCGCGCTGGCATTGTCGGCCGCCTTGTACGTGATCATGGCGGGCTTGTGAGGAGACCCAGATGAGCGACCACGACACCGACCGGGCTCGGCTGCTGACCCTTGCCAAGCTGTTCGACCTGCGGACCTTCATCGGCTCGTTGTTCTGCATCTTCGGCGTGGCCGTGACGATCGCCGGAATCACGGCCAGCGACGAGGCCATCGCGCGTGCCAGCGACCTGAACGTCTCCCTGTACAGCGGCCTCGCCATGATCGTCACCGGCATCGGCTTCATCTGCTGGATGCTGGCCCAGCCTCCGATCCTGCCTGCCGAGGACACCACCATGGAGCGACCCGACGAGCACCACTGACCGCCGCGGCTCGCCCAGGGCACGACGTGGTGCAATCGGACAAGCTCGTCAGACCGATCGTGCACCTGAGCCCGCAAAGGACATCGTGTGACCGGACCCGTCGTCCTCCTCGCCGAAGAGCTGTCGCCGGCCACGGTCGACGCGCTCGGGCCGGACTTCGACATCCGGCGCTGCGACGGCGTCGACCGCGACGACCTGCTCGTCGCCGTCGCCGATGCCGACGCGTTGATCGTCCGCAGCGCCACCCGGGTCGACGCACCGGTGCTCGCCGTCGCCCGCCGGCTCAAGGTGATCGCCCGCGCCGGCGTGGGCCTGGACAACGTCGACGTCAAAGCGGCCACGCAGAGCGGCGTGATGGTCGTCAACGCGCCGACCTCCAACGTCGTCAGCGCCGCCGAGCTGGCCGTCGGTCTGCTGCTGGCTGCGGCGCGCCATGTCGCGCCGGCCAGCGAGGCGCTGCGTCGCGGTGAGTGGACGCGGTCGAAGTACACCGGTGTCGAGCTCTATGACAAGACAGTCGGGATCGTCGGCCTGGGCCGGATCGGGGTCCTGGTGGCGCAACGCTTGTCGGCGTTCGGCATGCAGGTGATCGCGTACGACCCGTACGTGCAGGCCGGGCGTGCCGCCCAGATGGGGGTGCGGCTGGTCGGGCTCGACGAGCTGCTGGCCGAGGCCGACGCCATCTCGGTGCACCTGCCCAAGACCCCCGAGACCATCGGCCTGATCGGCGACGCCCAGCTGCACCAGGTCAAGCCCGAGGTGATCCTCGTCAACGCTGCGCGGGGGGGGATCGTCGACGAGGCGGCGCTGTACGCCGCGCTCAAGGAGGGCCGGGTCGCGGCCGCCGGGCTGGACGTGTTCGCCTCCGAGCCGTGCACCGACTCTCCCCTGTTCGAGCTCGACGCCGTCGTCGCGACGCCGCACCTCGGCGCCAGCACCGTCGAGGCGCAGGAGAAGGCTGGTGTCGCGGTCGCCCGCTCCGTTCGCCTCGCGCTGGCCGGCGAGCTGGTGCCCGACGCGGTGAACGTCCAGGGCGGTGTGATCGCCGAGGATGTGCGGCCCGGCATCGGCCTGACCGAGCGACTGGGGCGCATCTTCACCGCGCTTGCCGACGGCATCGCACAGCATCTCGACGTCGAGGTGCGGGGTGAGATCGCCAGCCACGACGTCAAGGTGCTCGAGCTCGCCGCGCTGAAGGGCGCCTTCGCCGACGTGGTCGAGGAGAACGTCTCGTACGTCAATGCGCCCCTGCTGGCCGCCGAGCGTGGTCTCGAGGTGCGGCTCGTCACCAACCCTGACAGCCCGGACCACCGCAACCTGGTGACGTTGCGCGGTACCCGGGCCGACGGCAGCCAGGTGTCGGTCTCGGGCACCCTGGTCGGCATCCAGCAGCGCGAGCGCCTGGTCGAGATCGACGGCTACGACGTCGAGATCGAGCCGACAGATCATTTGCTGCTGGTCAACTACGACGACCGGCCGGGGATGATCGGCGCTGTCGGCAGGATCCTCGGCGACGCGGGCATCAACATCGCCGGCATGCAGGTGAGTCGGGACCGGCAGGGCGGGCATGCCCTGGTGGCGATGGCCGTCGACTCCGCGGTTCCCGCCGGCGTCGCCCAAGACGTCCGTGCCGCCATGGACGCCGTGTGGGTGCGCCGGGTCGACCTCGCCGACTGATCCATGGCGGTTCCGCGGACGCCTTGGCTCTCAGGCGATCAGCGGACCTCGGGCGTCGACCACAGCCGCACGGAAGCCGCGGGCCCGGGAGTCGGCGAGCACCAGTCGCCGCACCGCCTCAGGGTAGACCTCAGCCTCCAGGGTGAACGGCAGCCGCTGGTAGGCCTCCAGCCCCCCGTCTGCCGCGAACCGGCCCGCTGGCACCAGCAGCAGCCCCTGCTGCTCGGCCGCAGCGGCCAGCGCCGGGCCGTACCCGCCGGGCAGTCGGCACCACAGGTTGAGCCCGCCTGCCGGCCTGGTGAACGACCATGCCGGCAACCGTTCGCCCAGCTGGGTGACCAGCGTGTCCCGGCTGCGTCGGAGCGCGTCGCGCCGGTCGGCCATGGCACCCGCGAGGTGGTCGAACAGGTACGTGACAGCCAGCTGGTCGACGACTGACGAACCGAGGTCCATCGTCGCCCGTGCTTCGACCAGGGCCGGTACCAGCCGGCGGGGTGCCCGGATCCAGCCGATCCGCAGGCCTCCCCACAGCAGCTTGCTGGCGCTGCCGACGGTCACGACCTCGTGGCCGTGGGCGGCGAACGGTCGCGGCAGGTCCGCCTCGGACCCGTCCAGCACCAGCTCGGCACTGCTCTCGTCGACCACGACCGTCGCACCGACTCGACGCAGCGTCGCTGCGACCCGGGCCCGGTCCTCGTCGTCCATCAGCGCGCCGGTGGGGTTGTGGAAGTCGGGCATGAGCAACGCCAGCCGCGGCGAGGCACGACGGGCGGCGGTCTCCAGTGCCGTGAGGTCCCACCCCTGCGCGTCGACGCCGTGCGCGATCACCCTGGCGCGGGCGGCGCGCAGCGCCGCGATCGCGTTCGGGTACGACGGCGACTCGGTGAGCACCCGGTCGCCGGGCGAGACAAGCAGCCTGCTGACTACGGCGAGCCCGGCCAGCGCGCCCGTCGTGATCACGACCTGATCTGGCGACGTCGACAGCCCGCGCGACTCGTACCGCGCGGCGACGCGGGCGCGCAGAGCCGGCAGCCCCGCCGGGTAGTAGCCGCTCCCACGAACCTGGGCCGGGACCTGCTCGACCGCCCACCCCAGCGCGGCGTGCGTGTCCGGTACCGCCGCGGGCGCGGCGCAGGTGAGATCGATGACCCCCTCGGCCGCCTCGCGCGCGGTGATCAGCCGTCCCAGCGCTCCCCGGCTGGTGCCGGGCACCGCCAGCACGGTGCCCGACCCGTGCCTGGCCCGGGCGTAGCCGGTCTCCGCCAGCGCGGCGTACGCGCGGGTGATCGTGGTGCGGCTGAGGCCGAGGGCGGTGGCAAGGGCACGCTCCGACGGCAGCTGGGTGCCGTCGACGAGCCGACCCTCGGCGGCTAGCCGGCGCACGCGCGCCGCCAAACCTTGGTAGGCCGGCACGCCGCCCGGCAGCTCGCCGAGCAGGTCGACCAGCCGGTCGGGCGAGATCCGGGTCCAGGCCACACAGGCCACTCTCCAGCAAGTGGCTCTCGATGACCAGGCCACTTGGGGGCATCCTGGACCGATGCTCCGCACCGGCCGCTCGCTCGTCGATCGCCGGGTGCCGAGCCGGCCCCTGGCCGACCTCACGCCGCGCCAGCAGCTGACCGCGGGACGCACCGGACGCCGGCTGGTCCAGCTCGGGCTGGGTCTCACGCTGTACGGGTGCTCGATGGCGATGATGGTGCGCTCCGGGCTGGGCCTCGACCCGTGGGACGTCTTCCATGACGGCGTCTCGCGGCGTACGGGACTGTCATTCGGGACCGTCGTCATCATCGTCGGCGTGGCGGTGCTCCTGCTGTGGATTCCGCTGCGGCAGTGGCCCGGCCTCGGCACCATCGCCAACGCGGTCATCATCGGTCTGGTGACCGATGTCGCCTTGGCGGTGCTGACCCAGCCCGCCGCCCTCGGGTGGCGCGCGGGGCTACTGGTCGGCGGGGTGGTGCTCAACGGGCTTGCGGGTGCGATGTACATCGGGTCGCAGTTCGGTGCGGGTCCTCGCGACGGGTTGATGACGGGGCTGGTCCGCCGCACCGGGCGCAGCATCCGACTGGTGCGTACGTCGCTCGAGGTGGTGGTGCTGGCCCTCGGCTGGCTGCTCGGCGGGGTGGTCGGCGTCGGCACCGTTGTCTATGCCTTGGCGATCGGCCCGCTCGTGCAGCTCTTCCTCCCCCCGCTGACCGTCGCCCTCCCCCCCGTGCAGCTGCGTACGGTCAGCGGCGCGTGGCGATCACGACGGCAGCGTCGGGGGCGACGGTGACATCGACGGCGGTGAAGCGGGGGTCGGTGAGCCACCGCTCGCGCATGTCGTCGACCCGCCCGTCATAGATCGGGGGCCAGGCACTGCTGGGGGTGAAGTCGTCGAGCACGATGATCCCGCCCGGCTCTACGAGGTCGGCGATCAGGTCGATGCCGTTGCGCTTGACCTCGCGGACATCGATGAACAGCAGCGAGAAGGGCGCGAACTGCTCCAGCGTCGTCCAGTCGCCGGCGCGCACCTCGACCCGGTCGTCGTCGGCGAACAGCTCGCGCGCCCTCTCGGCCAGCACCGGATCCAGCTCGGCGGTGACTACCCGCGCTCCGGCTCGCAGCGCGCTGCACAACCACGCCGCGCCCACCCCGCACCCGGTGCCGAGCTCGCCGAGTGTGCCGACCCTGCTGGCGGCCAGCGCCGCCAGCAAGCGCCCCGCCTCGTGCCGGATGGAGCTGACGAATCCCTGACTGCGGCAGAGGTTGAGGGCCTGCGTCACGAGGACGGGTACGTCCGGCGAGGCGCTCATCGCCGCGGAGTCTCGCACAACCGCGCTCGAGAGACGTTCGTCCCGGTATCCGAGACGAAGACCGCCGGCCGGTCGGGCCCGTGAGGTCCGCCGCGTACGGTAGCCACGTCATGCGGAAGTTCGTAGCCATCCTTTGCTGCCGTAGCGGGGCCTGCTAAGAGGCCACCCCCGCTGCGGCGTTCGGCGTTCCGGCCACGAGACCCGCAGCAGGCGGCGAGCCCACCCGGCTCCGCCCGCACCCCGGAGACCAGATCTCGGTTGACGCGAACCGTCAGCGGTCTCTCCGTTGGGACTCGGCGCCGGAAGCCGGCCACAGTCCGGCCGACCAGTCCCGATCTCGAGGTGACCCATCGTGTACGAGATGTACCCCAGCGACTGGGGTCCCAGCCACCACCAGGAGAACCCGTCCGCTGCCGAGCACCCGGGCGGTCACGGGACCGCCGCCGTGCAGTCCGCCCTCGACCTGCGCGACAACGGCGGCCCGCGCCCGGACGACAATTGACGCGACCGCCGCCGAGCCGCCCACGATGATCAGCATGCGGTTGGCGGTCGTTCCCGGCGACGGCATCGGGCCGGAGGTCACCGCCGAGGCCGTCCGAGTCCTGCGGGTCGCCGTCGCGCCCGCGGGCGTCACCGTCGACACCGAGCCCTACGACCTGGGTGCCGACCGATACCTTGCTACCGGCGAGGTGCTGCCCGACTCCGTGCTCGAGGAGATCCGCGGGCACGACGCGATCCTGCTCGGCGCCGTCGGCGGCCGTCCCGGTGACCCGGCCCTGCCGCCCGGGATGCTCGAGCGTGGCCTGCTGCTCGGGCTCCGATTCGCCCTCGACCACCACGTCAACCTGCGCCCGTCGCGGCTGTGGCCGGGAGTCAGGTCGCCGCTGCGCGAGCCCGGTGAGATCGACTTCGTCGTGGTCCGCGAGGGCACCGAAGGCCCCTACGTCGGCAATGGTGGCGTGCTGCGGGGCGGCACCCCGCAGGCCGTCGCGACCGAGGTCAGCCTGAACACGACGTACGGCATCGGTCGGGTCGTGCGAGACGCCTTCGAGCGAGCCGCGGACCGCCGCCGGCTGCTGACGCTGGTGCACAAGACCAACGTCCTGGTGCATGCGGGCGGGCTCTGGTCGGCCGCCGTCGAATCGCTCGCGCGCGAGTTCCCCGATGTCGAGGTCGACTACCTGCACGTGGACGCCGCAACGATCGCGTTGGTGACCGACCCTGGTCGCTTCGACGTGATCGTCACCGACAACATGTTCGGCGACATCCTCACCGACCTGGCGGCGGCCGTCACCGGTGGCATCGGGCTGGCCGCGAGCGCCAACATCAACCCGCGCCGCGACACCCCCAGCATGTTCGAGCCCGTGCACGGGTCGGCGCCCGACCTTGCGGGCCAGGGCGTGGCCGACCCGACCGCAGCGATCCTGTCCGCCGCACTGCTCGCCGACCATCTCGGGCTCGCCGATGCGGCCGCACGGATCGAGGCGGCGGTCGCTGCCGATCTGGCCGGAAGGGGTGGTCCGCGCAGGTCGACCCGCGCCGTCGGCGAGGCGATCGCGGCTGCCGTCGGGTCGGCTAGCGTTCGTGCATGAGCGACACCATGAACGCCGTGGCCGGCTTGCTGCGCGTCGATCCCAACCCCCAGCCCGTCGAGGAGGCGAGACGAGAAGAGATCCTCGCCGCCCCCGGCTTCGGCCTGCACTTCACCGACCACATGGTGCTCATCGAGTGGACACCCGGTCGCGGGTGGCACGACGGTCGGGTGCAGCCCTACGGGTCGCTGAGCCTCGACCCGGCGACCGCCGTCCTGCACTACGCGCAGGAGATCTTCGAGGGAATGAAGGCGTACCGGCACGGTGACGGCTCGGTGTGGACCTTCCGGCCAGAGTTCAACGCGGCCCGCTTCCAGCGCTCGTCGTGGCGGATGGCCCTTCCGCAGCTGCCGACCGACGTCTTCGTCGAGGCGGTCGACGCGCTGGTGCGCACCGACGCCGCTTGGGTGCCGGGCGGGGCCGAGACCAGCCTCTACGTGCGGCCCTTCATGTACGCCTCCGAGGTGTTCCTGGGAGTCCGGCCGGCCGAGCACGCGACATTCTGCGTCATCGCATCGCCGGCGGGACCGTACTTTCCCGGTGATCTGAAGCCGGTGTCGATCTGGTTGTCGCAGGACTACACCCGGGCAGCTCGGGGTGGCACGGGCGCGGCGAAGTGCGGAGGCAACTACGCGGCCAGCCTGATCGCGCAGCAGCAGGCCACCGACCACGGATGCGCACAGGTCGCGTTCCTCGACGCCGTCGAGCGGCGCTATGTCGAGGAGCTTGGCGGCATGAACCTGTTCCTCGTCCGCACCGACGGTTCGATCGTCACGCCCGAGCTGGGCGACTCGGTGCTCGACGGTGTCACCCGCGACTCGTTGATCAGCCTGCTCGGGGACCTTGGCCACAAGGTCGAGGAACGCCGGGTCGAGGTCGCGGAATGGCGCGAGGGGGTTGCCGCTGGTGAGGTCAGCGAGGTCTTTGCCTGCGGTACGGCCGCGGTCGTCACGCCCGTCGGTGTGCTGAAGTGGGACGGTGGCCAGGCCGACAGCGCTGCGCCCCACGGCGGTGCCGCGGGACCGGTGACGTCAGCAGTGCGCGCCGCACTCGTCGACGTCCAGTACGGACGCGCCGCCGACGACCGCGGTTGGTTGCACCGCGTGCGCTGACTGCCGGTTACCGTTTGACGGTGACCACCGCCGCCCAAGGACCGGCCGTTCTCGGTCGCTACCGCCTGCTGCGCGGCATCGGCGAGGGGGGCATGGGCGTGGTCCACCTGGCCAGCGGGCCCGACGGCTCGCGGGTCGCGCTCAAGGTGCTGCGCCCGCACGTCGTGGGGGACCGCGAGGGCCGCGAACGTCTGGCCCGCGAGGTCACGTCGTTGCAACGGGTACGCAGCGCACGCGTAGCCGAGTTCCTCGACGCCGACCCCTGGGGGCCGATCCCCTACGTCGTCACCCGCTTCGTACCGGGACTGTCGCTGTCGGACTACGTCGGGGAGTACGGGCCGATGCGCGGCCAGCCGGTTCTGCGGATGGCCGGCGGGCTCGCGGAGGCGCTGGCCGCCGTGCACGCGGTCGGGGTGGTACACCGCGACGTCAAGCCCTCCAACGTGCTGATCGAGGGCGGGGAGCCGGTGCTGATCGACTTCGGCTTGGCCAGAGCAGCCGAGGACGCGTCCCTCACGGTGACCGGCTGGATGATGGGAACGCCGGCCTACCTCAGCCCGGAGATCGCACTCGGCCTCGAGCCCGGTCCAGCCACCGACGTGCACTCGTGGGCAACCACGGTGGCCTACGCCTGCCGGGGGTCGAGCCCGTTCGGACGCGGACCGCAGCCCGTGCTGCTCGACCGGGTCCGGCGCAACGAGTACGACCTCGAGGGTGTGCCGCCAGACCTGCGCGAGGTGCTGGTGGCGTGCCTTGCCAGCGATCCGCAGGCGCGGCCGTCGGCGACCGTACTCGCCGGCTGGCTGGCCGGACCGCACGGGGCAGCCACCGCGACAGTGCACGTGCCAGCCGCACCGCAGCCGCCGCGGGTCGCGACCCAGGTGCTGCCCGGACCTACCGGCCACCCGCCGTGGTCACCGGTCGGGTCGGGTGCCGGCTCCGGGTCGCCGACAGCCGCGCCGTTCGGCCCTGTCGAGCCACCTCCCGTCCGGCGTCCGCCTGCCGAGCGAGTTGCCGCTGTGGCGCTGTGGACGCTGGTGAGCCTCCTGGCCGTGGCGGTGTTCGCCGCGATGCCGTACGTGTCCGCGACGCTCGGCTGGCTAATGGTCGCAACCCTGGTCACCTGCCGGCAGGCGGTGGAGGCGCTGCGCCGGCGTCGCTCGCTGCGTGGCGTGCGCCGCGGCGATCGGGCGGTCGCGACGGTGACAGCGCCGTGGCACGTGGTTCGCGGGATCACCCACGCCGCCGTCCTGGTGGGGACCGCGATGGTCGCTGCCGGTCTGGTCGACGGGCTGCTGCACCTCGGGGCGGTGCGCGCCCGCTACCTGGTGTGGGCCGGCGCAGTCGCCTTCTGCGTGGTGCTGTGGCGCGGTCCTGGTGGCTACGTGCTGCACCGCCCGGTGCACCGGGTCGTGGACCGGGGCGCCTCGGCCGGGGTGTGGGCGTTCGCGCTGTGCTGGGTGCTTGCTGCTCTGGTCGCCGGGACCATCGCCCTCGTCCAGGGAGTCGGAACCATCTGGTTCCCCGCCGACGGCCCGCCGCTGTGACCGGCTACAGGGTGGGCTGGACGCTCGGATGTCGAGGGCGGGTCCCACCATGTGGCGATCCGTGCGATGCTGCCGGTGTGACGCAGCAGCGCCGCATCGTCATCGCCTAGCGCGCCCGCGGCCCCGGCCGCCGGCGCGCAGACCTCTCGTACGCACGGGGGGTCTTTTTGTTTGTTGCTCCGGCCCCTGGAGACTCCGATGTCCGACGACCTCCACGTCTACGACACCACGCTTCGCGACGGTGCCCAACAGGAGGGACTGAACCTCTCGGTCGTCGACAAGCTCGCGATCGCCCACCATCTCGACGACCTGGGGGTCGGCTACATCGAGGGCGGCTGGCCGGGAGCGGTGCCCAAGGACTCTGAGTTCTTTGCCCGGGCGCGAGCCGAGCTCGACCTGCGCCGGGCCATCCTGACCGCGTTCGGCGCGACCAGGCGCCCGGGGACGCGCGCCGCCGACGACCGCCAGGTCGGCGCCCTGCGCGAGTCGGGCGCCGCGGTGGTATGCCTGGTGGCCAAGAGCCACGTGGGCCACGTCGAGCGGGCGTTGCGTACCAGCACCGCTGAGAACCTCGCCATGGTGCGCGACACCGTGACCCACCTGCGTGAGCACGGCCAGCGGGTCTTCGTCGACCTGGAGCACTTCTTCGACGGCTATCGAGACGACTCTGCCTACGCGTTGGAGGTGGTGCGGTCGGCTGCCGAGTCGGGCGCCGAGGTGGTCGTCCTGTGTGACACCAACGGCGGCATGCTGCCTCCGCAGGTGGGCGACGCCGTCGGTGAGGTGTTGGCCGGGAGTGGCGTGCGGCTAGGCATCCACTGCCACAACGACACCGGCTGCGCGGTCGCCAACACCCTGGCCGCAGTCGGTGCGGGCGCGAGCCATGTCCAGGGCACGGTCAACGGCTATGGCGAGCGCACCGGCAACGCCGACCTGCTCACCGTGGTGTCCAACCTGGAGCTCAAGCAAGGAAAGCCGGTGCTGCCCCCTGGCGCGCTCGGCGACGCCACCCGGATCGCGCACGCCATCGCCGAGGTGACCAACGTGCCGCCCTCGTCGCGCCAGCCCTACGTCGGGGTGTCGGCCTTCGCGCACAAGGCCGGCCTGCACGCCAGCGCGATCAGGATCGACCCCGACCTCTATCAGCACATCGACCCCGAGCGCGTCGGAAACGACATGCGGCTGCTGGTGTCGGAGATGGCCGGCCGCGCGAGCATCGAGCTCAAGGGCAAGGAGCTGGGGTTCGACCTCTCCGGCGACCGCGCGCTGGTCTCCCGGGTCACCGACCGGGTCAAGCGGCTGGAGCAGGTTGGCTACACCTTCGAGGCGGCCGATGCGTCGTTCGAGCTGTTGCTCGTGGAGGAGATCGAGGGACGCCGTCCCGCGTACTTCGAGGTGGAGTCGTGGCGGGTCATCACCGAGTCGGCGACGGCGGGGGAGGCGCTCTCGGAGGCGACGGTCAAGCTGCGTGCCGGAGGTGAGCGGATCGTCGTGACGGGCGAGGGGAACGGGCCTGTCAACGCGCTCGATCAGGCACTGCGGCGATCCATCGGGCAGGCCTACCCGCCCGTGGCGGCGTTCGAGCTGATCGACTACCGGGTGCGGATCCTCGACCAGGGCCACGGCACCGACGCGGTGATCCGGGTCCTGATCGAGACCGCCGACGGGGCAGACGCGTGGGTGACCGTCGGGGTCGGTCACAACATCGTCGAGGCCTCGTGGGAAGCGCTGTGCGACGCGATCACGTACGGCCTGCGACGCCACTCCCTGCGGCAGCTGGAGTGAGCTGGTCGCTCGGTCGAACAGGTTCGGCTGGCTCTGCGCACTGAGCCCACGGTCGGGTTGCAGGTCGGGGCTCCGCCGCCGCCCAGCTCGGCTGACCCACTCGGTAGCCTGCGGCCGTGCCGGTCTGGGTGTCGATGCTGCGCGCGGTCAACCTCGGCGCTCGCAACAAGGTGGCCATGCCGGTGCTGCGCGAGCTGCTCGCTCAGGCGGGCTTCGACGATATCCGGACGTATGTGCAGAGCGGCAACATCGTCACCAGTTCGCCGCACCGCAGCCCGGCCCGGGTCGGGTCGCTGATCGGGGCGGTGGTCAAGGAGCACTTCGCCGTTGACACACCGGTGGTCGTACGCAGTCCGCTGCAGCTGGCCGACGTGCTGGCGTGGAACCCGTTCCCCGAGGCCGCTGCCCGCGAGCCCAAGATGGTCCAGGTGATCCATCTCACCGGCACCCCGGACGCTGCTGCGGTGCAGGGGCTGCTGGCCGCCGACGTGGGTGCCGACGCGGTGGTGGCCAGGGGTGAGGAGCTGGTCGTGCACTATGCAGGAGGCGTGCACGCCAGCCCGGCCGACCGGGTGATCCGGTCAGCCCGGCTCGGCGTCGAGGGCACCGCGCGCAACTGGCGCACGCTCACTGCCTTGGTCGAGATGACCTCGGGCTGAGCCCGACCGCGGCGCGAGCCGTACCGGCGCGGTGGTTACTCTCGCGGGCGTGCGGGTCGCGAGGTTCAGCAGCGCCGGCGGAGAGCCCCGGTTCGGGGTGATCGGCGTGGCCGACGGGGTCGACGTCGTCGCGGCGCTGGCTGGTGACCCCCTGTACGCCGGGATCGAGCTCACCGGCGAGCGGCAGCCCCTCGCCGACGTGCGGCTGCTCGCACCCGTGATCCCGCGCAGCAAGGCGGTGGGGATCGGTCGCAACTACGCGGCGCACGCGGCCGAGCTGGGCAACGAGGCACCCGGCGAGCCGCTGATGTTTCTCAAGCCGAACACCAGCGTCGTCGGGCCGGGTGACCCGATCGTGCACCCACAGCAGACCGACGACCTGCAGTACGAGGGCGAGCTCGCGGTCGTCATCGGCCGCATCTGCAAGGACGTGCCGATCGACCGTGTCCCAGCCGTGATCTACGGCTACACCGTGGCGAACGACGTCACCGCGCGCGATCTTCAGCGCGCGGACGCAACCTGGGCCCGGGCCAAGGGGTTCGACTCGTTCTGCCCGGTCGGGCCATGGATCGAGACCGACCTCGACGCGTCCGACCTGCGGGTCACCACCACCGTGAACGGCGAGCTGCGCCAGGACGGGCGTACCGCCCTGATGCTGTTCGACGTGGCAACGCTGGTCGCGTACGTGTCGTCGGTCATGACCCTGCTGCCGGGCGACCTCATCCTCACCGGCACGCCGGCCGGAGTGGGGACGGTGCGGCCCGGCGACGAGGTGTCGGTGACAGTGGAAGGTCTTGGCACATTGACCAACCCCGTGGTGGCGCCGTGAGCGTGCGGGTGCGGTTCGCCCCGTCCCCGACCGGCAACCTACACGTCGGCAACGTGCGCACGGCGTTGTTCAACTGGGCGTACGCAAAGCACACTGGCGGAGCCTTTGTGTTCCGCGTCGAGGACACCGACGCCGCGCGGGATTCCGAGGAGTCCTATGCCAGGCTCGTCGACGCGCTGCGATGGCTAGGGCTCGACTGGGACGAGGGTCCGGAGGTGGGCGGGCCGCACGGACCGTACCGCCAGTCAGAGCGCGGCGACCTCTACTCCGACGTTGCACGCAGACTGCTGGAGTCAGGAGACGCCTACCTCGCGTACGACACCCCCGAGGAGCTGGAGGAGCGGCGCGAGGGGGCCAAGGCCGAGGGCCGGCACTCGGGCTATGACGGCTTGCACCGAGACCTGACCGCCGAGCAGCGCGCGGCCTTGGAGGCCGAGGGGCGCAAGGCGGTGCTGCGCTTTCGGATGCCGGACGAGGCGGTGACGTTCACCGACCTGGTGCGTGGCGAGATCGGTTTCGAGGCCGCGCACGTCTCCGACTACGTGCTGGTGCGGGCCAACGGGCAACCGCTGTACACCTTCACCAACCCCGTCGACGACGCCACGATGGGCATCACCCACGTGCTGCGCGGCGAAGACCTGCTCAGCTCGACGCCGCGGCAGCTGCCGCTGCACCGGGCCATGGTGCGGCTGGGGATCGGGGAGGGGGTCGTGCCGGAATTCGGTCACCTGCCGTTCGTCCTGGGGCCGGGGAACCGCAAGCTGTCCAAGCGCGACCCGGGCGGCGGCCTGGCGGCTTACCGCGAGCGGGGCTTCCTGCCCGAGGGTCTGCTCAACTACCTGGCCCTGCTCGGCTGGTCGATCGGCGGAGACCGCGAGCTGTTCGACCTCGACGAGATGGCGGCGGCGTTCGAGGTCGGCCGGGTCAACCCCAACCCGGCGCAGTTCGACCTCAAGAAGTGCGAGGCGATCAACGGGCTCAAGATCCGCGGCATCGCGGCGGATGACTTCGCGGCTCGGCTGCTACCCCACCTGGTTGCCGTTGGCCTCGTGGCCGATCCGGTCTCTGACACCGACGCTCGCCTGCTTGCCGCGGCCGCGCCTCTGGTGCAGGAGAGGGTTGCCGTGCTGGCCGAGGCGGCGGCCCTGCTGGCGTTCCTGTTCGTCGACGACGCTGACTTCGCGGTCGATCCCGCCGACGCCGCGGCGACGTTCACCGTGCAGGGCCGGCAGGCGGTCACCGCTGCGCGCGCCGCGCTGGCTGAGCTCGGCTCGTGGCGGACCGAGGCGATCGAGGAGGCCCTGCGGGCCGCGCTGGTCGAGGGGCTCGGCCTGAAACCGAGACACGCGTTCGGGCCGGTACGGGTCGCCACCACCGGCCGCCGCGTGTCGCCACCCCTGTTCGAGTCGCTGGAGCTGCTCGGCCGCGACCGCTCGCTGGCCCGCCTCGCCTCGGTGATGATCTCCTGACCTGGCCGTGCCCGGATGCCTGCCTGCCTGCGCCACCGCCCGCGACGTCATCCATCCGGTGGCGTACTGGCGGCGTATCGGATGACGTCCGGGGCGCGAGTCGTCGCGGTTGGGCGGTGCGCGACGGCTCGGGTAATGTCTGGCCTCGGCCCGGCGGCTTCGGCCTCCAAGCACCGAGACGCCCGGCACCCATGGGGTATGGGGTAATTGGCAGCCCGGCTGGTTCTGGTCCAGTTAGTCTAGGTTCGAGTCCTAGTACCCCAGCGACGCGTTCCGTGCCCGGCACCCGGTAGCATCGCGTCGCGCTGGCCCCGTTGTGTAGCGGCCTAGCACGCCGCCCTCTCAAGGCGGTAGCGCGGGTTCGAATCCCGTCGGGGCTACCAGCAGCTCGAATCAGCGCAGGGTGATCACGTCCGGGTGATGACTTCGTCTCGTCGGAGTCGAGAAGCGCGATGGTCGCGGCGACCTGGTCAGCGGACCTGCGGCTCCTGACAGCGCGCTGGATTTACGGCGAGGGTCCCGCGTGAGATGTCGCGTCCGCGCTCGGGCGGGGGAGTGGGTGCGTGCCGGTGTTGTCGACTCGCCAGCGGCGGCCGGTGGGGCTGGTCCATAGGTGCTCGGCGGGTCCGGTGCGGGCCATGGTCCAGTTGCCGTGGGTCTTGAGCCGGTGGTGTCTGCGGTTCTTGGGGCTGAGGTTGGCCAGGGTGGTCGGCCCGGTGGGCCAGGGTTGGTCGTGGTCGAGGTCGCAGCGGCGTGCGTCGGTGGTTCCGTACGGGAACACGTCGGTGTCGAAGACCAGCCGAACCGCCTCGGCCAGCCCGGCCGGCGGTCGGTAGCCGGTGCCCGGGGCTGGTGGTGCCTCGGCGAGGGTGGGCAGGTCGATCACGGGTTTCACGGTGACGTGGCTGTGGCCCACCAGGTCGGCGGCGGCGGCCTGGGTCAGCGGGCCGACCTGGTCGCAGTCCCACCGGCGGGTGCCGACCGCGTCGGCGTGCAGCGGCTGGCGCAGGTGCACGTACAGCACCGTCCGGGGTACCGGCGCCTGCTGCGACGGGCTTGTCGGCGCATCCGGCGCGCCCGATCGCAGCTGGTGCAGCTGGTGCCAGAGTCGGGTGATCTCGTCGGGGTCGGCCAGCAGCCCCAGCGCGGTCGCGCGGCGCTGCTCCTTGGACTCCAACAAGTGGGTGCTGCCTTGGCGGCGGTGGAGCTCGGCGAGCCAGTCGGCGACCTGGTCGATCCTGGCGTCCAGCCGGGTCGCATCGCCGGAGTCGAGGACGGCGGCCAGCTCGCGGGTCCCGTCGCACGAGGCCCCGATCCACACCCCGCGCCTGGCGGCGGCGTGGTCTCGGTCGGTCTCGGCCAGGGCCGGGTCGGCGGCGATGGC
>JACCWP010000249.1 GCA_013697585.1 Nocardioidaceae bacterium
GCGATCGACAGCGTGACCGGCTGCGCGGCACCCCGTGGCGGCGCAACGCCGACGTCCCGGGCGGTGAGCTGCGGCGACGGTGGCCGCTCCCGGTCGAGACCACGGCGCCGCTCGACGAGGGCCCGCGTGCACACCGTGTCAGCGCGCGTGGCGTCGACCGGGTGCTGCGGGTCGCTTGGACGCTGGCCGACCTCGCGGGGCTTGGCCTGCCCGGCCCTGACCAGGTGCGGCTCGCAGTCGCGTTGCGTGGCGACACTCCCTTGCCGCTGCCATGCCCTGTCGGGTCGGCGCCCGAGCCGGCGACCCTGCCATGACCAGAGCTGGTGTGGCAGAGCTGTCGCGGACAGCCGGCGACGACCACGAGCGACTCGCGCGCGTCTGGCTCGGCGTGCGTACCGAGCCGGGTGACCTTGCGGTGGCACGGCTGCTGGTCGACGTGGGCGCCGAGGAAGCGGTCGCTCGACTGGCCGCGGGTCGTGGACCTGCGCAGACGGTCGCACCCGTACGTCCTGACCGCGAACCGGGGACGACGGCCGCGCGGGTGCTCGAGTCCGCCAGCCGGCAAGGGCTTCGCTGGGTCTGTCCGGGCGACGATGAGTGGCCCGCGAGACTGCACGACCTGAGCCTTGTCGGCGACGTCGCCAGGCGTGGTGGCACCCCGGCGGGGCTGTGGGCGCGCGGTCCTCGCGCGGCCGCCGAGAAGGGGCGGATGGCGGTGGCCGTGGTGGGGGCTCGGGCATCGACCGAGTACGGCAACGAGGTGGCCGGCGAGATCGCTGCCGAGCTTGCCGAGGCGGGGGTGAGCGTGATCAGTGGGGCCGCCTATGGCATCGACGCCGCGGCGCACCGCGGTGCGCTGGCCGTCCGTGGGCCGACGGCGGCCGTGCTCGCCTGCGGGGTCGACGTGGCCTATCCGCGCGGCCACGACGCGATGCTGGCCCGGATTGCCGAGCAGGGGATCATTCTCAGCGAGGCGCCGCCGGGCGATCACCCGACCAAGGTGCGATTCCTGGCCCGCAACCGGCTCATCGCCGCGCTGGCCGACGCGGTGGTGGTGGTCGAGGCTGCGTGGCGCAGCGGTGCTCTCAACACTCTGCTGTGGGCCGGCGAGCTGCAGCGACCGGCGTGCGGTGTGCCTGGACCAGTCACCAGCGCGCTGTCGCGTGGGGTGCACCACGTCCTGCGCGAGCATCGGGCAGAGCTGGTCACCAACGCGGCCGAGGTGATCGAGCTGATCGCTCCTCTGGGCTCGGCGCCGTTGCCGGGCGCGTCGGGGTGGAACCGCGGCGAGCGTCGTCCCCTCGACGGCCTCGACCCGATGACCGTGGCTGTGCGCGAGGCCTTACCTGTCGACGGTGCCGCCGGGGTGGACCTGCTCGCCGCCGAGGTCGGCCTCAACCAGACGCAGGCGCTGGCCGTGCTCGGCCGGTTGCTCGCCCTCGGGCTCGCCGAGCGCAACGGTGCCGGCTGGCGGCTGCCGCGGCGCGGCGGCTTGTCGGGAGGGCAGGTGGACCGCACGCTGCCCACGTGAGCGACCGGGTCCGTGCTGGCGACGAGCAACCGGCCGGCGGGGGCTGGGGCCGGACGCTCGACGCCTACGCCACGCACCTGTCCCTCGAGCGCGGCCTGTCGCCGCACACGGTGCGCGCCTATGTCAGTGACCTGACCGACCTGGCCGAGCACGCGCGCCGGCTCCGCGTGGACGACCCTGGTGGCCTCGACCTGAGGGCGCTGCGCGGGTGGTTGGCCGGCCAGCAGAGCCGGGGCCGGTCGCGCACCACGCTGGCCCGGCGCGCCACGTCGGTGCGGGTGTTCACCGGCTGGCTGGTGCGTACGGGCCGGGCGCCGATCGATGCCGGAGCGCTGTTGGCGACCCCCAGGCGCACCCGACCGTTGCCGGGTGCGCTGCGGGCCGACCAGATGCGTGCGGTGCTCGACGCCGCGGCGTCGGCCGCTGCCGACGCGGGGTCGGTGGGCCTGCGTGACGTCGCCGTGCTGGAGCTGCTCTATGCGACCGGGATCCGGGTTGGCGAGCTGGTAGGCCTCGACGTCGGCGATATCGACCACGAGCGGCACCTGGTCCGGGTGCTCGGCAAGGGGAGCAAGCAGCGCAGCGTCCCCTATGGCGGGCCCGCCTCGGACGCCGTCGTCGGGTGGCTCAGGCGTGGCCGCGCGGGCCTGACGACCGCGGTCAGCGGGCCCGCATTGTTCCTCGGTGCCCGAGGCGGCCGCGTCGACCCGCGTACGGTGCGCCGGATGGTGCACGCGCGGGTCGCCGTGGTCGACGACGCGCCCGATGTCGGCCCACACGGATTGCGGCACAGTGCCGCCACCCACCTGCTCGAAGGGGGCGCCGACCTGCGTTCGGTGCAGGAGCTGCTCGGTCACGCCTCGCTGGCCACCACGCAGATCTATACCCACGTCAGCGCCGACCGGCTCCGCTCGGCATACCTGCTCGCCCACCCCCGCGCCTGAGCTCGGCGAGCAGCAGGGTCCGGGTGTGCCGCCGCAACCCCTCGTTCTTGCCCGCGGCGGTCAGGGCACCGGCAGCAGCCGGATCGGGCCGACCTCGAGGAAGCGCAGCGGGTCGAGGTAGGCGTCTCCCTCGCGAACGCCGAGGTGCAGGCAGCTGGCCGGCAGGCAGTGGCTGCCGAGCGCGGTGAGGGTGCCGAGGACCTCGCTGGCGCCCACCCGATCGCCTCGGCCCACCGTCGGCACGACCGGCTCGTACGTCGTGCGGAGTCGACCGTGGTCGACGACCACCACCTCGCGGCCGGCCACCGACCCGGCGAACGAGACCTCGCCCGCCGCCACCGCCAGCACCTGTTGCCCCACCTGCCCCGCAAAGTCGACCCCACGGTGCCCCGGACCGTAGGGATGCGGGGGCGGGTCGAAGCCGGCGAGCACAGCCGGCTGCGGGTGCAGCGGCCACACCCAGGCATCGCCCGGCTGGGCGGCGGAGCCCTCCGCGGCTGGCAGAGCCGGGGTCAGGCTGGCCAGGACCGGGACCATCAACGGGAACAGGACGGACAGGACGAGGGTGCGCAGGCGACGGCCCGCGGCGCGCAGCGAAATCTGCATGTGGCCACCCTGGGCCGGTCCACGGTGACTGGGGGGCGGTCACGCTGGCCTGTGGATTCGGCCGCGCCGGCGGGTGCGCGTAGACTGCGGTCAGCGGCTCGTCCAACGAGCCGACTTCGCACGTCCGCACACCACTCACCAGTGGGCGCAACCCTCCGGTGGCCGGCCGAGCCGGTCGCGGGGGCGCGCGGGCGACAGGGCGCCGGCAGCAGTCGGCGCGACAAACCGGACCGGCGCCTGGCCAGGCCAGGCGTCATGACAAGGAGCACGGCCATGGCCGTCGTCACCATGCGGCAGCTGCTCGAGAGCGGCGTCCACTTCGGACACCAGACCCGGCGCTGGAATCCCAAGATGAAGCGATTCATCTTCACCGAGCGCAACGGCATCTACATCATCGACCTGCAGCAGTCGCTGGCCTACATCGACCGCAGCTTCCAGTTCGTCAAGGACACGGTCGCGCGCGGCGGCCAGATCCTCTTCGTGGGCACCAAGAAGCAGGCCCAGGAGGCGATCGCCGAGCAGTCGATGCGCGTGGGGATGCCCTACGTCAACCAGCGCTGGCTGGGCGGCATGCTCACCAACTTCCAGACCGTCAACAAGCGGCTGCAGCGACTCAAGGAGCTCGAGGAGATCGACTTCGAGGACGTCGCCGGCTCGGGGCGCACGAAGAAGGAGCTGCTCGGAATGCGCCGAGAGCGCAACAAGCTCGAGCGAAGCCTCGGCGGCATCCGCGACATGGGCCGGACACCGGCCGCCGTCTGGATCGTCGACACCAAGAAGGAGCACCTGGCAGTCGACGAGGCCAAGAAGCTCGGCATCCCGGTCGTGGCGGTGCTCGACACCAACTGCGACCCCGACGACGTCGACTACCCGATCCCGGGCAACGACGACGCGATCCGCTCGGTCACGCTGCTCACCCGGGTGATCGCCGACGCGGTCGCCGAGGGCCTGCTTGCCCGCTCCGGCGTACGCACCGGTGACGAGCCCGAGGGCAGCGAGCTGGGTGCCGACGAGCCGATGGCGGAGTGGGAGCGCGAGCTGCTCGGCGCAGCTGACGATTCCCAGGCGCCGGCTGACGCGCCACCCACTGCCGAGGCGCCTGCCGACGACGCGCCCGCTGATGCAGCCCCAGCGGCCGAGGCGCCTGTCGACCCGGCGTCCGCAACCGAGGTCGCCGCCGCCGAGCCCGAGGCGGCCGCCAGACCCGCGTGAGGGTCAGCCCAGGGCCACCGCACGACCAGCACCAGAGACGAGGCAATGACCCCGATGGCGACTATCACTGCCGCTGACGTGAAGATGCTCCGCGACCGGACGGGCGCGGGGATGATGGACGCCAAGAAGGCTCTGACCGAGGCCGACGGCGACTTCGACAAGGCGATCGAGGTCCTGCGCGTCCACGGCGAGGCGAAGACGGTGAAGCGGGGGGCCGAGCGCAGCGCGTCGGCCGGCCTGGTGGCTGAGTCGGGCGGCGCGCTGGTCGAGCTGAACTCCGAGACCGACTTCGTCGCCAAGAACGAGCAGTTCCAGCTGCTGGCCGACGACATCGTCACCGTTGCGGCCGCGAGCAAGCCGGCCGACCGAGACGAGCTGCTCGGCACTGAGCTGATGGACGGGCAGACCGTCGGCGACGCGGTGCAGGCGCTCGCGACGGTCATCGGCGAGAAGATCGAGCTCGGTCGGGTCGCGGTGCTCGACGGCCAGGTCGCGACGTACCTGCATCGGCGCGCAAGCGACCTGCCGCCGGCGGTCGGCGTCGTCGTCGAGTACGAGGGGGACGACGAGGAGACGGCGCGTGCGACCGCGATGCAGGTTGCCGCGATGCGCCCGCAGTACGTCACTCGCGACGAGGTGCCGGCCGACGTGGTCGCCAAGGAGCGCGAGATCGCTGAGGCGACCGCCCGTGAGGAGGGCAAGCCCGATCAGGCACTGCCCAAGATCGTCGAGGGTCGTGTCAACTCCTTCTTCAAGGACGTGGTGCTCTATGAGCAGCCATCGGTCAAGCAGCACAAGCAATCGGTTCAGGCCGTGCTCGACCAGGCAGGCGTGACGGTAACAAGGTTCGCTCGCTTTGAGGTGGGCCAGGCGTGAGCCCCGACCCTGACCACCACCCTCCGTATCGCAGGGCGCTGCTGAAGCTGTCCGGCGAAGTCTTCGGAGGTGGGCGGGTCGGGCTGGACGTCGACATGCTGGTGGTGATCGCCGCGCAGGTCGTCGAGGTCGCCCGCTCGGGCGTGCAGCTGGCTCTGGTCGTCGGTGGGGGCAACTTCTTCCGTGGCGAGGAGCTGTCGCAGCGCGGGATGGACCGGTCGCGCGCCGACTACATGGGCATGCTCGGCACGGTGATGAACTGCCTGGCACTGCAGGACTTCGTGGAGAAGCAAGGCATCGAGACGCGCGTGCAGACGGCGATCACGATGGGTCAGGTCGCCGAGCCGTACATCCCGAGGCGGGCCAGCCGGCACCTCGACAAGGGCAGAGTGGTGATCTTCGGCGCTGGGGCAGGCATGCCGTTCTTCACCACCGACACGGTTGCCGCGCAGCGGGCGCTCGAGATCGGCTGCGACGTGCTGCTGCTTGCCAAGAACGGTGTCGACGGTGTCTACGACGCCGACCCGAGGCTGCACGCGGACGCGGTCAAGTACGACGCCATCGGCTACGACGAGGCGCTGGCCAAGGGACTGCGCGTCGCCGACGCCGCCGCGTTCAGCCTGTGTCGTGACAATCAGCTGCCGATCATCGTCTTCAACCTGATGCAGCAGGGCAACATCGCGCGGGCCGTGCGCGGTGAGAAGATCGGGACCGTGGTCTCCGCTGGCTGAGCGTCTGCGGACCGGCCGTACGGAAGCGAGGAGCACTGTGATCGACCAGACGCTGCGCGAGGCCGACGCCAAGATGGACAAGGCGGTCGACGTCGCCAAGGAGGACTTCGCGGCGATCCGTACCGGTCGCGCGCACCCCGACATGTTCGCCAAGATCACCGCCGACTACTACGGCACCCCCACCCCGATCCAGCAGCTCGCCGGCTTTCAGATCCCCGAAGCACGGATGATCTTGGTGTCGCCCTACGACCTGGGCGCCAAGCCGGCCATCGAGCGCGCGATCCGCGACTCCGATCTCGGGGTCAACCCCACCGACGACGGCAAGGTGTTGCGGATCGTGCTGCCAGAGCTCACCGAGGACCGCCGCAAGGAGTACATCAAGCTCGCCCGGGCGAAGGCAGAGGACGGTCGGGTGGCCGTACGAAACATCCGCCGGCACGCCAAGCAGACCCTCGATCGGGCCGAGAAGGACGGCGAGGTGGGACAGGACGACGTCAAGGGCGCCGAGAAGCGCCTGGACGGTCTCACCAAGCGGCACACTGACTCGATCGACGGCTTGCTGGAGCGCAAGGAAGCCGAGCTGCTCGAGGTATGAGCGGCAGATGAGCGGCGGCACCGTGCCCGAACCGGGGCCGGCCGCCGGCCACCCTGCCACTCACCCACGCCGGGCCGGTCGCAACCTGCCGGCCGCGTTCGCGGTCGGGCTCGGCCTGGGCGCGGTGATCCTGGTCTCGTTGCTGGTCGCCCGGGGCGCGTTCCTCGGCATCGTCGTCCTCGCCGCCCTGGTGGGGGTGTGGGAGCTGTCCACTGCGCTGGCCACGGCCGGGACCAGAGTGCCGCTCGTCCCCGTCGGCGTCGGCGCCACCGCGATGCTCGTGGGCGCATGGGTGGGCGGCGCCGAGCTGGTCGTCGTGTCGCTGGGACTCACGGTTCTGGCCGTGTTGATCTGGCGGCTGCCGCAGGGGGCGCAGGGCTTCGTCCGCGACGCGACCGCCGGTGTGTTCGTCACGGGCTACGTTCCCCTGCTCGGATCGTTCGTCGTGTTGCTGCTGGTGCCCGCAGACGGCGCCATGCGCGTTGTCGCGTTCCTTGTCGGGGTGATCGCCTCGGACACCGGGGGGTACGCGGCGGGAGTTCTCGCCGGCCGGCACCCGATGGCGCCGTCGATCAGCCCGAAGAAGTCCTGGGAGGGCTTCGGCGGCTCGGTGGTTGCAAGCGCCGTGGCCGGCTGGCTCACCGTCAGCTATGCGCTCGAGGGCGACTGGTGGGTCGGCGTCGTGCTCGGCTGCGCCACCGCGCTGGTGGCCACCCTCGGCGACCTCTCCGAATCGTTGGTCAAGCGCGACCTCGGCATCAAGGACATGGGCTCGTTGCTCCCCGGACACGGTGGGCTGATGGACCGGCTCGACTCGATCCTCATGGCCGCTCCCGTCGCCTGGCTGATCCTCGACGTCCTCGTCCCCGTCTCCTGACTTCCGGGCCGCAATTGCGGGAAAACGTGTGTCGTACGCCAGCGTGCAACACCCGGAACCCGCACTCGCGATGCGAGGCGGGGTCCTAGCCTGCAAATCATGACGCAGCCTTGACCACCCAGGCCCGTTGCTCGCCAGCTTGACCAGCTGAACCGAATCTCGCGCCGCACGGCGTCGTGGGACCATTGGCCGCAATGGCCTACGCACGTGCCCCGCTCCCCTTGGTCTTCGACGCTCCCCGCCGGGGCAAGCCGCCGCTGCACCTGGCCGATCTCGACCCGGCCGGGCGCCGCGCGGCCGTCGAGGAGCTGGGGGAGCCGGCCTTCCGCGCCCGGCAGCTGGCGCACCACTACTTCGTCCGGCTGAGCAACGACCCGGCCGGCATGACAGATCTGCCGTCCGCCGCGCGGGATCGGCTCGTGTCGGCGCTGTTGCCACAGCTGCTGACGCCGGTTCGTGCCGCGCAGACCGACAAAGGCAGCACCCGCAAGACGTTGTGGCGGATGGCTGACGGCGCGCTCATCGAGTCGGTGCTGATGCGCTACCCCGGCCGGGTCACGATGTGCGTGTCGTCGCAGGCCGGCTGCGCGATGGCGTGCCCGTTCTGCGCGACCGGTCAGGGCGGACTGCAACGCAACGTGTCGGCGGCCGAGATCGTTGAGCAGGTCGTTGATGGCGCGCGTGTGCTCGCCCGCGGTGAGGTGCCAGGCGGCCCCGGGCGGGTGTCGAACGTCGTGTTCATGGGCATGGGTGAGCCGCTGGCCAACTACCGGTCGGTGCTGGGCGCCGTGCGCCGGCTCACCGACCCTGCGCCTGACGGGCTCGGCCTCTCCGCCCGGGGAGTGACTGTCTCGACGGTAGGTCTCGTACCCCGGATGCACCAGCTCGCCGACGAGGGTGTTCCCGTCACGCTCGCCCTGTCGCTGCACGCCCCCGACGACGAGCTGCGAGACGAGCTCGTGCCGGTCAACACCCGGTGGAACGTCGCGGAGACGGTCGAGGCCGCGTGGCAGTACGCGGCGCGCACCCGCAGGCGGGTCTCGATCGAGTACGCGATGATGCGCGGCGTCAACGACCAGGCGTGGCGGTCCGACCTGCTCGGCGACCTGTTGCGTTCGTACGGTGACTGGGGCTGGGTGCACGTCAACCTGATCCCGCTGAACCCCACGCCGGGATCGCGGTGGACCGCGTCCGACCCGGCCGACGAGGCGGAGTTCGTCCGCCGGCTGCAGGCCAAGGGTGTGCCGACCACCGTGCGCGACACCCGAGGTCGCGAGATCGACGGCGCGTGCGGACAGCTCGCTGCTTGCGACAAGTGATGCCCGACTACGACCGCGAGGCCGCGACACGCGGGGCGGTCCGGCACGGGCGCAGCCCGCGGCGCGGCCTCACCAGGCTTGAGCCACCAGGTCGGCGTGCAGCTCGTGGGGGTCCGCGTCGGCACCTCGCGCGCGGAACCACGAACAGACGTTGATGCAGTCGCGCAGCAACAGCTCGCTGCCGCGCGGGTTGG
>JACCWP010000291.1 GCA_013697585.1 Nocardioidaceae bacterium
CCGATGGCGTCGAGCGCGGCCAGCGCGGACGGGTCGGTCTGCGCCCACCGGGCGACCAGGGCGCGGTCCGCCTCGGGGTGCGGCTGCAGGCCCCATGCGCTGGGGCCGAACCGCGCAGCCTGCAGGGCGCCGTCCGGCGTACGCGCCAGCACGGTGCCCCCGGGTGGGAGATCGGTGACCACGTCGTCGTTCCACTGGACTGCCGGGACTGCCTCGCCACTGGCCGCCCCGGCTGCGAGCCCGCCGAACACCGGGTCGGTCCTGGCGGCGGCGGTCCAGCCCACGTCGAAGACGCCGATCTGCCGGCCGGTCGGATGCGGGGCAACCCTGCCGCCGAGCGCCACAGCGGCCAGCTGGTGGCCGAGACAGATGCCGAGCAGCGGTGTCCCCGCTGCCGCCGCCTCACGCGCCAGCCGCTTGGTGGGCGTGAGCCATGGGTGCGCCGTGTCGTCGTAGGCGCCCATCTCGCCGCCGAGCACGAGCAGCGCTGCGTGGTCGACGAGCGTCGTGGGCAGCGGGTCACCACGGTGGCAGCGGCGCACGTCGAGATCGGCGCCGGCGCCGCGCAACCACTCGCCGAGCAGCGCCGGCGGCGCATCGTCCTCGTGCTGCACGACCAGGACCCGCGGTGCCTGCCTCGTCGACGGCAGCTGTGCTGCCTGCGTCACAGCACCGGCAACAGGCGGTCGAGCTCGAACTGCGACACCTGGCGACGGTAGTCGTGCCACTCGGCCCGCTTGTTGCGCAGGAAGAAGTCGAAGACGTGCTCGCCCAACGTCTCGGCGACCAGCTCGCTCTCCTCCATCCGCCGGATCGCCTGGTCGAGGTTGTGCGGCAGTGGGGCTATGCCGAGCGCGCGACGCTCGTCATCGGTCAACGACCACACGTCGTCCTCGGCCTCGCGAGGCAGCTCGTACCCCTCCTCGATGCCCTTCAGCCCGGCCGCCAGCAGCAGCGCAAAGCTCAGGTAGGGGTTGCACGCGGCGTCGATCGACCGCATCTCGGCCCGGGTCGACGGTCCCTTGTTGGGCTTGTACATCGGCACCCGGACCAGCGCGGACCGGTTGTTGTGTCCCCAGCACACGTACGACGGGGCCTCGCCACCGCCGATCAGCCGCTTGTAGGAGTTGACCCACTGGTTTGTGACCGCGGTGATCTCGGCGGAGTGCCGGAGCAGGCCGGCGATGAACGAGCGACCAACCGTGGACAGCTGGTATTCCGCGCCGGCCTCGAAGAACGCGTTGCGGTCGCCCTCGAACAGCGACAGGTGGGTGTGCATGCCCGAGCCGGGATGGTCGGTGAACGGCTTGGGCATGAACGACGCGTAGATGCCCTGGCTCAGCGCGACCTCTCGTACCACGACCCTGAACGTCATGATGTTGTCGGCTGTCGTCAGCGCGTCCGCGTAGCGCAAGTCGATCTCCTGCTGCCCGGGCGCACCCTCGTGGTGGCTGAACTCCACCGAGATGCCCATGGTCTCGAGCATCGTGATGACCTCGCGGCGAAAGTCAGGCCCAACGCCCTGTGCGGTGTGGTCGAAGTAGCCGGAGTGGTCCACCGGCTCGGGCTGCCCCCCAGGGCGCGGCCTGTCCTGGAACAGGAAGAACTCGATCTCGGGGTGGGTGTAGAAGGTGAATCCCAGCTCAGCGGCCTTCGACAGCGCCCGCTTCAGCACGTGCCGCGGATCGGCGTAGGACGCACCGCCGTCGGGCAGCACGATGTCGCAGAACATCCGGGCGGTCGACACCACCTCGCCTCGCCACGGCAGCACCTGGAACGTCGACGCGTCGGGCTTGGCGAGCATGTCGGCCTCATAGACGCGGGCGAAGCCCTCGATCGCCGATCCGTCGAAACCGATGCCCTCGTCGAACGCGTTGTCGAGCTCGGCCGGCGCGACCGCCACGGACTTGAGGAATCCGAGCACGTCGGTGAACCACAGGCGCACGAAGCGCACGTCGCGTTCCTCCAGTGCACGCAGCACGTAGTCCTCTTGCTTGCCCATGGGAAACAGTCTGACAGCCTGTGCCCCTCACCCGCGATTGTGGGGAACGGGGGGTCCGGGCCGAGGTCACGTCAGCCAACCTGGCCGAGGCGGCCGGCGTCCACCGAGCCGACAACGAGGTCGCCCAGATCAGTCAGCCAGTCGAGCGGCTCACCGCCAGCGCGCCGCACTCACAACGACTCCGGCACCGGCAGCGACACCGATCGGCGCCACACGGCGCGGTCATCCGTCGATGTTGCGATCCGGGCTGGCATCTAGGCTGCTGACGTGCCGCAGCTGCGCCTCGCGCTCGCCCAGGTGAACCCCACCGTCGGCGACCTGGCCGGCAACGCCGAGCAGATCGCCCGATGGTGTCGGGAGGCGGCCGAGGTGGGAGCGCACCTGGTCGCGTTCCCCGAGATGGCGTTGAGCGGGTACCCGATCGAGGACCTCGCGCTGCGGTCGTCGTTCGTCGAGGCAGCGCGCGGCGAGCTGACAGAGCTGGCGCGGCGACTCGACGTCGACGGGCTGGGTGACCTGCCCGTCGTGGTGGGATGCCTCGACCGGGTCGAGGGTGCGAGCGGCGGGGTCGGGGTCCCGAAGGGGTCCCCGCAAGACTCCGCCGCGGTCCTGCACCGAGGCGCCGTGGTGCTACGACAAGCCAAGCACCACTTGTGGAACTACGGGGTCGGCGACGAGATCCGCTACTTCGTACCGGGAGACGCGGTCAACATCGTGCGGGTGCGTGGCGTCGACGTGGCGCTCGCCGTATGCGAGGACATCTGGCGCGACGGCCCCTCGGAGGCGGCCACCGCGGCCGGAGCCGGTCTGCTGCTGGTGGTCAACGGCTCGCCCTACGAGCGCGACAAGGACGACACCCGCCACGAGCTGTGCGCGCGGCGGGCCCGGGAGGCCGGTTGTGCGCTGGCGTGGGTCAATCTCGTCGGTGGGCAAGATGAGCTGGTCTTCGACGGCGACTCGCTCGTCGTCGGCGCCGACGGCGCCCTGATCGCGCGTGGCGAGCAGTTCGTCGAGCAGCTGCTCGTCGTCGACCTCGACCTCCCGGCAGGCTCGGATGCCGCGGTGCCCGAGATGGTGGGCAAGCTTCGCCTGCAGCGACACGTGCTCAGCAGTGATCCCGTTGCCGCGTACCCACCGGTCGCAACCGACGTCGCGAGCCCGGCGGCCAACCAGGCCGACGACGGTGTCGGTGTGGTGTGGCGGGCCATCGTCCTCGGGCTGCGCGACTACGTACGCAAGAACGGGTTCGGCTCCGTGCTCCTCGGCATGTCGGGCGGCATCGACTCGACCGTGGTCGCCCAGCTGGCGTGCGACGCGGTCGGCCCCGACAACGTGCACGGGGTGTCCAACCCGAGCGCCTGGTCCACCGAGCACTCCCGCTCCGATGCCGCCGAGCATGCCCACCGCACCGGCTTGCACCTGCGTACGGTCCCGATCGCCGAGCTGGTGGACGGCTACGAGCGGCAGCTGCCAGGACTGGGCGAGATCGCGGGCGAGAATCTGCAGGCCCGGTTGCGGGCGGTCACCTGGATGGCGCTGTCCAACGACGAAGGGCACCTGGTGCTCGCGTGCGGCAACAAGTCCGAGCTGGCTACCGGATACTCCACGATCTACGGCGATGCCGTGGGCGGCTTCGCGCCGATCAAGGACGTGCCCAAGACGACGGTGTGGGAACTCGCCCGGTGGCGCAACGCCCAGGCCGACGCGGCGGGCGACGCGCCGCCGATCCCCGAGAACATCATCGCGAAACCACCGAGCGCCGAGCTGCGACCCGGCCAGCTGGACACTGACTCGTTGCCACCCTACGAGCTGCTCGACGACATCCTGGACGACTACGTCGAGCGCGACGCCAGCTCCACCGATCTGGTCGAGCTCGGCTTCGATCGTGAGCTGGTCGAGCACGTGATCCGCCTGGTCGACCAGGCGGAGTGGAAGCGCCGGCAATACCCGCCCGGCCCCAAGATCAGCATCCGCAACTTCGGCCGCGACCGCCGCGTGCCCATCACCAACGCCTGGCGAGAGCACCTCCCCTAGCCCAGCCCGCGATCCGCACCCCGTGGTTGCGTGATCCGCGCCCCGTGGTTGCACGATCCGCGCCCCGTGGTTGCGTGATCCGCGCCCCGTGGTTGCGTGATCCGCGCCCCGTGGTTGCGTGATCCGCGCCCCGTGGTTGCACGATCCGCGCCCCGTGGTCGCGTGACCAAGCAGACACGCGGCTGCCCTGGCTCGTTGCGGTCCGGGGTGCGACGCTGAGCAGGTCCGGGGACTCCGGCGTCGGAGCCTCGAGATCCGGAGGTGTCCCCATGACCCAGCAGCCACCGTCCCGACCCCCGCGCCACGTCCGCATCCACCATCTGCGCCAGCTCAAGACCGAGGGCACGCGGTGGGCCATGCTCACCGCCTACGACCAGTACGCTGCCTCGATCTTCGACGAGGCAGGCATCCCGGTGCTCCTGGTCGGCGACTCGGCGAGCAACAACGTGTACGCCAACGAGACCTCGCTACCGGTCACCGTCGATGAGCTGCTTCCGCTCGTACGCGCGGTGACCAGGTCGGTCAGCCGCGCGCTCGTGGTGGCAGACCTGCCCTTCGGCTCGTACCAACGCTCCCCCGAGCAGGCGTTCGACACGGCCGTGCGGTTCATGAAGGAAGCGGGAGCGCACGCCGTGAAGCTCGAGGGGGGGCTGGCGATGCTGCCTCAGGTGCGCTTGCTGGGCAACGCGGGCATCCCGGTCATGGCGCACATTGGCTTCACCCCGCAGGCCGAGCACACCCTGGGCGGCTACCGGGTTCAAGGCCGCGGCGACGCAGCCGCCCGGGTGCTCGACGACGCAGTTGCGCTGGAGGAGGCGGGGGCGTTCGCGCTGGTCATGGAGATGGTGCCCGGCGAGGTGGCGCGCGAGGTCACAGCCAAGCTGGCCATCCCGACCATCGGCATCGGCGCCGGGCCGGACTGCGACGCCCAGGTGCTGGTCTGGCAGGACATGGCCGGGCTGCGTACGGGTCACCCGTTGCGGTTCGTCAAGCAGTACGCCGACGTGCACGGCGTGCTTCGCGAGGCCGCCGAGACATTCGCCCGAGAGGTAGCCGACGGCACCTTTCCCGGCGACGAGCACACCTTCGCCTGAGCCTCGCCGTCCTGACGCTCCACGGATCTCGTGCCCTTGCGGTGGGCCCCGACCACCGCAAAGGCACGACATTCGCCCCCTCACCCCGCGGGAGACCTCGTCGCGGGCCTGCCTGGCACCCAGGCTCCTACACTCGTCGGGTGAGCCCCACCCGCACCGCTCTTGCACCCGCGGCAGTCTCGCCGCGCCGGCCGGTTCCTTCGACGATCCCCCAACCGGAGTACGTCGACCGGCCCGCACCCCGCCCCTACGACGGGCCACACGTCATGCCGCCCGAGGTGGTCGAGGTGATGAGGGTGGCCGGGCGCATCGCGGCCCGAGCGCTCGACGTCATCGCCGACGCGGTGGCACCGGGCGTGCCGACCGACGAGCTGGACCGGGTCGGGCACGAGTTCGTGCTCGATCATGGTGCATACCCGTCGACGCTTGGCTACAAGGGCTTTCCCAAGTCTGTATGCACAAGCGTCAACGAGGTCATCTGCCACGGCATCCCCGACGCTCGCCGGCTCGAAGACGGGGACGTCGTCAACGTCGACATCACCGCCTACCTCACCGTCGACGGGATCGGAGCACACGGCGACACCAACCGCACCTACCTCGTCGGCGACGTCGACGACGAGTCCCGGCTGCTGGTCGAGCGCACCCGCGAGGCGATGCTGCGTGGCGTCAAGGCGGTCCGCGCCGGCCGCCAGGTCAATGTCGTCGGGAGGGTGATCGAGTCGTACGCCAAGCGCTTCGGCTACGGCGTCGTACGCGACTTCACGGGCCACGGTGTCGGTACGGAGTTCCACTCCGGCCTGGTGATTCCCCACCACGACGAGCCGCACTTCGACACGCTCATCGAGCAGGGCATGACGTTCACCATCGAGCCGATGCTCACACTGGGCACGTACGAGTGGGATCTGTGGGACGACGGGTGGACGGTCACGACGACAGACAAGTCGCGCAGCGCGCAGTTCGAGCACACCGTCCTGGTCACCGCCTCCGGGCCTGAGATCCTCACCCTGCCCTGACATGCCCGCGCCGCGACGACTGCTGGCGGGCTGCCTGTGCGCGGTGTTCACAACCGGGCTCCTGACAGTGGTCCCGGCAACGGCTGGTCCCGTGGCTGACCCGGCCGCCGACGACCGAGCCGTCACCCTCCGGCTGCGCGAAGCCGTCCGTCGCCTGGACGCTGGTCGGGAGCGGCGCGGGGGCTATGACCGGGACAAGTTCGAGCACTGGATCGACACCGACGGCGACTGCCGTGACACCCGCGACGAAGTGCTCCGGCAGGAGTCACGACGCGCGACCACGGGAGGCAGCTGCGACGTCACCGGCGGCAGGTGGTTCTCTTACTACGATCGGGTCAGGTGGACCGACGACGACGACGTCGACATCGACCACCTGGTGCCACTTGCCGAGGCCTGGGACTCCGGTGCCCGGCGGTGGGACAGCGGCACACGACGTCGCTTCGCCAACGACCTTCGCGACCGGCGATCACTGGTCGCCGTGACCGACGACGTCAACCAGTCCAAGGGCGACCAGGACATCGCCCAGTGGCTGCCTGACTTCGGCCGTTGCCGCTATGTGCGCCAGTGGGTGGTGGTGAAGATCCGCTGGTCCCTGCGGGTGGACCCACCCGAGGACCAGCGCCTGCGTACTCTCGCTGGCCGCTGCCGCAACGCCCGGCTGATGATCACCAAGGCGACCATCGGCCGCGGCTGAGCCACGGTTCCAGGCGAGGCGGACGAGCCGGCCTGTAGGCCGGATTCTGTCCGGCCGCCGCCACTGGCGACGGCCGGGGCGGCCATCCATCTCGAGACGCCGTCACCGACGCCGTCGTGCGGCCTACCCGCGGACATCGGGCGAGCAGCCCTCGATCGTCCGCGCAGCGGGCCGCACGTGGCGACCCGCCAACTTGGCCTTGCTCCAGACGGGGTTTACCGAGCCGCCCCGGTCACCCGGGGCGCTGGTGGTCTCTTACACCACCGTTTCACCCTTGCCCGCACCGCGCGCCCGAAGGCCCGCGGCCGTTGGCGGTCTGTTCTCTGTGGCACTGTCCCGCAGGTCACCCTGGGTGGGTGTTGCCCACCGCCCTGCCCTGTGGAGTCCGGACCTTCCTCGACAGGCTTGCGCCTGCCGCGGCCGCCCGGCCGGCTCGTCCGCGCCGCACAGCCTAGCCCCACCGCTGAGCCTGACGTTCGGCAGCCGACACTCCGGGCAAGCCCAGTGAGACGTCAGGGTCAGCGGGCGGGTCACTCGGGGAGGGCGGCGAAGGTGCCCAGCACGGCGGCGCCGTCCGGCCACCACCGCACCTGGCTGACCGACCCGGGAGCCAGCTGCATCCGGTGCACCACCTCCGGTGGGGCAGCGAGCGCCCGCCGCACGACTGACTTGATCGGCGTCGCGTGACAGACCAGGACCACCGCCTGCTTCTCGTACGCAACCAGGGCGCGGTCCACCGCGCGGTCGACCCGAGCCGCGAGCGCCGTCAGCGACTCCCCGCCCGGCGGCGCCTGGTCAGGGTCAGCGAACCACCGGCCCAGCTCGGCCGGCCAACGCTCGCGCACGGAAGCCAAGTCGAGCCCGTCCCAGTCGCCGAACGCCAGCTCGGCAAGGTCGTCGTCAAAGGTCACCTCGACTCCGAGGGCGGCGCCGGCCGCGGCAGCAGTCTCGCGGGCGCGCCGCAGCGGCGAGCTCACGACCCCGCCGACGTCGCCGCGCCGGGCCAGCCAGACCGCCGCCCGCTCCGCTTCCGCCCTGCCCTGTTGCGTCAGCTCCGGGTCGGAGCCACCGCGGCCGCAGAACAGCCGCCGCTCGGTGCTCTGGGTCGTGCCGTGCCGCAACAGCAGCAGCGTCGTCGGCGTCCCCCTCGACACGTCATGTATCGCGAGGCCCCTCGGCGGCGCATCGGATGACGTCCGGGGGTGGGGGGTCGGGGACCAACGGCCGTCGAGCACCGCATTGACGAGGGCGTCGGCACGGGAGTTGTCGGCCCGCGGGACCCAGGTCCACGACACGTCGGGCGGTGCCAGTCGTCGGGCTTGCACGGCGAGGGGGCGCAGGTCGGGGTGCTTGACCTTCCAGCGCCCTGCCATCTGCTCGACGACCAGCTTGGAGTCCATCCGCACCTCGAGCCGGGCGTCGGGAGCGTGCTCGCGGGCGAGCTCCAAGCCAGCGATCAGCCCGCGGTACTCCGCGACGTTGTTGGTCGTCCTGCCGATCGTGGCTGCCGACTCGCCGAGCAGGCTGCCGGTGTCGGCATCGCGCAGCAGCGCGCCGTACGCCGCCGGGCCGGGATTGCCGCGCGCTCCCCCGTCGGCCTCGACGACGACACGTACGGGCTTCGCCGAGCTCGAGGCGGCGCTCACAGCCCCGACTCGGCGGTGCGCACCAGCAGCCGGTTGCACTCGGGGCAGCGCAGCACCTCGTTGGCTGGCGTGGCGGCGATCTCGCGCACGTCGGCCGCGTTGAGCTCGAGCCTGCAGCCCTCGCAGCGCCGCTGCCACAGCGGCGCGACGCCCACCCCGTCGTGCTGGCCTCGGACCTTCTCATAGAGCATCAGCAAGTCGCCGGGCAGCGTGGCCGCCGCCCGGTCGCGCTCATCGCGCTCTGTCGCCGCCTCGGTGGCAATCGCCCGCAGCTCGGCGTCCTGGGCATCGGTTGTCACAGTGAGGTCGGCGTCGAGGGCGGTGAGCTGGGCCTCGGTGCCTTGCTGGGCTCTCTGGGCGTCCTCCAACCGCTGCATCACCTCCAGCTCGGCGTCCTCCAGGACACCGATCCGCCGGTCGAGGCTGACGATCTCGCGCTGCAGTCCCTCGAGGTCCTTGGCGGACGTGACAGCACCGGTGTCGAGACGTCGCTGGTCACGCTCGCGCCGGCTGCGTACCTGCGTGATGTCGGTCTCTGCCTTGCGGATCTCGTCGGCCATGTCGTCGACTTCCGTACGCTGCACAGCCAACCGCGACGCGAGCTCGGACCGCTGCGCGCCCAGCTCAGTGAGGCGTGCCGTCTCGGGCAACGTCCGCTGCCGGTATGCCAGCCGGTCGAGCCGGCTGTCGTGGGCCTGGACGTCGAGCAGGACTGCCTGCGCGGCTGGCTCGGCTCTCAGCGTGGGCTCCTCTCCGCCCCACCGGTCATGGGCAGGTGGTCGGTCCAGGGGTCGGTGATCGTCCGCGAGACGCGGACCTCCACCGTAGTGGTCGCCCTCGCCAGCCGGTCGGCAAGCACCGGCAGCCACGTCCACTCAGCAGCAGCGTGCGGCACATCGATCACCGCCGGCACGGTCGGGTCGTCGCGGGCGTGTTCGCGCAGCTCGGACACCGGGTGGTGCCGCAGGTCGGAGGTGACATAGACGTCGGCACCACTGCGGTGTGCTCGGTCGAGCAGGAAGTCGCCCGCTCCGCCGCACACCGCCACGGTCGACACCATCCGGTCGGGGTCGCCGGCGATCCTGGCGACGCTGCTCGTGGGCGGCAGGGCTGCGACCACGCGCCTGGCAAACTCACGCAGCGGGGCCGGCTCCGGCAACCGACCGATGCGACCGCTTCCGCGCGAACTCACCGTGTCGGCGAGCTCGAGCAGGTCGAAGCCGGGCTCCTCGTAAGGATGCGTCGCGCGCAGCGCGGCGACGACCGCGTCGCGCCGAGGTCTGGGGAGCACCATCTCCACCCGGCTCTCCGGCACCTCCTCGACCGCGCCGACAGTCCCGATGCTCGGCTGGGCGCCCTGTCTCGGCCGAAACGTGCCGGTGCCGCTGGTCACGAACATGGCTCGCTCGTAGTCGCCGACAGCGCCCGCACCGGCGATGGCGAGCGCGTCGACCAGCTGCTGTACGAAATCGTGCGGCACGAACACGGTGAGCTTGTCGAGCGGGTCCGCTGGGCTGGGTTCCAGCGGCTCCAGCCCGCCGACCCCGAGCGCGGCTGCCATCGCCTCGGACACCCCGCCCTCGGGGGAGTCGGCGTTGGTGTGGCAGACGTGCAGGGCGATCCCCTGGCGTACCAGCGTGTGCACGACCCGTCCCTTGGGCGTCGTCGCAGCGACCGAGTGGACGGGGGTGAGCAGCAGCGGGTGATGGGTCACCAGCAGGTCGGCGTCCCAGGCGACGGCTTCGTCGACGATCTGCTGCACCGGGTCGACCGCGAGCAGCGCCCGGCGTACGGGGGCGTCGGGTTCGCCGACCACGGTGCCGACTGCGTCCCATGAGTCGGCCCAGCGCGGCGGGTACCAGTCGTCGAGGAGCCGGACGACGTCGGCCACCTTTTCGGGCCGGGTCGCGGGTGATCCTTCGGACACCGGCTCAGGTTAGACGGTGCGCCAGTAGGGGCGGACCTCCGAGGGCTGATGCCAGCGGGTACGCGCCAGCCACCGGGTGGCAGGTGTTCGCGCGACCATCTGTCCTCTCGGGCAGAACCGGGCGTTCGGTGCGGGTTCGCCGCCGAAGCGTCCTAACGTACGAGTCGACCGGCTGTCCGGCAGCGACGGCCGTGACGTCATCGACCTGCTCGACGGCCGGCGCCGCAACGACCATGGCGACGGCGGACCCGGGCGCGACCGGTGCCCGGGGCGACCGCGGGGATGCGCCCACCGGCTGTCTGTGACCCGGACGGGCTGACCGAACGGCTGAAATCGGACCCGCCGTCTGGCCAGTCCGTGCGCCCTGATCGCCGGACGCCTGGTGCGATCGGGGAGACACCCAGCCGCCGAGAGACCATGCTGGGACGTGACCAGGGAGTTGATCACGTAGCTGGAGGTGGCGCGCAGTGCCCAGCATCGCGCCGTCAGTGCTCCTGGCCGGGCTTCGCGTGGTTCCTTGGCTGATCGTTGCCGGCGGGCTCGTCGTGCAGGTCGTGATGCCCGACGCCATGGATCACGCCGCCGGGATGCTTGCCTCGGTGCTGTCCACCGTGGCCCTGTTCGGCGCGCTGCTCATGATGATCGCAGTTGCAGCGGTACGCAGCCGTCGCCGCCGCCCGATGCTGGCTGCGCTCACCGCCGGCGTACTTCTGTGGCTCGCGGGCTCGGCTGTGCTCCAGGGGTCGGCCACGATCGCGCCGGTCCGCTTCCCGTCCCTGAGCGAGACGCTGTTCCTCCTCTCGTACGTCGGGCTCGCGGCGTTCGTCTTGACCGACACGGTGCGGAGGGGTCCGCGGGACTGGATCCCTTGGCTCGAGACGCTCGTCTTGTGCGGTGCAGGCATCTCGGTCGCGGGGACCATCGTGCTCACCCCGATCGCGCTCGCGTTCGACCGCGGTGGGTTGCCGCTGCTTCTTGCCGTGGTCTACCCGCTGCTCGACATCGGCCTAGCCGCCCTGGTGCTGGCCCAGCTGCTGCTGCACCAACGGGATCGCTCGTGGCGCACGGCGGTACTAATCGTCGGGTTCGTGGTGCTCGCCGCCGCCGACAGCAGCGTCGTCCTCAACCTCGCCAGCGGCTCCTACCCGATCAGCCCGGGGCTGAACTCGCTGTGGGGAGCAGCGTTCGCGCTCATGGTGGGCGCGGCGACGACGCCGTCGTCGACCGAGGCGCGGGTCCTGCACGTGCCGCGCCGTTCTCGCACGCTGCTCGCCGCGGTCGCCTCCGCGCTGGTCGTGCTCGTCGTCAGCCCGCTGGGAGGTCTGGGACTGGTGCTCATCCCAGTCGCGACTGTCACCGTCGCTGCAGCGGGCGCCCGCATGGCGATCGCGCTGCGGGAGGCGCAGGGCGCCGCCGAGGCGCTGCGGTTGTCTCGTACCGACGACCTGACCGGGCTACCGAACCGTCGCGCCGTCCTCGCTGAGCTGGACGAGGGACTGCGCTCGGACTCGCCGCTGGGCTTCATGTTGCTTGACATCGACGGCTTCAAGGACGTCAACGACAGTGTCGGGCACGCAACGGGCGACGCCCTGCTGGTCCTGGTGGCCGACCGCCTGCGCGACGCGCTGGACAGCCGTACGAGCGTCGCTCGGCTGGGAGGCGACGAGTTTGCCATCGTCGTGCACCACCAGGACCCGCTGAGGCTGATCGAGACCGCCCGATCGGTGCGTGACCTGCTGGCCGAGCCGCATCCCGTTGACGGGCTGCAGCTGTCGGTCCACGTGTCGATCGGGATCAGCGTGCGCTTGCCGGCCGACACGCGATCCACCGACCTGCTGCGCCGCGCCGACGTCGCGATGTACGAAGCCAAGGCCTCGCGGGCCGGGGCGCTGCTCTATGACCCGGCCCAAGACTGCTTCACCCGAGACCGGCTGCGGCGCACCGAGCAGCTGCGTCGCGGGATCCGCAGCGGTCAGCTGGAGATGTGGTACCAGCCGCAGATCGACGCCGCGACCCAAGAGGTTGCCTCGGTCGAGGCGCTGGTCCGTTGGAGGCACCCCACCGACGGGTTGCTGGCTCCGGTCATGTTCCTTCCCGACGCCCGCCGGTACGGGCTGATGAGCGAGTTGTCGTTGGCGGTCATGGGGATGGTTCTCGACGACGCGCGGGCGTGGGTCGACTGCGGCTTCGAGTTCCGCGTGTCGCTGAACTGCGCTCCGCCCGAGCTGCTCGGGGGAACCCTGCTTCCCGAGTTCTTCGCGATGCTCGACCGAGCCGCGCTGCCACCGGGCACGCTGGTCGTCGAGATCACCGAGGACTCGTTCATGTCCGACCCCGATCGGGCCCGTGAACGGATGCTAGAGCTTCGCTCCCACCACGTGGAACTGGCCATCGACGACTATGGCACTGGCTTCTCCTCGTTGTCGTACCTGCGTGACCTCCCGGTTCAGGAGCTCAAGATGGACCGGTCCTTCGTCGCCACGATGCGCAGCGATGCCCGCAGCCGGGTGATCGTCGACACCACCCGTCAGATGGCACACGCGATGGGCTTGCGGCTGGTCGCCGAGGGCGTCGAGGACGCTGCAACCGCGGCCGCCCTGGTCGCGATGAACATCGACCTGCTGCAGGGCAACCACATGTCTCCACCCATGCCGGCGGCTGCGGTCGCCGGCTGGGTGAAGACCTGGTCGGGCGGCCTCAGTGCCCACCCCGCGTCACTGCCCGAGGTGCAAGGCCCCCCACGAGGCCAGCACTAGGCAGGTTGCGGGGCCGACTGCTCGAGCCAGTACCTGATTCCCACCTACGCAGGCACCCGTTCGTCCACCCACCCCGCCCACGCCGGCTGAGCAGCCGGGATCCGACGCCGAAACGCCGACTGGTGCGGCACCAGCACCCCGTCGAGGCCGATGCCGAGCGTGACCAGGCGGTGGGCGTCCGGCAGCTCGCGGCGCTGCCGGTCCAGCATCGGGCCGATGTGCGCGTACACGGGCGTGCTGGCGGGTGAGCCATCGAACGGGGCGGTATGTGCGCCCGGCAGCGGCTGGGTGACGATGCCGACCGAGTCGAGCAGTGCCCGCACCGGCTGGGCCAGGACCGCCAGGAAACACGAGCAGTCATTGACCCGCGCGACCGTGATGAGCGCGTGATACAACGCCAATGCCATGACCGGCCGGCTGTGCGCGTGCATCCCGCGCACCCCCAGGGTGGCTACGTCCCAGCTGCTGGCCACGTCGATTCGCGCCGCGGCGGCGCTGCGCCTGGCGTCCACCGACCACGGCGCGCGGGACAAGTGGTCGAGCGTCTTGGGCCGGCCGAAGCCCGGAGCGAGCAGGCGTACGGCGCCGTGTACATCCCCCTGGTCGTCGGCCAGGGCCACAAACACCGAGCTGGCCTCGTAGGGACTGAACTCCTCCTCCAGCTCGGCACGGCTTTGGCCGAACCGCTGGTGGAAGACCTCTGCCTCGCACGCGCGGCTGGCTTCCAGGAGGCTGCCCACGGGGTCGAAGACAAGTCGCAGCTGCTCCATCAGAAGTCCCTCCAGACGATCTGGTTTGCGGCGACAAAGTCGGCGGTGCAGCCGAACAGCTCGGACAGGTAGTCACGGGTCGCCGCGGCGTCGATGGGCTCGGGGCTCGAGCCCTCGACGACGAGGGGCTGACGGCGGGTCTCGGGGGGAAGGTCTCGCACGGAAGAAGTCCTCCAACTGGGTCTGAGTTGGCAAGTCACGGTGGGTGACAGAGTAACCACAGCGAATCATCACGGGCCGCCTAGAGCGTCCCACTCCGTTCGTGCAAATGCCGCGTTACCCGCCAACGGCGAGGAGGGTCCGAGGTCGACGTGCTGTCCGTGGCGATCACGCACCTTGCGGTGGTCCGCAACGAGCTGGTGAAGGTTGGGGGGTCGCTAGCTGAACGGTCCCCCATCCCAAGCGGCCCGTCACTTCGGTGGCGGGCCGCAGCAGCCTTGCTTGCTTAGTACCCGCCGACCCCTCCGCCACTACCGCCGCCGCTACCTCCGCTGTAAACCACGAGCACGACGATCAGGACCACAACAGCGAATGCTCCGACAATCAGCAGCCATCTGTTCACGGCGACCACCTCCAGAGACGCTGGTGCGCCCGGCCGCGAGGTCACGAGCTCGGTGGGGCTGCCTTTCGACTCGCCATCAGACGCTTTGGGGCATTGTTACCCTAAGCGACCACGATAGCACCCGCGGTTACTCAGGGCGACTCCGCTCGCACCATCGGGTGAACTACCGTTTGCGAACCATCTTGACCGCCCGGCCCACGATCCCTCCTCCGGGAGTGCCGGGAGGAGTACGACCAGGCTTGTGCGGGCTGCGGCCGGTAGACGAGGTCGAGGTGCCCCGCTGCCGGCCGGCGCCGAGCATCTTGCGTGCAGTGCTGAGCAGGCTCATGCCTGCAGTCTCGCAGTGCGGCAGAGTTCGCGCCATGCCACGCCGATCAGGACCCCCTTAGCCCGCAAACCCGCGGAGCATGGCCAGATCGACACGTCTGATGGCACTGTCTGCCAAATAGGGCATAACGAACTGCGCACGTGACCTACTGGCGGCGCAGTCAGCCGGTCCAAGAGCCCGGACGCAGCCTAAGTGCACCAGAACGGGTCCCGTCGAGGGGCCGATGAGGCCGGCGACCCGCTCGTGCATCCGTCGAGGCGCAAGAAACCGACTGACAGCCCGCGGGGCATTTTGGCTTGTCCACCACGCCGAACCTCCCACGGTGCCCCAGCAGGCACCTGCCTGCAGGAACCACTACCCGTCCCGCCGTCCCGCTATCATATGCTATCGAATGGAGGTGTCGCGATGACTGACGTCCTCGTCCGTGACGTGCCCGAGGAGGTGATCACTGCGCTCGACGCTCGCGCGTCCCGCCTCGGGCTCTCCCGCAGCGAATACCTGCGTCGACGACTGGCTCAGGAGGCGAGGAGCAGCCCGCTGCCGGTGTCCCCCGAGGATCTCGCCGCCTTCGCGGAGACGTTCGCCGACCTCGCCGACCCGGAGATGATGAGAGGCGCCTGGGAGTGACTTCCTGGCTGATCGATACCTCGGCTCTCGTCCGTCTGGCGCGCACTAACGAGGCCGCCACGTGGACAGAACGGATCGAGCGCGGACTGGTGCGCATCAGCACCGTGACGCGACTTGAGATCGGCTACTCGGCGCGATCGGGCCCAGACCTGCGCGCTGCGACACACCGACCTCCACTGGCATCGATGCCCGTGGAGTACCAGACACCGGCAATCGAGGACCGGGCCATCGAGGTCCAGATGCGCCTGGCCGACCTCGGACGCCACCGGGCCCCCTCGGTCGCAGACTTGATCGTCGCTGCCACTGCAGAACTGGCCGGTTTGACAGTCGTCCACGTCGACAAGGACTTCGAGGTCATCGCCGAGGTCACCGCCCAGCCGATCGAGCGCCTCGTCGCGGCCTGACCGTCCGGTTGAGCATCCTTGACCGGGCAGCATCAACCCTCTGGTGGGTGCCGGACGGTCACGACCTCGCACCGGATGATCGCGCCGGATCGTTCAACTTGGCTGTCAGCCGTCAGCAGCGCAGTCCCGTGCCGTTCGGCGGCGGCGACGTAGATCGCGTCGGCGTAGCGCAGCGACCCTTGCGCGAGGGCCCAAGCTCGGCGGACATCGGGCCACGGTGTCGCCTCGATGACAATCTCGAGGGCCTCCGCCGCCTGAAGGGCTGGTGCCAGGTCTGCAGGCTGCAACGGATGGTGCGGCCGGTTCGCAGCGGCGCCGAGACCGGACATGACCTCGAACGCGAAGTGGCCCGGCGCGGTGAGTTGCTCGGTTGCTGGCAGACCGGCCAACGCCGCCCGAGCCGCGACACCTCGCGGACCAGGATCGGCAACCACGTCGATGACCAGCGACGCGTCGACGATCAACTCGCTGGCCGACCACGCAGCTGCTCGGCTCGTTCGTCATGGCCGCGATCGACTTCCGCCAGGACGGCGCGCCTCTCGCTGTCGGGGACCACCGGCTGTCCCCGCAGTCGCTCCGCGGTGCGAGCAATCGCTGCCTGCCGGCGTAGGTACACCGCCTGGGCGTGGACGGCGTCGCGCAAGTAGCTCTGCAACGACGTGCCCCTCTCGGCTGCAGCCGCGCGGATCTGATCGAGGTCATCGGGAGGCACATCGCGAATGAGTACGTTCGGCATGCACCGATGCTATCAATTCCGCTATCGTCACTGCAAGCAGTTTGAACGTGCCGAGCCGTAGCCGCGCATCGGCTGTGTCGGCTACCACACGCTTGCCGGGTCGTCGGTGGCGCTGAACCGGGCGCCGGGCGCGGTACGACTCAACATGCCCGACCCGATCCCGGTTGTCCTTCTCGGTCGGCTCGCCGTCGACCGCACGCACCAGGCACAAGGCTTGGGCTCGTCGTTGCTGCAGGAGGGCACCGCCCACGACACCGAGCACGCCGAGCACCGGCCGGTCACCACACCGGTGACCGCCCTCGACGACGCGGTCACGACTCTGCGGGCCGCCGCTGTACGGGTCGGCGCCGAACAGTCCGCACACTCGCTGCGGCCAGTCGCGGGATCGCGTGCAGCCGGTGAAAACCGCTTTGACCTGCGTAAACGCAGGTCAAGGGCGGTGGGCGCAACAGGGATCGAACCTGTGACCGCCTGCTTGTAAGGCAGGTGCTCTGCCGCTGAGCTATGCGCCCCGAACCGCAGCGCAGCCTAGCCGCGCAGCACGCGCTGCCCTCCCGGACGCGGCCCGTTCCCGGCCGGCGTCAGGCGGCGAGCCCGTCCAGCGCTCGGCGGCAGTCGTCGAGGTCGCGGGCATCGGGGATGGCGTTGACGACCGCCCAGCGCAGCACCCCGCCGCGATCGACGACGAACGTTCCCCGCAGCGCGCAGCCGCGCTCGGCGTTGAACACGCCGTACGCCCTGGCTACCTCACCGTGCGGCCAGAAATCGCTCAGCAACGGGTAGTCGAGCCCGTCGGCCTCGGCGAACGCGCGCAGGCTGAACATGTGGTCGCAGCTGATCGCGAGCAGCTGCACCTCGTCGTTCTGGAACTGTGGCATCGCATCGCGCAGCTGGCGCAGCTCACTGGTGCAGACACGGCTGAACGCGTACGGGTAGAAGAGCACGACGACAGCCTTGTGGCCCACGTACGCGGACAGCACCGTGTCCTGGCCGTGCTGGTCCTTGAGGGTGAAGTCGGGGACGGTGCTGCCGACGGCCAGGCTCACGGGCTCTCCTCGATCCGGTGTGCTGAGCATGCGGCGCTATCAGCGCACGACTCAGCTCAGCGGGCGCGGCGGTCGCTTCGGGGCGGAACGAGCGTGGTCGCCGACCAGTCGGCACAGGCGGTCTGGGTGGTGGTCGTCGCCAGGCCTGCGACTGGGGCGGCCTCGTGGATGTCGGACGGGTCGACATAGCCGGGGCGGCCCACCTTGGGAGTGAGCAGCCAGATCGCGCCGCCCTCGCCGAGGTCGGTGAGCGAGTCGACCAGCGCGTCGACCAGGTCGCCGTCACCGTCACGCCACCACAAGAGCACCCCGTCGACGACGTCGCCGACGTCGCCGTCGACCATCTCGCCATCCAGCAGGTCCTCGACGGCGACCCGCAGCTCGTTGTCGACGTCCTCGTCCCAGCCGAGCTCCTGCACCACCATGGCGGGCCGGATGCCGAGCCGGGCGGCCGGGCCGCCGGCGGCCGGGTCGCCCACGGTCGATCCCACCAGATCCTCCTCCGTCGCCACGGCCGCCGAGCAGCCGAGTAGTCGGGGGTCACCCTAATGGAGCCGGTGGAGGTGAGGCATCCGGCCGCGGGTGGAACACTGGCAGGGCTGCACGCGTCCCAGTCTGCACCCACGGAAGGACCCCTCGTGTCTCCCGCTCCCGAACGCCGATCCGTGATCCACGAGGGCCTGCCGACTCAGCTGCCAGACATCGACCCCGACGAGACCCAGGAGTGGGTCGAATCGCTCGATGCGATGGTCGACGAGCGCGGCCGCGACCGCGCCCGCTACGTCATGCTCCGCCTGCTCGAGGCTGCCCGGGCCCGTCAGGTCGGGGTGCCCGCGCTGCGCAGCACCGACTACATCAACACGATCCCGTCCGAGCGCGAGCCATGGTTCCCCGGCGACGAGGACGCCGAGCGCCGCATCCGCGCGTACATCCGGTGGAACGCCGCCGTGATGGTGTCCCGGGCCAACCGCAAGGGTCTCGAGGTCGGCGGGCACATCGCGACGTACCAGTCGGCGGCCAGCTTGTACGAGGTCGGGTTCAACCACTTCTTCCGTGGCCACGATCACCCGAGCGGTGCCGACCAGGTGTACATCCAGGGCCACGCCTCGCCGGGCATCTACGCCCGCGCGTACCTCGAGGGGCGACTCGACGAGACCCAGCTCGAACGCTTCCGCCAGGAGGTTCAGCACGGCCGCGGCGCCGGACTGTCGTCGTACCCCCACCCGCGCCTGATGCCCCAGTTCTGGGAGTTCCCGACCGTCTCGATGGGGCTCACCGCGATCAACGCGATCTATCAGGCCCGCTTCAACCGCTACCTGCACAACCGCGACATCACCTCGACCGACGGACAGCACGTGTGGGCCTTCCTCGGCGACGGCGAGATGGGCGAGCCCGAGTCGCTGGGAGCGATCGGGGTGGCGGCGCGCGAGGAGCTCGACAACCTCACCTTCGTCGTCAACTGCAACCTGCAGCAGCTCGACGGACCCGTGCGCGGCAACGGCAAGATCATCCAGGAGCTGGAGGCCTACTTCCGCGGTGCCGGCTGGAACGTGATCAAGGTCGTGTGGGGCCGCGAGTGGGACAGCCTGCTCGCCCGCGACGTCGACGGGGTCCTCGTCAACCGGATGAACGTGACACCTGACGGTCAGTTCCAGACCTACAGCGTCGAGGAGGGCAGCTATATCCGCGACCACTTCTTCGGCGCCGACCAGCGGCTGAAGCGGATGGTCGAGCACCTGTCCGACGACGAGCTGCGCAAGCTGCCGCGCGGAGGGCACGACTACCGCAAGGTCTACGCGGCGTTCGATGCCGCCCGCAACCACGCCGGTCAGCCCACGGTGATCCTCGCCAAGACGATCAAGGGCTGGACGATCGACGCCCTCGAGGGCCGCAACGCGACGCACCAAATGAAGAAGCTCACCAAGGACGACCTCAAGACGTTTCGCGACCGGCTGTTCCTGCCGATCAGCGACAAGACCATCGACAACGCCGACGTCGCGCCGTTCTATCACCCCGGCTCCGACTCCGACGAGATCCTCTACATGCACGAGCGGCGCAAGGCGCTCGGCGGACCGCTGCCTCAACGGCGCGTACGCGCCAAGCCGCTCCCGCAGCCCGACGACGACCTGTACGCCGAGCTGAGACAGGGATCGGGCAAGCAGCAGGTTGCCACCACGATGGCGTTCGTCCGGCTCCTCAAGGACCTAATGAAGGACCCCGAGATCGGCCGCCGGATGGTGCCGATCGCGCCCGACGAATACCGCACGTTCGGCATGGACTCGATGTTCCCGACCGCCAAGGTCTACAGCCCGGCCGGGCAGACGTACGAGTCGGTCGACCGCCGGCAGTTGCTGACGTACAAGGAGTCGGCTCAGGGCCAGATGCTGCACGAGGGCATCAGCGAGGCCGGCGCGATGGGGTCGTTCACCGCGGCTGGCACCGCGTACGCCACGCACGGCGAGCCGATGATCCCGGTCTACCTGTTCTATTCGATGTTTGGCTTCCAGCGCACCGGTGACGCGATGTGGCTGCACGGCGACCAGCTCGGGCGAGGCTTTCTCGTCGGCGCGACCGCCGGCCGCACGACGCTGACCGGCGAGGGCCTGCAGCACGCCGACGGTCACTCACCGCTGCTGGCGACGACCAACCCCGCGATGGTCCACTACGACCCCGCTTTCGCCTACGAGGTGGCGCATATCGTGCGCGACGGGCTGCGCCGGATGTACGCCGGCAGCGATGAGCACCCGCACGGTGAGGACGTCACCTTCTATCTCACCGTCTACAACGAGCCGATCGTGCAACCCGCTGAGCCGGACGACCTTGACGTGGCGGCGCTGCTCAAGGGGATGTACCGGCTGGCGCCATCGCCGGCCGGTGACGGCGACGAGTACCCGAGGGTGCAGCTGCTCGCGTCCGGGGTCTCGATGCCGTGGGCGCTGGACGCTCAGCGGGTGCTGGCCGACGACTTCGGCGTCGCGGCCGACGTGTGGTCGGTGACGTCGTGGAACGAGTTGGCCCGCGAGGCTGTAGCCATCGAGAAGTGGAACCTCAACCACCCCGGTGACTCCCCGCGCACGCCCTACGTCACCCAGACCCTCGACGGTGCGGCCGGTCCGGTGCTCGCGGTCTCCGACTACATGCGGGCCGTACCCGACCAGATCGCCCGGTGGGTGCCGGGCCAGTGGCAGTCGCTGGGGGCCGACGGCTACGGCTTTGCTGACACCCGGGCCGCCGCGCGGCGGTTCTTCCAGATCGACGCCCCGTCGATCGTGGTGGCCGCGCTCCAGGCGCTGGCGCATCGAGGCGAGGTGAAGCCTGAGGTCGTCACCGAGGCCTACGACGGCTTCCGCATCGGCGACCCCACCGCCACCCGCGACGTGGCGCAGGAGGGCGGCGACGCCTGAGGCCGCGACAGGGGCGGCCGAATCAGTGCCGGCGCCCAGCGGCGACGGGGTGCAGCGCGGGGCAGCGCCGGACTCGGGGGCCGCGGGTGCGGCAGGTCGGCGACGAGGACGGGCAGCTCGTCGAGGTACGTCGCGCGCAGGCAACCGTCGAGGCCTACCTGTCCGCCGGCAAGGGTGCCGGTTCTCGCCACCTGGTTCCGCCGCCCTTGCGGGCCCGCGCCTCGTACGACAGCACCGAGGCGGCGACCGCGGCGTTGAGCGAGTCGCCGCGACCGAGCATCGGAACCTGGACGGCGTCGAAACCGTAGGCACCCCATGCGGACGACACCCCGTACCGCTCGTTGCCGACCACGACCGCTGTTGCCCCGGACCAGTCCGCCCGGCGGTAGTCGATCGCGTCCGGCGCGGCGACGGCGAGCAGCACCCGACAGCCCTGCCCGTGCAGCCAGTCCACCGCCACTCGCGTGTCTGGGAACACCAGGGACGGCACAGTCAGGCTGGTGCCGTGCGACGCGCGGAACACTCGCGGGTGCAGCAGCGACGTCCGAGGCTCGGTGACGACCAGCGCATCAGCCGCGCAGCCATCCAGGGTGCGGATCAGCGTGCCGAGGTTGCCCGGCGTCTCGAGCGCGTCCGCGACCAGCACCAGCGCCTGCTCCGGGAGCTCCACGTCCTCGGGCAACCAGGACCGCGGCAGGACCACCGACACCGGTCCGTCGGGGCGGTCGCGCTCGACCAGCCGGTGCAGGGTCCGACCCGAGACCCGGTACGCCCGCTGCGCCCGCTCGGCGACCTCCTGGGCGAGGTCGCGCGCCCGCCCTGACCACATCACGTCGGGACACACCCACGACGACTCGATCACTGTCCCCGTCGCGAGCACCACCTCGTGCGCCCAGATCCCTTCGACCAGCAGCCGTTGCCCCTCCGGATCGGCCGCGCGTACGAGGCCCAGTGCCTGCTGCACCGTCGGGTGCGTGGACCCGACCTGCCGGAGCCGCTCGACATTCATCGGCCCAGCATCACCGAACCGGGAGTTGGTGCGCGCCATGCCCTGGCGTTCCGACGCTCAGGCGGTGCGGTCGCGTGACGCGTCCCGCCGGAAGACTTTGTACGGTGCCCCGGCACGTAGCAGCAGCCCCGGCGCATCGGCTTCCCCGGCAGGCGGATGCGTTGGGTGGTGCGGCGGGGCCTGGCGAACGGGTGGCTCGTCGCCGGTCAGTGTCGCGGGATCAGCCGCGGGACCAAGCCAACAAGTCGTCCACCGGCCACGCGTTGACCACCCGCTCCAGCGGCACCTCGCGCGCGGCGGCCCGCGCCGAGCCGTGGTCGAGAAAGTCCAGCTGGCCCGGGGCGTGCGCGTCGCTGTCGATGCTGAACAGGCACCCCGCCTGCAGCGCGAGGTCGAGCAGGTCGTCGGGGGGATCGGACCGCTCGGGACGCGAGTTGATCTCCACCGCGACCCCCTGCTCAGCGCAGGCAGCGAACACTGCAGCCGCATCGAAGCGGGACTGCGGCCGGGCCTTGCCCCCACCGCGCCGGTCGTCACGGCCCGAACCCAGGAGCCGGCCGGTGCAGTGGCCGAGCACGTCGACTCGCGGGTGGCGTACGGCGGCAAGCATCCGTCGGGTCATCGCGGCAGGCTCCATCGAGAGCTTGGAGTGGACGCTGGCGACCACGATGTCGAGCTCGGACAGCAGGTCGTCGTCCTGGTCGAGCGACCCGTTGTCGAGGATGTCGACCTCGATGCCGGTCAGCAGCAGGAACGGCGCCAGCTGTTCGCTCAGCTCACGTACCAGCACCAGCTGCTCGCGCAGCCGCTCGGCCGACAGCCCTCGTGCCACCGTCAGCCGGGGCGAGTGGTCGGTGAGCGCGGCGTAGTCGTGGCCGAGCGCCTTGGCGGTCGCGGCCATCTCGGCGGGCGGGCTGCCCCCGTCGGTCCAGTCGGAGTGGGTGTGCAGGTCCCCACGCAGCGCCGCGCGCACGTGCTCGCCGCCCGCAGCCAGTGGCCCCGACGTCTCGTCCAGGCGCGCCAGATATGCTGGCATGCCGTCTCTCAGCGCCTCGGTCACCACGGTGGCGGTCTTGTCGCCCACGCCCTTGACCCGCGCCAGCGACCCGTTGTCGGCCATCCGGCGCACGTCGTCGGGATCCAGGACCTCCAACGCGTTGGCCGCGCCACGGTACGCCTTGATCCGATAGCTCGACTCGCGCTGCCGCTCGAGCAGGAAGGCGATCTGGCGCAGCGCGACGACGGGATCCACTAGGTCAGTATCTCCCGACACGCCGACCCCCACATGCCGCGGACCGCACAACGACCAGTCGCTGATCGCTGCACCACGACCAGTCGCTGATCGCTGCACCACGAGCCGCTGATCGCTGCGGAGGGGGCGGGCTCGGGCACTAGCCTGTCGGGCGTGGCGGCTCACGCGCGCAGCGCTCTGGCCCGCCGGCTGGAGAAGTCGGTAGGGCCGCTGGCCGCGGCTACGACCACAAGGATGGAGCGCGAGCTCGGCTGGTTCGGCGAACTCTCGGCCGAGGACCGGTCCTGGGTCGGCCTCATCGTCCAGAACGGCATCGGCAGCTTCGCCCGCTGGTTTCGCGACCCTCAGCCCGTCGGCACCCTGGTCGTCACCGTCTTCGGCCAGGCTCCCCGGGCGCTGACCCGGGTGGTCAGCCTGCAGCAGACGGTCGAGCTGGTACGGATGACGATCGCGGTCGTCGAGGAAGACGTGGAGGACCTGCTGGGCACCGCCGACGGCGCCGTCGTACGAGAGGCGATGCTGCGCTACTCCCGCGACGTGGCGTTCGCCGCCGCGGAGGTCTATGCCCGTGCCGCCGAGGTGCGCGGCGCGTGGGACGCCCGGCTGGAGGCCCTGGTCGTCGACGCGGTGCTGCGCGGCGAGGCTGACGAGGCCGTACGCTCCCGCGCCTCGGCTCTCGGCTGGGAGGCCCGACCCGGGATCAGCGTCGTGCTCGGCCTGGCGCCGGAAGGCGCCGACGCGCAGGGCACTCCGCACGCCTACACAGCCGTCGACGAGCTGCGCCGCTCTGCCCGGCAGGCCGGTGCCGACGCTCTGTGCGCAGTGCAGGGCGACCGGCTCGTCGTGGTGCTGAGCGGGGTGGAGGATCTCGACAAGGCGGGGACGACCATCGCCGACCACTTCGGCCCCGGACCTGTGGTGCTGGGGCCTGTGGTCGCCGACCTGCTGGCGGGTGCCCGCTCGGCCCGGGAAGCGACCGCCGGCCTGCGCGCAGCGGCGGGTTGGCCGGCCGCTCCTCGCCCGGTGGCGGCCGACGACCTGCTCCCCGAGCGCGCGCTGTCCGGTGACGGGCACGCCCGGCGCCGGCTGGTGACCGATCTTTACGGTCCGATCGCGGTTGACGATGCACTGCTCCGAACCCTGGAGGCATACCTCGAGCACGGCGCCTCTATCGAGGGCAGCGCCCGCGCGCTGTTCGTGCACGCCAACACGATCCGCTACCGGTTGCGACGGATAGAGGCGGTGTCCGGGTTGGCTCCGACACACCCGCGCGACGCCTACACCCTGCGGGTGGCACTGACCCTCGGACGGCTCCGCGCGCCGGAGGCCTGAGCACGCGGGTTGTAGGAAACCTCCAAGAGAAGTCTGGGATCTTCGTCCGTTGCGGTCCGCGGCCTGGCCTTGCCGACCCGGCAGGCTGGCAGCCGTGCTTGTCATCGTCGCTCCCGGGCAAGGGGCCCAGAAGCCCGGCTTCTTGAGCCCGTGGATCGAGGACCCGGTCTTCGCCGAGCGACTGCACTGGCTGTCAGCGGTCGCCGGTCTCGACCTCGCGCACTACGGCACGCAGGCCGACGCCGACACCATCCGCGACACCGCGGTGGCCCAGCCGCTGCTGGTCGCCGCCGGCCTCGTCTCGGCGGTCTCGTTGTTCCCGCACCCGTCCGACGCCTTCAGCGCCGTCGGCGCAACCAGCGGCCACAGCGTCGGCGAGATCACCGCCGCGGCCGGCGTAGGAGTGATCTCGGCCGAGCAGGCGATGGTGCTCGTACGCGAGCGGGGCAAGGCGATGGCAGCGGCCTCCGAACGCACCGCCACGTCGATGACCGCCGTGCTCGGTGGGGACCACGACGAGGTGCTGAGTCTGCTTGGAAACCTTGGCCTCACCGCCGCCAACGACAACGGTCCCGGTCAGGTGGTGGCGGCAGGCACCGTCGAGCAGCTCGCCGCGCTTGCCGATGCGGTGGCGGCCGGCAAGGGTCCGGCCAAGGCCCGGCTGACCGCGCTGTCCGTGGCGGGTGCGTTCCACACCGCGCATATGGAACCGGCCGTCGAGTCGCTGGCCCGCTACGCCCGCTGCGTCTACACCCACGACCCACGCGCAAGGCTGATCTCCAACCGCGACGGCCAGGTCGTCCATGACGGCCCCGAGGTGATACGTCGGATCGTCGGCCAGGTCGCCCGTCCCGTGCGCTGGGACCTGTGCATGCAGACGATGGCCGACCTCGGAGTCACCGGGCTCTTGGAGATGCCACCGGCGGGAACGCTTGTCGGTATCGCCCGCCGCAGTCTCCCCGGGGTCGCGACCTTCGCGCTCAAGACGCCCGACCAGCTCGACGACGCCCGCGCCTTCGTCGACGAGCACGCGGTGGCCTCGCCAATGGAGGGATCGCCGACGTGGCGGCTGCTGGTGGCGCCGGCCAAGGGCACGTTCGTGCTGGCCGACGACCGCGACCGCGACAAGCCGCTGCAGCCCGAGGAGCAGGTCGGGGCCGTACGAAGCCTGCGCGACGAGATCCCGGTACTGGCCCCGCACGGTGGCACGGTCGTCGAGTGGCTGGTCGAGGACGGTGACCTGGTCGCGCCCGGCCAGCCGCTGGTGAGACTCCATCCGGAGGCGATCGCATGACCGCGCTGCCGGCACCCACTCCGGGACCCGCCGTCGCTCTGCTCGGTCTCGGCGTCTACCGACCTGCCCGGGTCGTGCCCAACGCCGAGATCGTCGACCTGATCGGCTCGTCCGACGAGTGGATCCGTACCCGCTCGGGCATCGAGACCCGCCGCTTCGCCGGCGCCGACGAGACCGTGGTGTCGATGTCGGTGGCCGCCTCGCGGACCGCGCTGGAACAGGCAGGCATCGCGGCCGAGCAGCTCGACTGCGTCGTCGTGGCCACCGTCTCGCACCTGCTGCAGACGCCGTCGGCCGCCGCGATGATCGCCGAGCAGCTGGGCGCCACGCCAGCCGCGGCGTTCGACTTGTCCGCGGCGTGCGCGGGCTTCTGCTACGGCGTCTCGCTCGCGTCCGACATGGTGCGGGCGGGGTCCGCCCAGCACGTCCTCGTGATCGGGGTCGAAAAGCTCAGCGACATCACCGACCCGACCGACCGCTCGACCTCGTTCATCTTCGCCGACGGTGCCGGCGCGGTCGTGGTGGGGCCGACCGACGAGCACGGCATCAGCCCCGTGGTGTGGGGATCCGACGGCGCCCGCTATGACCTGATCCGGCAGGAGGCGCCGTGGCCGGTCAAGGTCGACCCCGACCCCGAGTCCGAGAAGGGGTCCCACACACTGCGGATGGAGGGCAACCCGGTCTTTCGGTGGGCCAGCTTCGAGATGGCCAAGGTGGCCAAGCAGACCCTCGAACGCGCCGGCCTCACCGTCGACGATCTTGACGTGTTCATCCCGCACCAGGCCAACATGCGCATCACCGACGCGATGGCTCGCGCGCTCAAGCTGCCACCGCACGTCGCCATCGCCCGCGACATCGCCCAGCAGGGCAACACGTCCGCGGCATCCGTGCCGCTGGCGATGGAGCGGCTGATCGCCGACGGCGAGGCACGGCGGGGCGATCTGGCACTGCTGATCGCGTTCGGCGCCGGCCTCGTCTATGCCGCCCAAGTGGTGCGACTGCCGTGACCGCCGTCCGCGGCCACTGACTGTCCTGTCCCGCACACGCCACGCCCCCAACAGAAGGAGAAGACATGGCCACCACCGAGGAGATCCGCACCTCGCTCGCCGACATCGTCAACGAGGTCGCTGGCATCCCCGCTGACGACGTCCAGCTGGACAAGTCGTTCGTCGACGACTTGGACGTCGACTCGTTGTCCATGGTCGAGGTGGTTGTCGCCGCCGAGGAGAAGTTCGACGTCAAGATCCCCGACGACGAGGTCAAGAACCTCAAGACCGTGGGTGACGCCGTGGCGTACATCGAGCGCCAGCTCGCCTGACCCCAACCCCCCGTCCCCTGCCGCCAATTGCGGGGTTCTGGGGGTCGCAAGCCACGTCCTGACACCCGTTTCCCGCAATTGCGACCCTTTGTGAGGTGAGCGCCCCATGACCCGCACCGTCGTCGTGACCGGCCTCGGTCTGACCAGCCCCCTCGGAGGCGACGTCGGCTCGACCTGGGAGGCCCTCCTTGCCGGCCGTTCGGGCGCCAACCGGCTCGAGCACGAGTGGGCCGCGCAGCTGCCGGTACGGATCGCCGCCGAGGTCGCCGTCGAGCCCTCCGAGGTGCTCGAGCGCGTCAAGGCGAGGCGGATGGACCGCTCGGCGCAGTTCGCCGTGATCGCAGCCAAGCAGGCATGGGCCGACGCGGGGCTCGAGGACGTCGAGGTCGACTCCGAGCGGCTCGGTGTCGCCTGCGCATCCGGCATCGGCGGTGTCACCACATTGCTCTCCAGCTATGACGCGCTGCGCGACAAGGGGCCGCGCCGCGTGTCTCCCTTTGCCATCCCGATGCTGATGCCCAACTCGGCGGCCGCCAACATCGGGCTGGTTGTCGGAGCTCAGGCGGGAGTGCACACACCGGTTTCGGCGTGCGCGTCGGGCAGCGAGGGTGTTGCGCTGGGGGTGGACATGATCCGGCTCGACCGCGCCGACGTCGTCGTGGTCGGTGGTACGGAGGCAGCGATCCACCCGTTGCCGCTCGCCGCGTTCGCGAACATGATGGCGCTGTCAAAGCGCAACGACGAGCCCGAGGCGGCGTCCCGGCCATGGGACACCGACCGCGACGGGTTCGTGCTCGGCGAGGGTGCGGGCTTGTTGGTGCTCGAGTCGGAGGAGCACGCCAAGGCGCGCGGCGCGCGGGTCTATGCCGCGGTTGCCGGCGCCGGCGTCACCTCAGACAGCCACGACATCGCCCAGCCCGACCCCGAGGGCCGCGGTGGGGCGCGGGCGATGGCGATCGCGATGCGTGATGCCCGGCTTCAGCCGGCAGACATCAAGCACATCAACGCACACGCCACATCGACCCCACAGGGCGACGTCGCCGAGGCGTTGATGGTCCACGCGACTCTCGGGGCCGCCGCTTCTTCGGTGGTGGTGACCAGCACCAAGTCCATGACGGGGCACCTGCTGGGGGCGGCCGGTGCGCTCGAGTCGATCGCGACGGTGCTCGCCCTGTACAACCGGGTGATCCCGCCGACAATCAACCTGCACAAGGTCGACGAGGCGGTCGACCTCGACATCGCCACCAAGCCGCGCGACTTGCCACCGGGCGACCTCGCCGCGCTCAACAACTCCTTCGGCTTCGGCGGTCACAACGTCGCCCTGGCCTTCCGCACCGTCTGACCGAGAGGTGCCCGCATGAGTGCAGCCACCAGTTCGCCCGCGCCGAGCAGGCCCGTCAAGCCGCCGCGGGACGCGGACCCGCGTCACCCCGCCGTCCGGCTCGGCGCACTGTTCGACGCCGGCTCGATGGAGCTGATCACGCCCGACGACCTGTCGGGCATGCGCGCGGCGGTTGGCACCGTTGACGGCACCCACACCGTCGCCTTCTGCTCAGACGCCACCGTCATGGGCGGCGCCATGGGCGATGCTGGCTGCAAGGTGGTCGTCCAGGCGTACGCACGAGCGGTCGCCGACGACGCCCCGATCGTCGGGCTGTGGCACTCCGGCGGCGCCCGGTTGGCCGAAGGAGTGCTGTCGCTGCACGCGGTCGGCGAGATCTTTCACCAGATGACTCTCGCGTCCGGCCGCGTCCCGCAGATCTCGGTCGTGCTTGGCCCGGCGGCTGGCGGCGCTGCGTATGGACCCGCGCTCACCGACGTGGTCATCCTCGGTCCCGCGGGCAGGATCTTTGTCACCGGGCCCGATGTCGTGCGCTCCGTCACCGGCGAGGACGTCGACATGCTCCGGCTGGGCGGACCGGAGCCACACGGCCGCCGCTCGGGCGTCGTGCACGTGCTGGCCGAATCGGATGAGCACGCGATCGGGGAGGCGCGCCGGCTGACGTCGCTGCTAGGCGCCCAGGGCGAGCTGACGGTCAGCGCCGTCGACGACGTCGACCTGGGTGCCGCGCTGCCCGAGTCGATGCGACGTGCCTACGACGTCCACCCGCTGCTGGAGCGGGTCCTCGATCCCGGCAGCGCACTCGAGCTCCACGCCCGCTGGGCACCCAACATCACGACCACCCTCGGGCGGTTCGGTGGTCGTACGGTCGGCGTCATCGCCAACAACCCGCTGCGCCTCGGCGGCTGTCTCGACTCTGCGTCAGCCGAGAAGGCGGCACGGTTCGTCCGGATGTGCGACGCGTTCGGTGTGCCACTGCTCGTGCTCGTCGACGTTCCGGGCTACCTGCCAGGCGTCGGGCAGGAGTGGGACGGAGTGGTCCGTCGAGGGGCCAAGCTGCTGCACGCGTTCAGCGAGGCGACGGTGCCGCGGATCACGCTGGTGACCCGCAAGGCCTACGGCGGTGCGTACATCGCGATGAACGCACGCTGTCTTGGGGCGACCAAGGTGTTCGCTTGGCCGGGCGCGGAAGTGGCGGTGATGGGGGCCGTTGCAGCGATTCGCGTCCTGCACCGCCGGCGGTTGGCGGAGGTGGTGCCCGAGCTCCGCACGAAGGTCGAGGGCGAGCTGGCAGCCGAGCACGAGCTGCTGGCCGGTGGTGTCGGCAAGGCCGCCGAAATCGGTGTGATCGATGAGATCGTCGAGCCCGCTCGTACCCGCTCGGTCCTGGCAGCGGCACTGGCTGAGGCACTCGCCGGCGGACCGGTGCGGGGACGGCACGGCAACATCCCGCTCTGAGGCTGCCCGCACACTGGTCCTGGCAGACTGGCGGCGCGTCCTGGGGTCGGCCCTGGGTCACTGCGACCTGCAGGAGGTGTCGTGAGCTCGGACCAGGAACCGTTCTGGCGCGGGCGACGCGGCAAGATGCTGGTCGCGTCGCTGGCCGGTCTGATCACGTTCGGGATCGTCCTGGGTCTGGTCATCGCCTGGGCCAGCACGACCGTGCTGGACGCCGCCGGCTTCGACGATCAAGAGACGCCCCCGACCCTCGGCGCAGGTCCCTCCACGCCCGAACCATCCGACAGCGAGCCCCCTGCGACGTCGGAGTCGCCCGTCGCCGACTCACCGAGCAGCAGTGCCGACCCCGCCGCGCCGACGCTCAGCGCGTCGCCGACGCAGGTCGCCAGCTATGAGGAGATCACGCTGACGGGACGCTTCCCCGGGCTGCCCGCCGGCGCGCCACTGCAGATCGAGCGCAAGGAGGGCGGACTCTGGGCGCTGTTTCCGGTGGGCTTGAGCACAAGCGAGCTGGGCACGTTCTCCACCTTCGTGCAGACCGGCCAGCCGGGCCAGAACCTGTTCCGCGTGACCGACCCGGGCACCGGGCTGAGCACGCCGGTGGTCACCGTCAGCGTCGGGTGAGCACCCGGCCAGTCCCAACCACGAGCCGCTGACCGCGCAACCACGAGCCGCTGACCGCGCAACCACGAGCCGCTGACCGCGCGTCACACGACCTGGTGCAGCCAGCGCACCGGAGCACCCTCGCCCGCGTGGCGGAACGGCTCGAGCTCGTCGTCCCATGGCTGGCCCAGCAGGGCCGCGATCTCGTCGGCCAGCGTCTCGCCGTGCTCCCCTTTCGCCGTCGCCGCGCGCAGCCGGTCCTCGGGAATCATCAGGTCTCCGTGCAGACCGGTGACCGCGTGGAAGACGCCGAGCTCGGGTGTGTACGAGAAGCGCCCGCCCTCGCTCACCGGCGTCGGGTCCTCCGTCACCTCGTACCGCACGTGGGGCCAGCCGCGCAGCGCCGAGCACAAGACGGCCGCGGTGCCCGGCCCCGCCTGCCAGGACAGCTCGGCCCGGTAGGCCCCCTGCTCAGCAGGCTGGGACGTCCAGGGCAGGGAGATCGGCACGCCAAGAACTCCACCGACGGCCCACTCGATGTGCGGGCACAACGCCGACGGTGCGGAGTGGACGTAGATCACGCCCCGTGCAGAGCTGCTCACGGTGTCCTCCCAGGCTCGAGGTGCGCCTTCCCCAGCGGCCTCGCGTGCGGGCGGACAGTGACGTGCCGTCACCCATTGTGCACCATCAGCCCCACGGGCACCAGCACAGTTCAGGACGGCGGTCGGTAGGGTGAGCAGGTCATGCCGCACCGCCCGTACGCCTACGCCATCGCCATCGCGATGCTCTCGGGCCTGATCGCGGCGGTGGGAGCGCTCGTGCTCGACCTCCCGCTGCGCGACCCCGACGGCGTCGCTGGTCCCTCATACATCAGGCTGCCCGCCATCGTGCTGGTCGCGCTGCTCGCCGACATCGTCCCGCGGGCCTGGTATCGCACCCCGCGCATGATCGACTTCTTCACCACGGCTCGGACCATCCTCGGCCAGCGTTGGAGCTGGGCACGGCTGCGGGTGGTCGTGATCGGGCTGGGTTGCTTCTATCTCAGCTATGTCTCGTACCGGAACATCAAGAGCTTCCTCCCGGCAGTGACTGAGCCGGTCTACGACGACTTCCTGGCCGCGACCGACCGGCTGCTGCTGTTCGGCCACCGGCCCGCAGACGTCCTGCACGACCTGCTCGGCGTCGGTGTGTCGGCGCACGTGCTGTCGTGGGTCTACGTCAGCTATCTGTTGTTTGTGCCGGTCTCGTTGGCGGCCGCGCTGGTGTGGACCGCCAACGTGCGCAGGGGATTCTGGTACGTCACGGCGCTGTGCCTCAACTGGCTGCTCGGAGCGCTCAGCTACTACGCCATCCCATCCCTCGGGCCCGGGTACGTGCGCTTCGGGGACTTCAGCGACTTGCCTGACACGGGCGTGGCTGCCCTGCAGGAAGGCCTGCTGCGATCCAGGATATTCGTCATCTCCGACCCGATCGGCACCGAGGCGGTGCAGGGCATCGCGGCGTTCGCGTCCCTGCACGTGTCGGTCGTGGTCACTGCCGCACTGATCGCGCACCGGCTCGGCCTGCACAGCTGGATCCGGTGGACGTTGTGGACCTACACCGGTCTCACAGTGCTCGCCACCATCTACTTCGGCTGGCACTACTTGGCCGACGACATCGGCGGCGCCCTCATCGCCTACCTGTCGGTCGCCGTCGGTGCCAAGGCGACGGGGTACGAACCCTGGTCACTGCGTCGAATCCCCCAGACTCCGGACGACGACCCATCCGCCCACGACGTTGCGTCGCGGTCCGAGGCCGCCGACCAGCAGTCAGTCGACAGCCAGGGCAGCGATGAAGGCGTCTCCAACGCACGGCGTACCGGCTCGGCAAACGGCTGAGCATCACCGGAGCGCCACTGCCGTTGCGCGGGTCCGCCGACGACCAGGCCGTTCGCACAGACAACGGGGAAGGAATCGGCGAGGATCAGTCGGTGGTAGATGCGGAGACACGCTCGCACGGACGGCGGTGCGGCGAGGCCGGCGCCAACGAGCAGGCGCACGTCCCGCTCACCGCAACGTTGCACGTGGCGCTGCCGTGACCATCGACGCGGTCGTGACATTGCGCGAGATCACAGACTCGAATCGTGCCGAGGTGCTCCGCCTCGCCGTGACACTCGAGCAGTCCGACTTCGTCGACGGCGTCGCGTCCTCGCTGCACGAGGCCGCCAACACACCCGACGCTCACCCGTGGTTCCGCGCGCCCGATGTCGTTCTACGAGCGTTCCGGATTCCACGCCACCGGCGGCATGCTGGACCGCGAGCATGTCTACGTCCTGCCGATCCAGTGACCCCGGCCAACCTCTGGCCTGTTCCCGATTGCAGCTGACGGCGCCTTTGGATAGGCAGTGCGGATGAGCGATGACCTTCAGCTGGTCGACCCATCACCCGGGAACGTAACGGTTGCCGTACTCGGCACCGGCACGATGGGGGCAGCGATGGCGCGCAACCTGCTCGCGGCGGGTTATGCCACCCGGGTGTGGAATCGCACCGGTGAGCGGGCCGTGCCCTTGGCAGCCGACGGCGCAACTGTCTGCGGGACCGCAGCCGAGGCAGCCCGCGGCGCGACGCACCTGCTGACGACGCTGTGGGACCTCGACTCTGTCCGCGAGTCGGCTCGCGAGGCGCTCCCCGCTCTCTCGGCCGGGGCCGTCTGGCTGCAGGCGAGCACGGTTGGTCTCGACGGCTCACGTGCCCTGGCGGCTCTCGCCAAGCAGCACGATGTCGGCTTCGTCGACACCCCGGTCCTCGGCACGAGGGCCCCGGCCGAACAAGGCACGCTGGTGGTGCTCGCCACCGGTGACGCTGCCCTCCACCCGGCAGTCGCCCCGCTGCTCGAAGCGGTGGGCGCTCGCACGATCTGGGTGGACGGAGAGGTCGGCGCCAGCCGGCTGAAGCTTGTTGTCAACGCGTGGGTGCTCGCACTCATCGAGGGCATCGCCGAGTCCGTGGCCCTGGCCGAGCGCCTCGGCATCGCTCCACAGCTCTTCCTGGACGCGATCAACGGTGGACCTACGGACACGCCGTACGCCCAGATCAAGGGAGCGGCCATGATCGCCCGCGACTTCCCGTCGGCGTTCAGCCTCGCCGGGGCCCTCAAGGACGCTGGGCTCGTGCTGGACGCCGCCCGCGAGGCCGGTCTGGAGATGGCCGTCACGGAGGCTGCCCGGGACCAGCTGGCACGGGCAGCGGCGGCAGGTCACGGGGACGAGGACATGGCTGCCATCTATCGGGCCGTGCGCACCCGGAAGTGAGCAGGGGCGTCATGACGCCCCGTTCTGAACCGGCCTTCACGGCTGGCGGTCGGTCGTGTCGGTCAGTGACGCCCTGGCTGATGACGTACTCGTCGCGGAGCGCCTCGACGGCAGCCCGCTGGACTGTGACCAGGGAGCACCAACCAGGTTGGCCGGCCCGAAGCAGTACGGCTGTCAGCACCAAGCACCTGTGCCGCATCGAAGTGCATACCGGCGAGCCGAGAGCCACGCACGGGTCTCTGCCAGACGATTGGAGCTGCGGCTGCCAGCCCCATCCAAGGGCGAGGGTCTGGGAAGAGGAGCGTCAATCACTACCCCCCTGGTTGGTGCGCCGCGTCTATCGACGCTCCGCCGCCTCCATCGCGCATCTCAGACAGCGACGCCACCGGGAAGGCCGCATCCCGCTGCAGTCCCGCTCACCGGCTGGGCGCACTGTGCGCCGTCGACGGCGTCGCGCCCGCAGTCACTGGCCGGTGCGGCCGTCGATGCGCTCGCGCAGCAGGTCTGCGTGCCCAACGTGGCGGGCGTACTCCTCGATCATGTGCACGACGATGTCGCGCACTGGCGTGATGTCGTCGGCGAACGGCACCATGGCGTCCATCGCAACGTCTCCGGCCAGCCATGCGTCGGCGGCCGCAACCTCGCGACGCCAAGTCGACCATGCCTCCTCAACGACAGCCGGGTCGGCAACCGCACCGTTGAAGTCGTGGTCGCAATCGGTCTCGGACCGATAGAGCCGGGGCACGTCATGGCCTTGCAGGACCCGCTGGAACCAATGGTGCTCGACCTGCGCAAGGTGGCGCACCAGACCGAGCAACGACATGGTCGACGGCGGGACGGACCGCTGCGCCAGCTGTGCCGCATCGAGCTCCTCGCACTTCATCTGCAAGGTCAGGCGGTAGTGCTGCAGATAGCCCCACAGGGTCTCCTTCTCGCCGACGGGTTGCTCGCCGGTCTTGCGGGGATCCTCCGGGGGGTCCACCCACATGTCTGGGGCCGTTCGCTCGCTCATGCATCCACAGTGCTCCACGCGGGGTGAGGGACTCGCAGCGACTGGCTGCCGGTGGCACGAATGCCACCGGCGTGCGCGATGCTGGATCGGTGACAGAGCGCAACGTCCTTGGCGACGAGTTGCACCCGTGTGGCACGGACCCGCTGACCGGGTACTTCCGCGATGGCTGCTGCAGCACCGGTCCAGAGGACCTCGGGAGCCACACCATCTGCGCCGTCGTCACAGCCGAGTTTCTCAACCACCAGCTCAGCATCGGTAACGACCTCTCGACACCGAGACCCGAGTACCGCTTCGCCGGACTCTCACCCGGCGACCGCTGGTGCGTCACCGCGGCGAACTGGGCGCGAGCCTATGACGCCGGCGTGGCTGCGCCGGTCGTGCTGGCCGCCACCAACGAAGCGGTGCTGAAGGTCGTGCCACTGGCAGCGCTCCGGGAGCACGCTATTGACGTCCCGAGCGACCCGAGCTCACTCGAGCCGTAGGCGTCCGCCCGCGGGCCGAATCCTGCCCGTCCAACCCCCGGGGAGGTCACTCAGCCGAGAGGGTCACGACACCTGGGTGGCCGGCGGCGGTGGCGGGCCCTGCCTCAGGAGTGCCCGGTGGGCTCTACGCCCGGCTCCAGTTCGAGAACCGCAGCCCCCCGCGCGCGTCAATTGGGCGCTACACTGGACTTTGTCCGGCGCACGGGGTGAAGTCGCTCGTTCGGCGATGTCATCGGTTCGGCGGTCGCTGACTCGGCCATCGACTGTTGGTCGAGTTTCCGCTCGGGCGGGGCGTCGGGCCCGACGAGTCGATCTGTCGCAGATCCGTGGGACCGGGGTGCACAGCCACCGGGCCCACCTGTCCGATCGACTTCTCGTCGCCCGGCCGCGGGACTGCGGGCGGGTGTTGTCAGTGCGCAGTGCTGAGCGTGCCTGGGCACTTCAGAGGAGGAGTTTGTGGCTCGACGAGGCCAGCGCCAATCGAGCGCTCGCCGTATCGTTCCCCGAAACCAGCGACGCGTCCGAGACCTCGACAACCGGGGCATCATCCCGGTGCTCGCCCGCGCCGTGCGCGAGGTCGAGGCGGCCGCCGAGCGCGGACCGGTGATGGCTTCGGTGCGCACGAAGTTCCAGGTCGTCGCCCTGCTGGTGCGCGAGCAGCGCGCCCTCGTCAAGGCTGACGAGACCAGCAGCGAGGCGCACCGGGCTGAGCAGCTCAAACGCCTCGACGGGGTCGCGACGATCTTGGCAAAGACCGCTGCCCGCGATACCTCGCTGCTCGCGCTACTCGCGGAGGACGCCGTCGTCTCCGACGCGGCCAGGTCGCTCAAGCGCGACATGCTACGGACTGCCGGTGTCGAAACCGCCCCTGACGAGGCCCCACCCACCAAGCCCGCTCTCGCCGATGCCACAACCGAGCGCCGAGTGGTGCCGCAGTCGGTCATCTCGCGACAGCTCGCCAACCCCTTCCTCGCACCCGACTTCGCGTCCGCCGCGCGGAGCCAGCCCCGTCCTCGCCGCCTGGCTGGTTGGGAGCTGCTCGGCCCACTCTTGAGGTCGTTCGAGTACGCCGGCAGTGGAGCCCCGGCCTGCCTTGCCCTGCCAGAGCCGTCCTCCTTGGGAGCGCCAGGGGGCCTACAGCTGATGTCGCACCAGGCGCGACTGGTCGCTGCCGCCGCCGCCGGCCACCGGACCTTCCTGCTGGCCGACGAGCCGGGCCTCGGCAAGACAGCCCAGGCACTGCTTGCCGCGAAGGCCGCGAACGCCTATCCGCTGCTCGTGGTCGTACCGAACGTCGTCAAGACCAACTGGGCACGCGAGGCAGGCCTCTGGACACCCAACCGACCCTCCACCGTGATCCACGGCAACGGTGACACGATCGACGGCTTCGCCGACATCGTCATCGTCAACTACGACATCCTCGACCGCCACGTCGATTGGCTCGGTGACCTCGGCTTCCGCGGCATGGTGGTCGACGAGGCGCACTTCATCAAGAACAAGACCTCCCAGCGCTCACAGCACGTGCTGCAGCTCTCCGATCGCATCCGATCCCGCAGTGCGCATCCCCTGCTGATGGCGCTGACCGGCACCCCGCTGATCAACGACATCGAGGACTTCTCGGCCATCTGGCAGTTTCTAGGCTGGATCAATGACACGAAGCCGCTCGCCGAGCTGATGGAGTCGCTCGAGGAGACCGGCCTGACGCCGGCCGACCCGGGGTTCTACCCCGCCGCTCGCAGCTGCGTGGTCGACCTCGGCATCGTCCGTCGCCGCAAGGTCGACGTGGCCGCCGACCTGCCCGCCCGCCGCATCGCCGACCTCCCTGTCGAGCTCGACGGCGAGGCCAGCCGTTCGATCCGGGAGGCTGAGCGTGACCTGGCTCGCCGCCTCGTGTCGCGATACGAGGGCGCACTCGCGACGCGCACATCCGGCCTCGTCATCGAGGGCATCGACCATGACCTCGTGCGCCAGGTCGCCACCTGGGAACGGAAAGACACCACCACGGCAAAGACCGACCAGAACGTGTTCACCATGATGCGGCGCATCGGCCAGGCGAAGGCTGGCCTCGCCGCCGACTACGCCGCACAGCTCGCGCGAAATGTCGGCAAGGTCGTCTTCTTCGCCAAGCACGTCGACGTGATGGACATCGCCCAGCAGACCTTCACCAAGCGCGGGATCCGTTACTCGTCGATCCGTGGCCAGCAGACCCCAGCGTCGCGACAGCAGAACATCGACGCCTTCGTGAACGATCCCGACGTCTCCATCGTGGTCTGCTCCCTGACGGCGGCTGGCGTGGGCATCAACCTGCAGGTCGCGTCCAACGTCGTGCTTGCGGAGCTTTCCTGGACCGACGCGGAGCAGACTCAGGCCATCGACCGCCTGCACCGAATCGGTCAGGGGGACCCGGTCACCGCATGGCGCATCATCGCCGCACAGACCATCGACGCGAGGATCGCGGAGCTCATCGACAGCAAGGCCGGGCTTGCCGCCAGGGCGCTCGACGGTTCGGACGAGGAGGTGTCGTCATCGGCCGACGTGCAGCTGGAGGCGCTCGTCGCGTTGTTGACCGACGCATTGTCGGCGTCACAATAGCCCCGAGCGGTCGTGGACCCAATGGACGTTCAGGACGACGCGAGCTGCTCCCGGCCGTGCGGACTTGGCCCTGCCAGCGACCTCCTGGACCAGGAGCGAGTCAACGCCCATGAGCTGGACGAGCGCGGCGAAGTTGCTCGAGCTGGGCGGCTCCTATCTCCTTGATCGAGTGAACCTGGAGTTCAGCGGCGAGATGTGGTTCTGGAAGGGCCCGGCGCCGTGGCACTTCATCACCGTTCCGGAAGAGCAGTGCGATGAGCTGGGCGCGACTTCCGCGTTCGTGACCTACGGCTGGGGCATGATTCCGGTCGAGGCGCAGATCGGGGACACCCGGTGGAAGACGTCGCTGTTCCCGCAGGATGGGCGGTACATCGTGCCGGTGAAGGCGTCCGTGCGGAGGGCCGAAGGGCTCGAGGTGGGCGACCTGGTGACCGTCCGCCTAGCCGTCGACGTCTGACGCCGGACCAACGCGTTCGACGTGCACCGGGCGAACTGCTCGATCAGGTGAATCATGACGCGTCGAAGGCGTGCGTGCCCACATCACGGACCTCGGCGATCACGGCTGGCAGGTCGCCGGCGCTAGGGTCACCGGGCCAACGGGGAGTCACTCGCCCGTGTCGAACACTCCCGTTCCCGGTTCACCTGAGACGAGTCGAAGCAGGCGAGAGCACTCGTCTCAGGGTGTCCTCGAGGGCTCGGTCAGGTGCCGACGTAGGCGGCGAGGTGCTCACCAGTGAGGGTGGAGCGGGCCTTGACGAGCTCCGCGGGTGTGCCCTGGAAGACGATCCGACCGCCGTCGCGGCCGGCGCCAGGGCCGAGGTCGATGATCCAGTCGGCATGCGCCATGACCGCCTGGTGGTGCGCGATGACGACGACCGACTTGCCGGAGTCGACGAGCCGGTCGAGCAGGCCGAGCAACTGCTCGACGTCGGCGAGGTGGAGGCCGGTGGTCGGCTCGTCTAGGACGTAGACGTCACCCTTCTCGGCCATCTGGGTGGCCAGCTTGAGCCGCTGCCGCTCGCCGCCGGACAGCGTGGTCAGCGGCTGCCCAAGCAATAGGTAGCCGAGCCCGACATCGGCGAGCCGGTCGATGATCTTGTGGGCGGCAGGCGTACGTGCCTCGCCGTCGTCGAAGAACTGCTCGGCCTCGGTCACCGACATCGCGAGCACTTCGGCGATGTTTCGGCCGCCCAGCGGGTAGCCCAGCACCAACGCTTGGAACCGCTTCCCCTCGCACTCCTCGCAGGTGGACTCGACGGTGGCCATGACGCCCAGGTCGGTGTAGATGACGCCGGCGCCGTTGCAGGTGGGGCAGGCGCCCTCGGAGTTGGCGCTGAACAGCGCCGGCTTCACGCCGTTGGCCCTTGCGAACGCCTTGCGGATCGGGTCGAGCAGGCCGGTGTAGGTCGCCGGGTTGCTCCGTCGCGAGCCGCGGATCGCGCCCTGGTCGATCACCACCACGCCGTCGCGGCCGGAGACCGAGCCGTGGATCAGCGAGCTCTTGCCGGAGCCGGCGACGCCCGTGATCACACAGAGCATCCCCAGAGGGACGTCGACGTCAACGTCGTGGAGGTTGTGCGTCGACGCGCCGCGGATCTCCAGTGTGCCTGCCGGCGAACGCACCGATTCCTTGAGGGTCGACCTGTCGTCGAGATGGCGGCCGGTGGTGGTCTCACTCCCCCGCAGTCTCTCCACGGTGCCCTCGAAGCACACAGTGCCGCCTTCCGTACCGGCGCCGGGGCCGAGGTCGACGATGTGGTCGGCGATCGCGATCGTCTCGGGCTTGTGCTCCACGACGAGAACG
>JACCWP010000095.1 GCA_013697585.1 Nocardioidaceae bacterium
CGTACGGGGTGACCGAGAAGTGTTCGGTCTGCGCGGGCGATCCGCTGAGCAGCGGGTCGCGCTCGAGCTGCTGCTCGATCCCGACGTCGGCATCGTCTCTCTCGGCGGCCGGGCCGGCACGGGCAAGTCCGCGCTGGCGTTGTGCGCCGGCCTCGAAGCGGTGCTCGAGCGTCGCCAGCACAAGAAGGTCGTCGTGTTTCGACCGCTGTACGCCGTCGGCGGGCAGGATCTCGGCTACCTACCCGGGAACGAGTCGGAAAAGATGCAGCCCTGGGCGCAGGCCGTCTTCGACACCCTCGGGGCGCTGGTCAGCGGTCACGTCGTCGAGGAGGTGCTCGACCGCGGGATGCTCGAGGTGCTGCCCCTCACCCATATCCGGGGCCGCTCCCTCCACGACGCGTTCGTCGTGGTCGACGAGGCGCAGTCGCTCGAGCAGGGCGTGCTCCTCACCGTGCTCTCCCGCATCGGTTCGGGCAGCCGGGTGGTGCTCACCCACGACGTGGCTCAGCGCGACAATCTGCGGGTCGGCAGGCACGACGGCGTGGCTGCCGTGGTCGAGACACTCAAGGGGCATCCGCTGTTCGCGCACGTGACCCTGACCCGCTCGGAGCGCTCACCGATCGCCGCCCTGGTCACCGAGCTGCTGGAGCGCGCAGTCTGAGCCGTCGGCCGGCGACGACGCCTGACTCCCGATTGCGAGACAACGGGTGCGCCGAGCGCCCGATGAGGACACGGAACCCCGCAGTCGGCGGTTCCGCGGGTCGGCCGGGAACCTGGGACCGGTTGTGGTGCGTCCGGCATGAGCCGGTACGTCTGCCTGCCAACCACGTTGCCTGTTACCGATCTGTGACAACGCAACCGGTTGTGGCAACCCCGCCGCCGCGACTACGTTTCCCCTCGTGGGCACCTGCAGAGGCGTTGGCGTTGGCCACCATCGCTGACGTCGCCGCCCACGCCGGGGTGTCCAAGTCGACGGCCTCGCGTGCACTGCGCGGCGCGGGCACCGTGTCGGCCGCCACCAGGCGCCGGGTCCAGCATGCCGCCGACCAGCTGGCGTTCGTGGCCACTCCGAGCGCCGCCCGGCTGGCGACTGGGCGCACACACACGGTCGCGGTGGTGACACCGTTCGTGTGCAGGTGGTTCTTTGCCACCGCGGTGGCGGGGATCCAGCACGAGCTGGCGAGGTCGGGCTTCGACCTGCTGCTCTATGACCTGCACCAGCCCGCCGCTCGCGAGCGGTTCTTCACCCAGATGCCGGTACGCGGTCGCGCCGACGGCGCCGTGCTGCTCACGCTGCCGGTGTCCGAGGCCGAGGAGACCGCGCTGGCGGGCCTGCGGGTGCCGATGGCGTTCGTGGGCGACATCGTGCCCGGCTCGTCCAGCGTACGCATCGACGACCGGGGCGCGGCCCGCCTCGCAACTCGCCACCTGCTCAACCTCGGCCACCAGCGGTTGGCATTGATCGGCGGAGACCCCAGCGAGCCGATGGGTTTCGCCGCGCCCGCTCAGCGCCGCGCCGGCTTCGACGACGCCATCCGCGAGGCGGGTGTCGTCGTGCCCGAGGCGCACGTGGCGGCGGGTGACTTCACGGCCGCTGGCGGGGCGGTGGCCATGTCCCAGATCCTGGCGGCCGAACGCATCCCGACGGCGGTGTTCGTCGCGAGCGACGAGATGGCCTTCGGCGCGGTGCACACGATCCGCCAGCTGGGCTTGCGGGTGCCGCAGGACATCTCCGTGATCGGGTTCGACGACCACGAACTGGCGGAGCCGTTCGGCCTCACCACGGTGCGTCAAGACGTCTATCGCCAGGCGCACGCCGCCGCTCGGTCGGTCCTCGACACGATCGCGGCCGGCGAGTCCGCGAGCCCCCGACACCGGGTCGTCTCGACCGAGCTGGTCGTGCGGGACACCACAGCCCGCGCCGGCGAGCCACCTTCTGCCCACCGCACGATCCCGCCACACGAGAGGAACACCGCGTGAACAGCAGCAGTCGAGGATGGGTGCGACCGAGGTCACCCGGTGGCATAGTTTCGTCTATCGAGCTCCAACGATCACAGGAGACTGGCATGCGACGCTCCCACAGCCTTCGGCTCACCGCCCTGACGGGCGTTGCGGCGCTCACCCTGACCGGCTGTCTGGCATCAAGTGACGACAGCAGCGACAGCGACGGGGCCGGCGGAAGTGACAGCGGCGACGGCGTGGTCGAGGTGTTCGGCGCCTTCACCGGCACCGAGCAGGACTCGTTCGAGGAGACGATCGCGCCGTTCGAGGACGAGTCCGGCATCGACGTCAAGTACACCGGCAACGCGGACTTCACGACCTTGATCCAGTCGAACGTGCAGTCCGGAAACCCGCCGGACATCGGTGTGTTCCCGCAGCCCGGCCTGCTGCTGGACATCGCCGCCGACGGCGACATCGTGCCGATCGACGACTACCTCGACACCGCGGGCCTGGAAGAGACCTTGGTCCCCGGCCTCCTCGACGCGGTCACCGACGGCGAGGGCACCGCCTACGGTGCCCCCATGAAGCTCGCGGTCAAGTCCCTGGTGTGGGTGCCCAAGCAGGCCTGGGAGCAAGGTGGCTACGAGGTGCCGGCGACCTACCAGGACCTGCTCGACCTGTCCGAGCAGATCAAGTCCGACGGCATCGCCCCCTGGTGCCTCGGCATGGAGGCGGGCACTGCCACCGGGTGGTACGGCACGGACTGGGTCGAGGAGATGGTGCTGCGCGTGGCCGGGCCAGACGTCTACGACCAGTGGGTCGCCCACGAGATCCCGTTCGACGACCCGCTGATCCAGGAGTCGTTCGACGCCTACGGCGAGATCGTCTTCGGGGATCTCGTGCTGGGCGGCCCCGAGGGCATCCTCAACACCAACGTCGAAGACGCCCACGTGCCCCAGCTCGAGAGCCCGCCCGGCTGCATGATGCAGCGGCAAGGCAACTTCGTCGTCGACTTCTACGGCGCGGAGGTCCAGAAGAATCTCGACGACACCTACACCGTGTTCGCCTTCCCGCCCTACGAGGGCGGCTTCGACGGCGACCCGGTGCTCGGTGGCGGCGACATGGTCTCGCTGTTCAACGGGGACGACGACGAGGCGATCCAGGTCGCCGAGTTCCTCACCAGCCCGGAGTTCGGTGCCGAGTGGGCGCAGACCGGGTCCTTCCTGTCGCCGCACACGACCTTCGACACCTCCAACTACCCCAACGAGACGATCACCGAGATCGCCAAGATCGCCACCGAGGCCGACGTCTTCCGTTTCGACGCCTCCGACCTGATGCCGGCAGAGGTCGGCGCTGGAACCTTCTGGACCGGCATGGTCGAGTGGACCAGCGGCGACAAGAGCACCGCCGAGGTCACCGCCGACATCGAGGAGAGCTGGCCCAGCAGCTGAGCCTGCCACTGCCGAGAGGCCTCACAGCGGAAAGAAGGACACCGTGAGCACCGTGGTCGACCAAGATGTTCGGGCAGGCGGCGACCCCCCGCCAGGTGCGCGGGCCCCCGTCAACCGGGGCAAGGCGGACCTCAAGAAGATCGTGTTCGGGGTCGTCGGACTGGTCGTGACCGTCTACCTGATGGTCACCGCGTTCCAGGCCATCGTCATCATCGACATGCCCAAGCTCGTGCAGGCGCTGGTCGCGGTCGTCGCCGGCGTAGGCGGCTCGATGCTGCTCTTCTTCTTCCTCAACATGGCGGTGGAGGGGCTGCCGCAGCGCGTCGAGGGGAGGCTCAAGCCGTACATCTTCATTCTGCCGGCCATCAGCTTCATCGCCCTGTTCCTCATCTACCCGACGGTCCAGACCATCGTCTACAGCTTCGCCAACGACGACAGCACCGGTTGGGTCGGGCTGCAGAACTACCAGGACATCTTCGGCGATCCCGACTTCCGAGAGCTGATCTTCAACAATGTGCTGTGGATCATCGTCGTTCCCGCGGCGACGGTGGCCCTCGGACTGATGGTCGCGGTGCTGGCCGACAAGCTGTCGGAGGGCTGGGAGAAGACGTCGAAGTCGATCATCTTCCTCCCGATGGCCATCTCGTTCGTCGGGGCGGCGACCATCTGGCGATTCGTGTACGACCAGGACACTGGTGACACGCAGGTGGGCCTGCTCAACGCAATCATCACCGCCGTTGGTCTCGACCCGGTCAGCTGGCTGCAGTTCTCAGACTGGAACCTCAACGACATCCTGCTCATGGTCATCCTGATCTGGTTGCAGGTCGGCTTCGCCATGGTGCTGCTGTCGGCCGCCATCAAGAGCGTGCCGGAGGAGACCCTGGAGGCCGCGCGCATCGACGGTGCCAGCGAGGTGCAGACGTTCTTCCGGGTCGTCGTCCCGCAGATCCGTGGCACGTTGGTCACGGTCTTCATCACCGTGCTGATCCTGGTCATGAAGGTCTTCGATGTCGTGTACGTCATGACCAACGGCGAGTTCGGCACCAACGTGATCGGGCTCGAGTTCTTCAAGCAGATCTTCCAGTTCAGCAATGCCGGTCTCGCCTCGGCGATCGTCGTGCTGCTGATGCTCGCGGTCATCCCCGTGCTGATCTACCAGGTCCGGCACTTCAGGGAAGAGGAGGCGAACCGATGAGTGCGACGACCCCGCAGACCACGGCCACGGTCCCGGTCAGGTCCAGGTCCAAGTCCCGGGCCATCTCGGGAGGTCACCAGGACCCGACGCGCAAGGGCGGTTGGGGGACTCGGGTTGCGCTGATCGTCGCCTGCGTGCTCTGGACGTTGCCGACCCTGGGACTGCTCATCACGTCCTTTCGCAGCAAGGACGACGCGGTGACCAGTGGCTGGTGGTCGGCGCTGGCGAACCCGTTCTCGACCCAGTGGACGTTCGCCAACTTCGACGCGGCGATCTTCGACAACAACATGGGGGTGGCGTTCGTCAACTCCATCGTGGTCGCCATCCCGGCCACCGTGATCCCGATCATGTTCGCCGCGTTCGCCGCGTACGCCTTCACCTTCATGAGATTCCGGGGCAGGGACTTCCTGTTCGTCGTGGTCGTGTCGCTGCTCGTGGTGCCGATCCAGGTGGCCTTTGTGCCGATGCTGCGGCTGTTCGGCGGTGACGGGCTCGACATCATCGGCCAGTTCATTGCCGTCTGGCTGCTGCACACCGGCTTCGGCATGCCGCTGGCGATCTACATCCTGCGCAACTACATGGCGACGCTGCCCCGGACGATCATCGAGTCCGCGGACATCGACGGTGCGACGCACTTCCAGACGTTCTGGCGGCTGATCGTGCCGATGTCGGTCCCGGCGCTGGCAGCGTTCGCGATCTTCCAATTCCTCTGGGTCTGGAACGACCTGCTGATCGCCCTGCTGTTCCTCGGCACCGGAAACCCCGTGGTCACCGTGCAGTTGCAACAGCTCCTCGGTCGCCTCGGTGAAGGCTGGCAGCTCGTCGCAGCGGGTGCATTCTTCACCATGACCGTGCCGCTGTTCGTTTTCTTCACGTTGCAGCGCTTCTTCGTCCGCGGTCTGACCGCGGGGTCGGTGAAGGGATAGGCCCTCCTCGACCGCTCACCCCTCACGACGGATCGTCCGGCACGTACCTGCCGGTGAAGGGAACAATCTCATGGCACACGTCACGTTCTCGCAGGCGTCGCGGATCTTTCCGGGCGCCGAGCACCCGGCAGTGGACAAGCTCGACCTGGAGATCAGGGACGGCGAGTTCATGGTGCTCGTCGGCCCGTCCGGTTGCGGCAAGTCGACGTCGCTGCGGATGCTCGCCGGCCTCGAGGAGGTCTCCGACGGCACCATCCACATCGGCGACAGAGACGTCACCCACATGCCGCCCAAGGACCGCGACATCGCAATGGTGTTCCAGAACTACGCGCTCTACCCGCACATGACGGTCGCCGACAACATGGGCTTCGCGCTCAAGATGGCAGGCGTTGGCAAGGAGGACCGGGCCAAGCGCGTTCGGGAGGCGGGCAAGCTCCTCGATCTGGAGCCGTACCTCGACCGCAAGCCCAAGGCGCTGTCTGGTGGTCAGCGGCAGCGAGTCGCCATGGGTCGCGCCATCGTGCGTGAGCCGCAGGTGTTCTTGATGGACGAGCCGCTGTCCAACCTGGACGCCAAGCTGCGCGTCTCGACCCGCGCCCAGATCGCGGCGCTGCAACGACGGCTCGGTGTTACCACCGTCTACGTCACGCACGACCAGATCGAGGCAATGACGATGGGTGACCGCGTGGCCGTGCTCAAGGACGGCCTGCTGCAGCAGGTCGACAGCCCGCTCAACCTCTACGACAGCCCGCAGAACGTGTTCGTCGCCGGGTTCATCGGCTCGCCCGCGATGAATCTGATGGAGGTGCCCGTGGACAGCGCCGGGGTCAAGCTGGACACCCTGTCGGTGCCGCTGCCGGCAGAGACCAGGACGCGCATGGGCAATGCCAAGACGGTGACTCTCGGAGTGCGTCCGGAGTCGCTGAAGGTCGTCGGCGAGAACGACCAGGGCGTGCCCGCGGTTGTCGACGTGGTCGAGGAGCTCGGAGCCGACGCGTTCGTCTATGCGCACCGCAAGGGTGAGGACAGCCTGGCCGAAGGTACCAACCTGTTGGTGGCCCGGCACGACGCGCGCAAGATGATCGCCCCGGGTTCGACGATCCGGTTCGCCGTCGATCCGGACAAGATCCACCTGTTCTCGGTCGACACCGGCGAGCGGGTCAGCACCTGAGCGACCCGCGCTCCCGATTCCCCGTCTCCCCGGCCGTCGTTTTCGCTGGCTCACCAGCGAAAGGTGCGCTTCCCCAGCGTTGTTTCGCCGGGGAAGCGCACACAAGGCCGGGGAAGTGACGTCAGTGGGCGACCCGCTGGGCGGATGATCGTGAGGCCGGGGTGTGGACAGCGATTTGATCGCCGGCCGCGGTTTTGGCATCCTGCCGTTACCGCCCCGTGATCTTTTGGAGTACCTACCTGTGTTGGTCGCGCCCACGTGCCGCGCCCGATCGCGCCACCGAGCCCCGTCGGCCACCGACCGGGCTCGGGCGCGGGTCGCTGCACTCGTACCGTCTGTTCCTCCACGCAGCCGGTGGGCACGGTCGGCCCTCGCGGCCGTCGCGGTGACCGGCGTCGTGGTCGGCGGGCTCGCCGCGGCCGATACGAGCTCGACGCCCGACCGGGTCGCCACGTCCGTCGCTGCGGCCGATGCGAGCTCGACGCCCCACCGGGTCGCCACGTCCGGCGCTGCGGCCGCCGGCGTGACCGGCAGGTCGCACCCGGCGCAGCTTGAGCAGGCTGCACTCGACGAGCGCATGATCGACGAGCCGGAGGTGAGCCGCGGCGGCGATCGGGTGCCGCTGGGTGCAGGCGACGTGCCCCTCGACCGGCAGGGCACCGAGCCGGGTGCGGCCGGAGTGGCGAGCGTCGAACCCCCGTCGGACGCTCGCGACCTTGCGCTGGCGATGTTGCCCGAGTACGGGTGGTCGAGCACGGAGTTCTCGTGCCTCGACGACCTGTGGGTCGGCGAGAGCGACTGGGACCACACCGCGACCAACCCGACATCAGGCGCGTACGGCATCCCGCAGTCGCTGCCCGCCGAGAAGATGGCGACCGCCGGAGCGGACTGGCGAACCAACCCCGCCACCCAGATCGAGTGGGGCCTCGGCTACATCGCCGAGTCCTACGGTTCGCCTTGCGCAGCGAACTCGTTCAAACTGTCCTACGGCTGGTACTGACCGGCCACCGTCGGGTCACCCATCCGGGTCGGGCCGGCGGCACCCGCTCAGAAGGGCTGGGACACTTGGCAAACGCACCTCGTGGTGCGCGGGCCGCACGCCTGGTCCTGACCACGGTCGTGGTCGGGACGCTGGTCCTTGCCTCGACGACGCTGGGTGGCTCCGCCGCCGCCGAGCCAACCGGCATCGAGCGGGGTCGGCAGGCCGCGCCTTCGTCGGCTGGCACCGGCAACTACCTGGTGCTGCTCGTCCAGCCACCGGTCGCGTCCTACGGCGGTCAAGTCCGCGCGCAGCCGTACACCGCTGCGCTGCGTGAGCATCAACGGCGGGTCGCGGCCGCAGTCGACGCTGATCCCTTCTATTCCTATACCGAGAGCCTCAACGGCTTCGCTGCCGGGCTGAGCGCCGACCAGGCGCGGCGGTTGACCGCCCGAGACGACGTGGCGGCGGTCGTGCCCGACCGGATCAGGACCCTTGCCGGCCGAGCCTCGGGGGTCTCGTCATCTGGTGCTGCGCAATGGGTCAGTCCGATCCGCCCGGTGCGGGGCCGTGGTACGGGGGGCGGACTGGTCGTCGGTGTGGTTGACACCGGTGTCGACTCCGACAGCAGCTCGTTTGCCCCGACCGGCACCGGCAGCCGGGGCACGCGCGGCGGATTCCGAGGCGGCTGCCAGTCCAGCAGCGACCCCGACCAGGCGGCGGACTACACCTGCAGCGCCAAGCTGGTCGGTGGCAGCTACTTCCTCGAGGGCCAGGGCGGAGCCCGCGCGGTCTGGGAGGGCGAGTTCCTCTCCCCCGAGGACTACCACGGGCACGGGTCGCGCACCGCGTCCATCGCCGCTGGAACCAAGACCCGCGCGGCCCTCTCGGACCGTCTGGGACTGGGTCCCGTGTCCGGGGTCGCCCCCGGCGCCCGGGTGGCGGCCTACAAGGCCTGCTGGGCGACCGCCGACGGAAGCGCCAGTTGCACCACGTCCGACCTGGTCGCTGCGATCGACGAGGCAGTCGCCGATGGGGTCGACGTGCTCAGCTATGCGGTCGACGGGGCAACGACCGACGCAGCCGACCCCGTAGAGCTGGCCTTCCTGCACGCTGCCGACGCGGGGGTGTTCGTGGCGGCGTCGGCCGGGAACGGCGGGCCTGGCGCGTCCACGGTCGCGCACCCCAGCCCGTGGGTCACGACGATCGGGGCGGCCACGAGTCCCACGGTGTCCGCCACCGTCGTGCTGGGCGACGGTGAGCGCTACCGCGGCGCGCCGGGCGCACCCGTCGGTGTGCCGAGCTCTCCACTGGTGCTGGCCCGCGATGCCGCCGCCACGGACGCGAACCCGGTGGAGGCGCAGCTGTGCTTGCCGGACTCTCTCGACCCAGACCGGGTCGTGGGCGCGATCGTGGTCTGCGACCGGGGCAGCAACGACCGGGTGGCCAAGAGTGCCGCCGTGGCCAGCGCGGGCGGCATCGGCATGCTGTTGGTCAATCCCACCTCCGACAGCATCGACACCGATCTGCACTCCGTACCGACTGTGCACCTGCCTGATACGGCGTACGACGGCCTCTACGCCTATGCCGATGCCGCCGAGCAGCCGACCGCCCGCATCAAGGCACCGGCGGGTGGCGCGCGCCAGCCGACGGACGTGGCGCCGTCGAGTGGTCGTGGGCCGACGGCCGCGGCCCGGGGCGACATCCTCAAGCCCGACCTCGTGGCCGCCGGCACCGACGTGCTGGCCGCGGTCACGCCGGAGCGCGCGAGGGGCAACAGCTACGGTCTCGGCTCCGGTACTTCGGTGGCGGCTGGCTACGTCGCCGGTCTCGCCCTGTTGGTACGGGCCGAGCGCCCGGGGTGGTCGCCGATGGCGGTCAAGTCAGCCCTGATGACGACTGCCGCAGACCTGACCGACGGCTCGGCTGGAACGTTCGGGCGGGGTGCCGGGATCGTACGCCCCCGGCGCATGCTCGACCCGGGGCTCGTCTTCGACAGCGACTACGCCGACTGGTCTGCCTACCTCGCCAGTCAGGGCTATGCCGCGCCTTCCCGACGGCCCGCCGTCCGGGCGTCAAACCTGAACACGCCGTCGGTCGCCATCGACAGCCTCGCGGGCCGCGAGACCGTTCGCCGTACGGTCACCAACGTTGCGGGCTCGACGTCGACCTATTCGGTGCGCAAGGCCGGGTTGGAGGGCGTCAGTGTCAGTGCGTTCCCCTCTGTCTTCACGCTCGGACCTGGCGGGTCGCAGACTGTCCGGCTGCGCTTCGAGCGCGACACCGCGCCGCTCGGCAGCTACGAGACCGGGTTCGTCCGCCTCAACGACAGCAGCGGCGGACATCGGGTCCGGATCCCGGTGGCGGTCCAGCCGGTCGGCGTCCGGGCCCCTCGGCGGCTGCGGCTCGACGGCGACGGTGCCACCACGGTTCGTACGCGGGCCGGCGTCACCGCGACGATGGTCGCCAAGGTCCGTGGCCCCGCTGCCGGGAACGACACGACTGCTCGCGGCGCCGACACCGGGGGGGTCAACTTCGACCCCCGGCTCTCAGGTCTGTGGGCGCAGACCATCGAGGTTGCCGGACCAGCTGAGCTGGTGCGGGTGCAGACGTTGCCCGATCGGCCCGCCGACGACCTCGACCTGTTCCTGCTCGACGAGCAGGGATCCGCGGTCGCGTCGTCGGCCACGGCCGCGGCAGCCGAGGAGCTCACCGTTCGCGGTCTGGACGCGGGAACGTACACGATCTATGTACAGCCCTGGTTCGTCGCCGACCCATCGGGCGACACGACGTTCACGGTCCGCACCTTCCAGGTGCCGCGGCGCCAGACCGGTCCCCTGTCCGTCGAGCCGCGCCGACAATCTGTCGGGGCGGCGGGACAGAACCGGTGGCGGGTCGAGGCCGACGGCCTGCGGTCCGGCAAGCCCTACCTCGGGTGGGTCGGGTGGTACGCCGACCGCGGGAGCGGCGACACCCTGGCCGGGCGGACCCTGGTCTCGGTCGACTGAGTCGCTGGGTGCGCGGCTGGAAGGCGGCCCGGGGGCAGTGGTTGGTGCCGCTGGTGGCCGCGGTGCTGTCGACTGCTGCCTACGCGACCCTGTCGCTGGCCCGCTATGACCGGATCGGAATTCGGTCGTGGGATCTCGCGATATTCTCCCAGGCTGCCCAGAGCTATGCCGAGCGCGGCTATCCCGTCGTCGACGTCAAGGCACCGGGCTTCAACCTGCTCGGCGACCACTTCAGTCCGGTCGTCGCGCTGTGGGCGCCGCTGTGGGCGCTGGTCCCTGCACCGCAGACGTTGCTGGTCGCGCAGTCCGTCCTCATCGGGGTGTCGGTAGGCGTCGTGCTCGCCACCGCCGTACGGCACGTGGGCCAGGCGGGCGGCGTGGCGATCGGACTGGCCTACGCACTGTCGTTCGGCCTGGCCGAGGCTGCCGACTTCGACGTGCACGAGACTGCGTTCGCGGTCCCGCTGCTCGCGCTCGCCGGCTCGGCATACCTGCGGCGGGACTGGCGGTGGGTGGCGCTCTGTGCCGTGCCTTTGCTGGCGGTGAAGGAGGACCAGGGATTGACCCTGGTCGCGATCGGTCTGGCGCTGCTCGTCAGTGGCGGGCGGCGCTGGGGGCTCGGGCTGGTCACGGTCGGGCTGCTCGGGAGCCTGCTGGTGCTCCTCGTCGTCATCCCAGGACTCAACCCGGACGGCTACGACTACTGGTCGCGCCTCGGCGGCGCCGACGCCACCGGGGCCATCGGCGGCGCTGACGACGCCGACCTGCTCGGCCTGCCGCTGCGGGCGATCTGGCCGCCGGTCAAGATCGAGACGCTGCTGCTGACCTTCGGCATCACGGGATTCCTCGCGCTGCGCTCCCCATGGGCGCTGGTCGCGCTGCCGACACTGGGCTGGCGTTTCCTCAGTGACTACGACTACTACTGGGGCACCGACTGGCACTATTCGTTGACGCTGATGCCGGTCGTGTTCGTCGCCATGATCGACGGCATCGTCAGGGCCCGCCAGGCACGGGGGCCGGCTTGGCTGGCCCGCTTCGCCCGGCATAGTCCGGCCGTCGCGCTGACCGCAGCAGTCGTGCTCGCGGCGCAGTTCCCGTTGCGCGACCTGGTCGAGCCAGCGACCTACGCCGACAGCGCCCGCGAGGCGGCCGCCGAGCAGGTGGTCAGGCGGATTCCCGACGGCGCCAGCGTCGAGACCGACATCGGGCTGATGGCACAGCTCGTCGCAGACCACGAGGTCTACTGGGTGGGCAGCAACACCGGCGCAGACGCCGTCATCCCCGACTGGGTCGTCGTGGACACGCGGCTCGGCTGGACCGGCAGCGATGCCGCGACAATGGCCGCGCGGCGCTGGCCAGGCACCGACTGGGCCAACGTACCGGCTGGCGCGGGCTACCTCCTCGCGGAACGGATCTGACCGCGCCCTCTCGTCGCGCACTTCCCCGGCGACAGGTGCGCTCTCCCAGCGTTATTTCGCCGGGAAGCGCACCCTTTCGCTGGGTTACCAGCGAAAACGGCGTGCCGGATCGAACGCGGATGGGTCGGATATGGGCGGCGGGGTGGGCCGCTCAGGGGTGGGTCATCGACAGCACGTCGAGCGCCGCGTCGAGCTCCTGCTCGGTGAGGTGGCCACGCTCGACGTACCCGAGCTCGATCACGACCTCACGGATCGTCTTGCGCTCCCTGACCGCCTGCTTGGCGACCTGGGCAGCGTTCTCGTAGCCGATGTGCCGGTTGAGCGGGGTCACCACTGACGGTGACGACTCGGCGAACTCACGGCAACGGTCGAGATCGGCCGTGATCCCGGCCACGCACCGGTCGGCGAGCAGCCGGGACGTGTTGGTGAGCAGGCGGATCGACTCCAGCACGTTGCGGGCGATCACGGGCAGCATGACGTTCAGCTCGAAGCTGCCAGACGCGCCGGCGAACGCCACCGCGGCGTCGTTGCCGATCACCTGTGCGCACACCATCAGTGTGGCCTCGGGCAGCACCGGGTTGACCTTGCCCGGCATGATGCTCGATCCCGGCTGCAGGTCGGGCAACGCGATCTCAGCCAGACCGGTGCGCGGTCCGGAGCCCATCCAGCGCAGGTCGTTGCAGATCTTGGTCAGGCTGACCGCGATCGTGCGCAGCTGCCCGGACAGCTCCACCAGGCCGTCACGTGCGCCCTGTGCCTCGAAGTGGTCGGTCGCCTCGGTGAGCGGCAGCCCGGTGTCGTCGGCGAGCGCGGCGATCACGCGCTGCGGGAAGCCGGGTGGAGTGTTGATCCCTGTGCCGACGGCTGTGCCGCCGAGCGGCACCTCCGCGACTCGGGGCAGGGTCGCTTCGGCGCGTACGCGGCCTGCCCGCAGCTGAGCGGCGTAGCCGGCAAACTCCTGCCCGAGGGTCACCGGCGTCGCGTCCATCAGATGGGTACGCCCCGACTTCACCACGTCGGCGAACTCGTCTGCCTTGGCCTGCAACACCGTGGCCAGGTGGTCGAGCCCGGGCAGCAGGTCGTGGACGACTGCCTGGGTCGCGGCGAGATGGATGGAGGTCGGGAAGACGTCGTTGCTGGACTGGCTTGCGTTGACGTGGTCGTTGGGATGCACGTCACGCCCGAGGATCCTGCTGGCGAGCGTCGCGACCACCTCGTTGGTGTTCATGTTCGACGAGGTCCCGGACCCGGTCTGGAAGACATCGATGGGGAACTCATCATCGTGCCGCCCCTCGGCCACTTCGCGGGCTGCCCGCTCGACAGCGTCGGCGACATCGGCGTCGAGCACCCCGAGCTCGCCGTTGACGCGCGCGGCGGCCGCCTTGATCAGCGCCAGCGCGTGCACGTGGCCCGGCTCCAGCGGGCTGCCCGAGATCGGGAAGTTCTCGACCGCGCGCTGGGTCTGAGCCCGCCACAGCGCATCCTTGGGGACGCGGACCTCGCCCATCGTGTCGTGCTCGACCCGGAAGTCGGGCGCGGTGTCGTGGCTCGTCATGGTGGCGAGGCTAATGGGCGACCCAGCGCGGGCTGGTGGCCAGGTGGAGCCAGTACGTCTGCGGACGTCCACCGTGTCGCACCGGTTGCGGGAGCGCGCAAACGTCGGCGAAGACCTTGCCGAGCATCTCAGCAAGACCGAGCGACTCGTTCATCGACCACACTCCGAGCGCGCCGCCCGACCTCAGGTGGGCAGCGCATCGGGTGAGGAAGGGCGCCCGGTAGAGGTCGATGTTGGAGTCGTGAACCAGGTAGTCAGGTCCGTTGTCGACGTCGAGCAGCACCACGTCGTAGCTCGCCGAGTCATCCAGTGCCTGGGCCACGTCACCCTCGTGTGCCCGTACGCGCGGATCGGCAAGCAGCGCGGCGCCGCCCGGAACGATGTCGGCGCGCAGCCAGTCGATCAGCGCCCGTTCCAGCTCGACGACGTCCACGTGCGCGATCCGCTCATCGTCGAGGACGGCGGCCAGTGTGCACCCGAGACCCAGTCCTGCCACCAGGACACGTCGCGGCCGCTCGACAGCCGCCAGTACGGACGTGGCCAGGGCACGCTCGCTGCTGGTCTGCGTGGTGTCCATGACGAACACCCCGTTCACACGCAGCTCGAGCGCACCGTCGGCCCGCCGGCGCAGCACCAGCTCGCCGCGTGGGGAGCGCACGCGCACGTCGTCGATCACCGAGTGGCTCCAGGCCGCACCCGGGCGGCTACGCCGTGGCGATCTGCGTCAGCACGCGGACGCTCTCGGTGTTCCAGGCGCGTCCCTCGACCCAGGGTTGGGATCGCGGGCCCTGGGCCGCCGCGTTTGCGTGCTCCTCGGTGTCGAACACGACCACCCCCAGGCCGTGCTCGCCGCCGCTGAGCCGCAGCCATTGCCCAGTGACGAACCCGGGTTGACGTTTGGCCCAGGCGGTGACGTCGTCTCGAAGGTGTCGGTCGACTTCCTCGCCGCGATCCGGGTCGACCTTCATGGTGACCACCATCGTGTTCATTGGCGAAGCCCTTCACGGTCGTCGGCGGGTTGGTGTTCCATCAGAACGGGACCTCCGTGGCGAGCAAGTCGGTACCGGGCTCGCGTCGTGACAACGTGCGGCAGAAGTCGATCGCGTCGAGCGTGAGCTTCGTGCTGCCGATCCCGAATGACCAGCTCCCACCTGCCGGTCCGGTGAGCTGGAGCTCGACAGGCCTGCCGTGCCGGGCAGCCCACTCGGCGACGACGTCAGCAACGAGGATGGCGTCGTGGTCTGGGGTGAGGTGCGGTGCTCGCCCCGTGGCGCGGGCGATGTCGATGCGATGCATCCACGGGTCGCGAGTCAGGATCGTGTCGAGCAGGAAGCCTAGCGTCCACTCCTCCAGCTGGCCGCCGACCCATTGGGCGACGGGCATCCGGCGACGCCGGAGGAGACCGGGCGTACGGCGGCGGGCGCGCGCTGCGCGCGGTCCTATTCGCTGGAAGCGCTCGATCACGTCATGTCGGCTCAGGTGCGCCCGAGTCTCGACTTGGTGGGCGGTCAGCGCATCGATGAACACCCCGCCACGCCGTTGCGCGGCCTGCTGCTGGCGTCTCGTCTCACGCAGCGACGCCGCCATCTCGGCCATTCCCAACACGTGTCCCGCCATCGCCCGCACGTCCCAACCTGGGCAGTCGGTCGGATTCGACCAGTCCTGGGGGCGCAGCCCGGCCAGCGTGGTGGCGAATCGTTCGTACTCGACCTCGGCGAGCCGCATCAGTATGGCGCGCTGCAAGGTGGATGTGCGTGGCGGGGCTTGGCTGTCGCGAGGCTGCCGGGTCTGTGTCATGACCCTCTCCCTGTGGTCTTGGGGATGCCGACGTGGTTGGCGAACATGTCGATGGCGTCGTCGAGCAGGCGCGCCCAACGATCTCCCCCGAGGTCATTGGCCTGTTGGGCATCGACCAGTCCGCCGATCAGCGCGGTGAAGAGGTCGACTCTCTCGTTGCCTTGGACACCGAACCGCGCGAGATGGCGACGCGCGCGCTCGAGCACCTCAATCGCCGGGGCGTAGGACTCAGGGCTCGGTACGAACCCCGGGATGGTGCGCTGGTTCATCAGCTGGTGCCGGGCGTGGTCGGCGACGGCGTAGTCGAAGAACGTGTGCGCGATCGCCTTGACTCCGTCTCGCGGCGACCGCGGAAGCGTGGGCTCGACCGCGTTGATGAGCGTGAGGTAGTCGGTCCACGCCTGCCCGAACATCGCGTCGTAGATGGCGTTCTTGGATCCGAAGTAGGAGTAGAGGGACGGAGCCCGCATCCCGATCCGGAACGCGACGTCTCTGAGTGTCAGCTCCGCCAGGCCCTTGTCGCGGGCGATCTCCCACGCCGCTGCCAGGATCTCGAGCCGCGTTGCCTCCTGGCGTTCGGCCTGCCTATCGCGAGTCGGCTGGCCTAACACAGTTTGAAGAGTGGCACAGGTCGACGGGTGTGTCCAGTGGCTCGTGGGGCATGCGCCGTCGCATCAGCGGGAACTGGCGGAAGAGCGTCCCCTCGCCCGGCGTGTCGGCTGCGTGTCTCCGCCAGTTCGCGGGCCGGGGGAGGCGGGACCGCCGGCGAGCATCCCGCTGAGCCAGCGCGCGTCGGGGTCGACGTCGACAAGCAGCGCCTTGACCAGCAGGGACAGGGGCACGGCGAGCAGAGCGCCGAGCGCCCCGAGCGCCCAGCCCCAGAAGATCAGCGACAAGAACGTCACCGTGCCGGACAGACCGACCGCATCGCCCACGAACTTGGGCTGGATCACCGACTGGATGACAAAGTTCAGTCCGCTGTAGACGGCGATCACCAGGATCATCAAGCCCGGTCCACCCTCCAGCAGCGCGAGGATCGCGGGGGGGACCAGCCCGATCACGAAGCCGATGTTGGGGATGTAGTTGGTGATGAATGCGAGCAGCCCCCACAGGATCGGCACCGGGACCGGCGTGAACGCCAGGAACGCAGTGTCCAGCACCGCGACGATCAGGCCGAACACCGTCGACACGACGAGGTAACGGCGGGTGCCGTGCGTGAACGATCCGAGTGCCGACACCACGGCCTCGCGCTCGGGCCGGACTCGGCGAAGCTTGTCCGACAGGTGTGACGCGTCCATACCCATGAAGAGCAAGAGCGTGATGATGAAGAGGAGATCGGACGTCAACCCCAGCAGGCCGCTCAGCAGTGTTCCCGCGATGCTGACCGCCTGCCCGGCGTCGAAGGAGCCGGTGATGGCATCGATCTGTTGAGAGCTGACGCCGTAGCCCTCCAGCGCGACCAGCCCGTCGTCCACGAGCGCGTCGAACTGCTCCTCGTACGAGGGCAGCAAGGTGGCGAACTCCGCCACCGCGAACACCAGCGCCACCGTGAGCATCACCAGCAGGGCATAGACGCCGAGGACACCCGCCACCGTGCCCGCCCACGGCGGCACCCCGCAGCGGACTGCGTGCGTGCGCAGCGGGTGCACGGCGATGGTGAGGACGAGCGCCAGCACGGTGGGCCCGATGATGCTCGCGCCGCTGCGGATGCCGGCGATCGTGACGACCGCGGCTGCCAGACCGAGCAGGATCTCCAGACCCCGGGGGAGGACCTCGCGATTGCGGCAGCGCGACTCCACGGGATCGGCCACCGCCCCAGCCTGGCACTACTGTCGACCCATGTCAGGACGCGTGCCCGCGCTCCCCCCGGCCGACCAGCTGCCAACCGACGAGCTCACCTGGTGAGGCGGCTCTCCTCGCTGGACGCGCAGTTCCTGAACATCGAGGACCGCACCACGACCGGTCACGTCGGCGCCGTCGTCCTCCTCGACCCGTCGACGGCGACGGGCGGTCGATACGACCTGGAGACGGTGCGCGACCTGCTGGAGCCGCGGCTGCACCTTGCCCCGCCGCTGCGCCGACGGCTGGTCGAGGTGCCGCTGAGCCTCGGCTATCCCTACTGGGTCGACGACCCAGACTTCGACCTCGAGTACCACCTCCGCGAGGTAGGCCTACCCCAGCCGGGCAGCCCCGAGCAGCTCGGCGAGCAGGTCGCGCGCATCCACTCCCGCCCGCTCGACCGCTCCCGACCGCTGTGGGAGATGTACCTCGTGCACGGGCTGAGCGACGGCCGGGTCGCGCTGTACTCGAAGGTGCACCATGCGGCGATCGACGGAATCTCCGGAGCCGAGATCCTCGCCACGATCATGGATCCCACGCCGCGACCCCGAGAGGTCGACGAGCAGGACTGGGACCCCGACCGGCTGCCGGGTTCGTGGCAGCTGGTGCCGAGGGCGCTCGCGTCTGTGGCCGACCGCGCTCGCGACATCGTGACGGGCCTGCCGCGCTCGCTCCCGTACGTCACCTCGCTGCCTGGTCTCGCCCAGATGCCCGGGATCAAGACGCTCGACGAGGCGGTCACCGTCGTCCGAGCGGTTGCGGGTGTGCCGGCCGGTCCGGCCGGTACGGGCAGGAGGCGCGAGCTGGTGGCGCCGCGTACGCCGTTCAACGCGTCGGTCACCGCGCACCGGCGGTTCGCGTTCACGTCGGTGCCGTTGGCCGAGGTCAAGCAGGTCAAAGACGCCTTCAAAATGACCGTCAACGACGTGGTGCTGACGCTGACCGCCGGCGTGCTGCGTCGGTGGTTGCTCGACCGCGACGCGCTTCCCGCCTCGCCGCTGGTGGCGGCCGTGCCGGTCTCTGTCCGCGACGACGACGCCGAGCCTCTCGGCAACCAGATCTCTGTCATGTTCGTCGCGTTGCCCACCAACGTCGCCGACATCGGTGCCCGGCTGGTCGCCGTGCAGTCCGAGGTGGCGCTGGCCAAGCGCGAGTTCGACGCGCTGCCCGCGTCGATCATCCAGGACCTGTCCGCGGTCCTGCCGACCGCGCTGTCCGGTCTCGCCGCCAGAGCGCTGTTCCGGCTGGTCACGGCGCCCGGCGCGCTGTTCAACCTGTTCGTGTCCAACGTCCCGGGCCCCCAGCTCCCGCTCTATGTCGCCGGTGCGCGGGTGGAGGGCATCTATCCAGTGTCGGCGGTCAGCAACCTCACCGGTGGGCTCAACATCACGCTGTTCAGCTATGCCGGCTCGCTCGACGTCGGGCTGATCGCCTGTCGCGAGATGGTGCCCGACGTGTGGCGCATGACCGGCCACCTGCGGGCCGAGCTGGACAGCATGCTCGAGCTGACCTGAGCGCGGCTCCTTCAGCTCGTGCCCGGCCGCACGTGGCGCACGGAGTCGAACCGGGCGAAGTCGCGATCAAGCGTCACGATGTCGCAGCCGTGCTCGAGGGCAACGGCGGCGACCACGGCGTCGGGCACGAGGTCGCCCTGAGCGTCCGCCTCGTCGCAGAGCCGGTGCAGCAGGCCGAGGTGACGCTGCCCGGGGGTGGTCAGCAAGTGGTGGGGATGGGCGCAGACGGCGTCGACGAAGGCGAACGCCTCGGCGCGGGGGGTCGGCACCGGGAAAACCCGCCGATTGGTGGCCAGCCGGAGGAACGCGCCCCACACGATCGTCGGCACGGTGAACGCGACGTCACCGGCCAGGACCTGCTCGAACCACTCACGGACGGTCGCGAAATGGGGATGGTCGTCGCGGTGGGCGGCCAGAACGACGTTGACGTCCAGCAGCAGCACGTTCAGCGCCGCCGGTCGATCGCCACGCCCTCGTCGAGGACTTCGTACAGCACCCGGTTGGAGGTGAGGTCGAGCCCGGGGCCGGGACCGGTGCCGCCGCGGAACACCGGCACAGTCGGCCGATCGTCGGCTGCCGGGGTGGCCAGCAGCTCACGCCGCAGGGCGGCATCGATCACCGAGCCCAGGCTCTGCCCCTTCGACCGGGCGCGCCGCTTGGCGGCCGCGAGCAGCTCATCGGTGATCGAGACGGTCGTGCGCATGATGCCAAACCTAGCGCATCATCCGCATCAGGCGGGGCAGGTGTGGCCAGTCCACGAACCGCGCGGACCGGCAACGCCGCGTCCTCAGTCTGGCTGAGCGACCTCGAGCAGGTCGAGCGCGTTCAGCTCGGAGGCGGGGGTGTCCTTGAGCTCGGTGAAGACCTGAGCCTGCTGGGCCGTGATGCGCTCGTTGACGAGACCGCTGAGCGTGTAGGCGATGGCCCCCGTCTGGCGCACGGTGAGGTCGTCGACCAGCGGTTGGCGGGCAGAGGTGATCGCGATGCCGTCGGCGGCGCCGTCGGTGTTCTGCGCGATCCCCACCGAGAACTGTTCTCGCGGGTTGACGGTCGCGTCGGCGTAGTGGGCTCGCAGCTGCAGCAGCACTCGGTGCCAGTCCAGCACTTGTTCGCTCGACCCTGAGCCTGACCCTGTGCCTGACTCTGTGCCCGGCTGCCCCCCGGCGACGGCCGTGCTGAGATCGTCCTCGGTCAACGCCGCGCCTGCCTCACCAGCGGAGAAGCACCGTGCGTACGACAGCAACGCGGTGGTCCAGACGGCCTCGATCAGCACGTCGTCCGGCTCGCTCTCGGTTGCCGCGAGCTCGGACACGAGCCGCTCGCAGCAGCGCAGTGCCGTCTGCAGGTCCTCGAACGTCGCAGCCAGGTCGACCAGCCTTGCCGCGCTCGGCGTGTCCAGCCGGCGCAGCTCAGCCGGGGGGCCGGTGGGATCTGTCGACGCGCCGTTGCTCATCGCGACACCGCGCTCAACCGACCGACGGCCCGAGGCCGAGCGACTGCGGCGTGCTCGAGTCGGGCGACGGCTGGTGCAGCCCCTCGTCGAGCTGTCCGAACTCGGTCATCAGCGCCCGGCTGCCCCCCCAAGGCGTCTGCTCCTCGGCGATCAACGTGTTGGTGGTCAGCAGCAGACCGGCCACCGACGCGCCATTCTGTAGCGCGGACCGGCAGACCCGTAGCGGGTCGATGATGCCCATGTCGATCATGTTGCCGTAGCGACCTTCGAGGGCGTCGAACCCCTCGTCGACGCCCATCTGCGCCACCTCGGCCACGACTTCGGCACCGGGGTATCCCGCGTTGCTGGCGATCAGGTAGGTCGGTTCGGTGAGCGCTCGTCGCACGATCTCGACGCCGATCGCGTAGTCGTCCTTGACCTGGAGCCCGTCGAGCGCCGGCGCCGCGTGCATCAGCGCCACCCCGCCGCCCGCCACGATGCCCTCGGCCATCGCCGCCCTGGTGGCCGAGAGCGCGTCCTCGACCCGGTGCTGCAGCTCGGCCAGCTCGGCGTTGGTCGGGGCGCCCACGCGGATCACCGCCACCTTGCCCGACAGCGCGCCGATCCGTTCCGAGAGCACGTCCTCGTCGATGCCGTAGGTCGCTCGTGCAAGCTCGGCCCGCAGCTGGCCGACCCGGTAGTCGATCTGCTCGGCGGAACCAGCACCGTCGATGATGGCGGTGGTGTCCGCGGTGACTCGGACCTGCCTGGCACGGCCCAGCTGCTCGACGGTCAGCGTTTCCAGGCTGAAGCCGGAGTGCTTGCTGACGACCTCACCGCCGGTGATCGTGGCGATGTCCTCGAGCTTGCGCAGCCGGCGGTCGCCGAAGCCGGGCGCCTTGGTCGCGACACACTTGAACGCGCCGTTGACGTGGTTGTGCACCAGCATGCTCAACGCAGAGCCCTCGATGTTCTCGGCGATGATCACCAATGGCCGCGGGTTGCGCATCACCTTGTCCAGCAGCGGCATCAGCTGTTGGACCTTGGTGATCTTCTCGCTGCACAGCACGATGTACGGGTCGTCGAGGATGGCCTCGAGGCTGGCCGGGTGGGTCACGAGGTAGGGCGAGACGTAGCCGTTGTCGTACTCGAAGCCCTCGACGAAGTCGACGCTCATGCCGTGAGTGACCGACTCCTCGACCGTCACGATCCCGGCGTCACCGACCCGGTGCAGGGCCTCGGCCAGCACCGCACCGACAGTGGTGTCGTCGTTGGCCGAGATCGAGGCGACCCGCGCGAAGTCCTCGGCGGTGCTGACCGGGTGGGCGACACTGCGCAGGTGCTCGACCAGCCGACCGACCGCAAGGTCGACGCCGCGCTTGACGAGCACCGGGTTTCCGCCCTCGCCGATCGCCTGCATGCCTTCGCGAATGATGGCCTGGGCGATGACCGTGGCCGTCGTCGTGCCGTCGCCGACGATGTCGTTGGTCTTGATCGCTGCTTCCTTGACCAGCTGGGCGCCCATGTTCTCGAACTGGTCACCCAGGTGGATCTCGCGCGCGATCGTGACGCCGTCGTTGGTGACCACCGGGGTCCCGGTGATCTTTTCGAGGATCACGTTGCGGCCCTTGGGACCCAACGTCGACTTCACGGCCTCGGCGAGCTGATCGACTCCGGACAGCAGCAGGCTGCGGGCGTCCGCGCCGAATCGCAGGTCCTTGGCCATGGGTCCTCCAAGTCTAGGGGCAGGCGTACGGGAGTTGGCGCGTGACTACGGGACGAGGATCGCTCGACCGCGCACCTGACCTGCGTCGAGGTCGTGCAGCGCCTGTGTCGCGTCGTCGAGCGCGTAGGTCTTGGTGTGCAACGTCACCTTGCCCGCCTGCGCGAGGACCATCAGCTCAGCCAGGTCGTTGTACGTGCCGACGATGTTGCCGATGATGTTGCGCTCGGTGGAGATGACGTCGAGCGTCGGGATCTGCAGCGTGCCGCCGTAGCCGATGACGAACAGCGAGCCCCCGGGCCTGGTCATCTCGAAGCTCTCGTTCTCAGCGCCCTGCTCGGCGACGAAGTCGAGCACCACGTCGGCGCCGTCACCGGCGGTGGTCAGATCCTTGACCGCGTCGACGTGCGACCCGTCGGAGACCACGGTGTGGGCCGCGCCCAGCTGCTCGGCCAGCTCGAGCGCGTCAGGGTTCTGATCTACCACGACGATGTTGGTCGCGGTCAAGGCAGCCAGGCACTGGATCCCGATGTGCCCGAGACCGCCGGCGCCGACCACCGCGCACGTGCTGCCGGGCGGCAGCAGCGCAACGGCCTTGCGCACCGCGTGATAGGCGGTGATGCCGGCGTCGGCCAGCGCCGCCACGTCCTTAGGTTGGGTGGACGCGTCGAGCTTGACGCACGCGCGCGCCGACGTGAGCAGGTATTCCGCCATCCCGCCGTCGTTGTCGGACAGTCCGGGAAAGAACGCATTGGTGCAGTGCATGTCGTTGCCCGCTCGGCAGGCGTGACAGAGCCCGCAGCTCGGCTGCGGGTGCAAAATCACGGTGTCCCCGACCGCGACGTTGGTGACCGCCGATCCGACCTCGTGCACCCAGCCGGCATTCTCGTGGCCGATCGTGTACGGCAGCGACGGGTTCATCGCTTCTGCCCACTGGCCTTCCATGATGTGTAGGTCGGTGCGGCAAACCCCTGCGCCACCGACCTTGACCACCACGTCGAGTGGTCCCTCGACTGTGGGCTCCGGCACCTCCTCCACGACCGGGTCCTGGTGGTAGGCGTGCAACCGGACTGCCCTCATGCGTTCTCCATCTTCAAGTGGTTGTCACCGTGGCTGGCACCCGGCGTCTCGCCGCGTCCCAGGGTGGCGCCGTACCGGGCATGGAGCATCCCTCGGCACACGCCGCTGTTGGCCTCCAGGCTCACCTTGGTCAGCCGGGCCTTGCGCAGGTGCAGTGGCAGCGCCTGCGCGCCGACGGCATCGCCGGTCGTGGCGTCCACCAGCAGCGGCGCGTCGTCTCCCGACGGGAGCCCGAGCTCGGCCCGACGGGCCCGCAGCCGATCGAGATCGGCCGAAGCAGGTACGGCTCCGAGGGTCAGCTCGGCCAGGTCGTCGGTCGTCCGGCCGGCCGCCAGCAGCGGGCGGCAGACCCGGTCGGTGCCGGCGAGCACGGCCTTGCGCACGAAGTCGGCCCGCAGCTGGTCCAGCTCGGCAACCGCTTCACCGTCGAAGGACCGGGCGAACCCGGACCGGGCCGCCACGCCGCCGTTGATCGTGTCGGAGGCGAAGTGGTCTTCCAGGACCACTTCGGTGCGGTGCACCCCCTCGACCCCGCTCACCGCGTCGTAGGCGTCAGCGACCATGAGGAAGGCGAAGTTGGGCGCACAGAAATAGGTCGGCAGCCGCAGCCGCACGTCCGCGACCCCGTCCGCGGAGACGGTGCACGACCTCACGAAGCCCAGATCGGTCACCGGCTCGTCGAGCTCGGGGTCGCGCACCGTCCCCAGCGCTGCCAACAGTTGGGCCGCGTCTGTCACACCGCCGCCCCGGCCTTGTCCTCGACCAGCTCGGCGTCGTCCTTGGCAGCCGGGGTGCCGGCGCCCTCGTCGAGCTGGCACTCGGCCGGGACGTCGATGCCGTACAGCTTGGCCGCGTTGAGCCCGAGGATCTTCTTCTTGGTCGCGGTCGTCACCTCGGGGTAGTCGGAGAACTCCTCACTGGGATAGTTCCAGTCGACCAGGCCCTCGACCTGCCACTTGGGCTCCCAGATGCTGTAGTCGCTGCCGAAGGTCATCTTGTCCTCGCCGACCCAGAACAGCAGCTCACCCATCACCTTGGCGAAGAACTTCGGCCGGGCGTACATGAGACCACCGACGGCCACGGACAGACCCGCATAGACGTTCGGCTCCTGCGTCGCCATGAAGCAGAAGTCCTCGATGCGAGGCAGGCCGACGTGCTCGACGATGAAGTTGAGCTCGGGGAAGTCGGTCGCCGCGTGGTCGACATCGGAGACGTCGAACGCATCCTTGTCCAGCGGCCAGATCGTCGGGCCCTTGTGCACATGGATGTTCTTGATCCCGAGCTCCTGGCTCTTGGCCAGGAACCGGTAGGCCTCGGGGTCCTTGAGCGTCCAGCCGCGAGACCCATCCTTCCACTCTGCTGTATAGAGCTTGACTCCCTTGAGGCCCCAGCGTTCCGTGTCCGCCTCGAGCTGCGCGATCCCCGCGTCACCCTCGCGCGGGTCCCACCGGCCGTTGACGATGAACTTGCCGGGGTGCTTCTCCGCCAGGGCGCCGTTGCGCTCGGTGGTGTTGAAGCCGTCGGTGTACCACTCCTTGAGGTAGGTCGACTGGAAGACTGCGACGTCGACGTGGCCGTCCTCGAAGACGTTCTTCATCAGGTCTTCCTCGGATGCCTTCTGGAAGTGCTCGATCGTCCAGTGCGTGTCAGGCGGCCCGAGACCCTGGTAGGCGTGGAAGCACTCGATCCAGCCCTTGGCGTACTGCTCGTGGCCTTTGACCCAGTTCTCCGGGCTCGCGTCCCAGTGATGCATGTGGCTGTCAACCACAAAGTACTTCTCGCCATCCTTCTCGTACACGGATCCTCCTCGATGGGTCTGCTCGCGCAGGGGTCAGCTTGAGTGCGGTCGGTGGTCAGTCCCTACGACTTCTGCATTTCCTTGAGGTCGAAGTCGAGGTACTCCGCGGCGTCCTCGGGGTTGGCGAACATGATCGTCCGGTCGTCCTCGTGGATCATCCGGCCGTAGTGGGTGGACATGTTCTCCTCGAACTCGGCGGCGTCGAAGTAGCCCTCCTCCTCGCCGAGCGCTTCGGACACCTCGTCGAAGTCGACAATCACGGTGTTGTCCGCATCGACGCGGATCATCGAGGGAAGCTCGCTGACCGTCACGCCCTCCTTGCCGCGGAGCACCTCGGCGAGCACCGCGCCCACCTGGTTGTTCATCAGCGTGAAGCCGCACCTGTTCGAGGCGGTGTTGTCGGGCTTGTACGCGCTCTCACTGGTCTTGTACCGAGTCTCGGTCGACTCGTAGGGGGTGGTCACTGGGTCAGCTCCTTAGGCTGCTGCAGGTTCAGGTCTGTCAGGATCTCGGTGAAGCGGCTCTTGGCCCGGTCGAGACCGTCCTCGAAGCGCGGTGGCTTGGCATCGGGTTGCGACCACAGGGGCTGCAGCTCGCGGGCTGCGGTGATGCACTTCGGGACCCAGGCGGACAGCCATCCGTCGATGATCTGCTTGTTGTGGTCGGCGAACTCCTTGTCGTCGACCAGCAGCTCAAACATCGCCTTGGTGTAGCGCAGGTCGCGGGAGGCGTAGTCGAGCTCCCCGGCGCCCATCACCGTTGGGGTCACGAAGTCACCGTTGCCCGGTGAGGCCTGCTGCACCAGGTTGCTGCGGAACATCTCACCGACCAGCGGCTCGAAGATGACGTTGGCGGCGAAGATCGCCTCGCACCAGTCGTCGATCCCGGTGAGCTCCTCGGCCAGCCGGCGCACGCCCTGCCAGGCCTCGTCCTCGTTCCAGGTCTGAACGTGTGCTGCACCGTCGAAGTCGTCGATCTCCTCGCTCAGGGTGAGGTTGTACAGCGCCAGATCTTGGGCAAACCGGAGCTTGTGCATGCTGTTGACTGAGATGGCGTTGTTATGCATGTTCGTCGGGGCGCGGCGCTGGGCATTGGCAAACAGATAGAGCCCGAGGCCGTGCTCGACGTGCATCCAGGCGCCGACATGCCGCTCGACGAAGCGGATCCAGTTCGGGTTCCACTGTTCGAAGGCCTTGGCCTGGCGAGCGGCCTCGACGTTCTGGGTGATCTGCCGCACCACATTGGCGTTGTAGCGATAGAGGGTGAGCTCCCACTCCTCGTTGGGGTCGCGGAACTCGTGCCAGCCGTGCGCCGGCCAGTCATAGCCCTTGCCGCCGGAGCCGGGGTAGCGCTCCGGTTCGGGCCGGTCGGATCCCCAGGCCTTGAGCGCCGTCCACTCCAGCGGATAGCCTCCGCGGCCATCGGAGAACCCGTACAGCCATCCCTGGCTGAGGTAGTGCCTCGGGTCGGGTTGCACCTCGACGGTGACGTCCTCGTAGTGGGACTGCTTGCGCTTCTTGGGCGTGAAGTAGTTGTAGTTGCGCGCCGTCGAGTCCGGAAAGACCTTCGCGCCCGCCTCTGCGTCGGTGAAGACCGGCTTAGGGACGCTGCGCTCCTCCACGAGCTGCTCGGAGGTGGGCTGCTCGTCCGTACCCTTCGCTGCGTGGGCCTTCTCTTCCTTGGCCTGCTCGTCGTCAGTTGCCTGCACGTCGGCCTTCTCCGTGGCCTCGTCGGTGGTCATTTCAGGTCCGCTCGCTCTCGTTCGTCGGGTCTGGGACTCGTCGTCCGGTCAGGCTGGTTCTGCGCCGGTCGTGGTGAACTTGTCGTAGTAGATGTGCTTCTCGTCGACCCCCAGGCCCCCGAGCGTCTCCATGGCCGCCTCGACCATCGGGGGCGGCCCGCAGACGTAGGCGTCGGCTGCGCCGAGGTCGGACTCGTGCTTGCTCACCACGTCGGTGATCATGCCCACTTCGCCCTCCCACGAATCGTCGTCGTCGGGCTCGGACAGGGCGGGGACGTAGGTGAAGTTGGGCAGCTTGTCCTCGAGGGCTCGCAGCTCGTCCTCGAAGCACAGGTCCTTCTTGGCGCGGGCGCCGTAGTAGAAGGTCGCCTTGCGGGTGCTGTCGCGCTCGGCAAGCAGCCGCAGCAGGCACAGGATCGGTGCCATCCCGGCACCGCCGCCGACGAAGACCAGGTCGGCGTCGCGGTCGCGGAGGGTGAAGACCCCGAACGGACCGGTCAGTTCGAGCCGGTCACCGACCTCGACCTTGTCGTCGAGGAACTTCGAGAAGTGGCCGTCCTCGTAGATCTTGATGACGAACTCGAGCTGCCCGCTCTCCTTGCTCGATGTGTTGGCCATGGAGAACGAGCGGATGGTGTCGGTCTCCGGGATCGCGATGTCGACGTACTGGCCGGGATGGTAGGCGACCTCAGTCGGTTCGACGAGCTTGAGCACGAGGTGACGCAGGTCGTGGGTCACCTCGTCGTTGGACACGACCTCGGTGACAGCCTCCTGGATGGGGTGACCCGAGCGCATCATCTCCTCGTCGTAGTTGAGGAGCTCGATCGTCATGTCCTCATAGACGTGCGCCCGGCAGAGCAGGGTGTAGCCCTCTTCCTTCTCGGTGTCGTTGAGGGCGAACGTCGAGTAGCTGTCCAGCTCCGGGTCCTCGCCGTCGAGGACGAAGGACTTGCACGAGGCGCACTGGCCCTCCTTGCAGCCGTGCATCAGCGTGACGCCCTGCTCGGCGGCAGCCCGCAGGACGGTCTGGTCCTCGTCGACCTCGATCTCGATGCCGACCGGTTCGAACCGCACCGTGTGCTTGTCGCCCATGGCTTCCTTCCTACACCGGCTTCCTTCCTGCACCGAGGTTCGTCGGCAGGCGACCAGGGACCCGACGGTGACTATCCGTCGGGCCCCTGCCCGTCCTAGGTGCAGGGCGCGCCGCTCAGGCCTCAGCCGGAGCCGGTCGACCGGCCGGGCCACCCTTGATGTAGTCCGCGTGGAAGGCCGACTTCTCGTCGTCCGACATCTCGTTGAGCAGGACGTTCGGGCTCTGCAGCGGCGGCATGCGACGCAGGTGGTCCAGGGTCCACATCTTCTTGGGGTCCAAGTTCAGATGCGGCTGAGCCACCATCGTCTTGCCGTCGTCACGGACATAACCCATGTCGGAGACCACATCGGCCCAGTTCCAGCCGTGGTACAGGGTCTCCCACTCGCGCTTGCCGGTCAGCTGCCCCATGTTCGGGGTCTCGCGGCCCTGGTACGTCGGGCGGAATGCCTCGACATCGGTCCAGCGGCAGGCCTCGTGGCAGTACGTGCGGGTCTGGCCATCGACCTCAGCCATCACCATGTCCTCGCGGACCAGGCACGGGACCATGCAGGTCCAGCACCGGTGCGGGTAGGCGTAGGCGACGTCCTCGGCCACGATCGGGTGGTGCCCGTTCGGGGTCGAGAGTCGGGAGTAGTTCTCCCACCATGCGCCGTACTTGTCGTACCAGCCCGGGTACTTGTACTCGAACCACTCGAAGTCCTTGTCCGTCATCGGGTCCATGCGCCAGTAGTTGGCGAGCCACCCGGTGCAGAAGAACTG
>JACCWP010000295.1 GCA_013697585.1 Nocardioidaceae bacterium
GTGTTCGGGCCCACCCGGCTCAGCACCGACCAGGTAGCCGTGCTCGCGGCGCTCGGCGCGCACCGCGACGTGCACCTGTGGCTGCCGCACCCGTCGCCGGTGCTGTGGGAGGCGGTCGCACCGCTCGCCACGACACAGCACCGGCGGCGCACCGACCCAACGGCAGCAGCCGTGCGCCACCCGTTGCTGGCCTCACTGGGACGCGACGCTCGCGAGCTGCAGGTCATGCTCGCCACCGCGCAGGGCCCCGTACGCGACCAGCATCACCGGCTCGCCGACCCGCCGGGGACGCTGCTCGGTCGACTCCAGCACGACCTGCGCGCCGACCGACCGCCGGCGGGGGTCCCGCTCGGCGACCAGGTCGACCAGCGTGCGCCACTCGCCCCGACCGACCGAAGCCTCGTCGTGCACGCCGCACACGGCCGCGCCCGGCAGGTGGAGGTGCTGCGCGAGGTGCTGCTCGGACTGCTCGCGGCCGACGACACCCTCGAGCCCCGCGACGTGCTGGTCATGTGCCCCGACATCGAGTCCTACGCGCCGTTGCTCTCAGCGACCTTCGGTCTCGCCTCCGGCGACGAGCCCGACGACGCCGTGGTGCACCCCGGGCACCGGCTCCGGGTGCGGTTGGCCGACCGTTCGCTGCGGCAGACCAATCCGCTGCTGGCCACCCTCAGCCGTCTGCTCGTGCTGGCCGACGCGCGCGTGACCGCCGCGCAGGTGCTCGACCTTGCAGCGCTGGCGCCCGTGCGCCGCCGGTTCCGGTTCGACGACCAAGACCTCGAGCGGTTGCGCGGGTGGGTGGTCGACTCGGGTGTGCGCTGGGGGCTCGACGCTGCACACCGGGCTCCGTACTCGCTGGAGGGCATTGCCCAGAACACCTGGCAGGCAGGGCTCGACCGCATCCTGCTCGGCGCCGCCATGGCTGAGGACGACCTGCGCTGGGTGGGACTTGCGCTGCCGCTCGACGACGTGGACTCCAGCGACGTCGACCGAGCGGGACGGCTTGCCGAGCTGGTCGACCGGCTGGGCACGATCCTCGACCGGCTCGGCATCGACCAGCCCGTGGACGCCTGGCTGGCGGCGCTGTCGGACGGGCTCGACGAGCTCACGGCGGTCGCAGAGTCCGACGGGTGGCAGCTCACACAGGCGCGTCGCCAGCTCAGCGAGGTCGCTGAGGCCGCGGGCGCGTGGCAGGCCACCATGCTCTCCCTGGCCGACGTGCGGGTGCTGCTGGCCGACCGGCTGCAGGGACGGCCGACGCGAGCGGGGTTCCGCACGGGCACGCTGACGGTCTGCTCGATGGTGCCGATGCGGTCGGTTCCGCATCGGGTGGTCTGCCTGCTCGGGCTCGACGACGGTGCCTTCCCGCGCACCAGCGGCGTCGACGGTGACGACGTCCTCGCTCGTGATCCGCTGGTCGGTGAGCGTGACCGGCGCAGCGAGGACCGCCAGCTGTTGCTCGACGCGATCCTCGCTGCCACCGAGCACCTGGTCATCGTCCATACCGGCGCCGACGAGCGCACCAACGCACGTCGCCCGCCGGCGGTGCCGGTCGGTGAGATCCTCGACGTGGTCGACCAGAGCGTCCGCACCCGGGACGGGCGTCGGGCTCGCGAGCACGTCGTCGTGCGCCACCCGTTGCAGCCGTTCGACCCGCGCAACTTCAGCACTGACGGGCTCGGTGTGGTCGGCCCGTTCAGCTTTGACACCGCGGCGCTCGCCGGTGCGCGGGCCGCGGTCCACGGGCGGGGGCCGGCGCCGACCTTCCTGCCCGCGGGGCCACTGCCCGACGGCGGCGGCGGAACACAGGTGGCGCTCGACGACCTTGTCTACTTCCTGGAGCACCCGGTGCGGGCGTTCCTGCGCCGACGACTGGGAGTGCTGGTCGCCGAGGAGGAGCAGGACCCGCTGCCCGAGTCACTCCCCGCTCAGCTGGAGGCCTTGCAGCGCTGGGCGATCGGCGACCAGTGGCTGCAGTCGCGGCTCGATGGTGTCCCGGCGAGCGGCTGCCGGGACGCCGAGTGGCGCCGAGGGGCGCTCCCTCCGGGCGCGATCGGGCGGCGCGTCCTGGCCGAGGTCGAGCTCGAGGTCGAACCGTTGGTCAGGACCGTCGAGCCGCTGCTGGCCCACCCGCCCAGCGTCTACGACCTGTCCGTGCCCATGCCCGACGGGCGGGTACTGGTCGGGACCGTGGGAGGGGTCCGTGGCGATCGCCTGGTCCGGGCCGTCTACTCCCGGCTTGGCCCCAAGCACCGGCTGCGCGCGTGGGCACAGCTGCTGGCGCTCACCGCCTGCCATCCGGGCATCGTCGGGTCTGCGGTGACGCTGGGCAGAGGGCGGGCCGGACCGGTGTCGTCGACGCTGGTCCCGTCCGACGCCGAGTCGGCCCGCCTCGGCCTCGGCGTGCTCGCCGACCTGCTCGACCGCGGACTGAACGAACCCTTGCCCCTGCCGGTGCAGGCGGCGGAGGCCTATGCCCAGGTGCGGCGCACGGGTGACAGTGACTGGGGCGCGCGTGAAGCTGCACGACGGCGCTGGACCGGCAGCTTTGACGGCGACCAAGACCGTTATCACGCAAGGGTCTGGGGGTCGGCCGCGCCGCTCGAGACGCTGTTGATGGCGCCTGCCCAGGCTGACGAGCAGCCGGACGGCGGCAACGAGCCGACCCGGTTCGGCGCTCTCGCCTGCCGGCTGTGGTACCCGCTGCTCGCCGCCGAGACGACAGATGCGCGATGACGAGCGACTTCGACATCTGTGGTCCGCTGCCCACGGGCACCACCGTGCTCGAGGCGAGCGCCGGCACCGGCAAGACGTTCACGATTGCCGCGCTCGCGACGCGCTACGTCGCCGAGGGGCGCGCAGAGCTGTCCGAGCTGATGCTGGTGACCTTCGGCCGGATGGCCACCCAGGAGCTGCGCGAGCGGGTCCGGCAACGCCTGGTCAGCGCCGAGCAGGGGCTCGCCGAGCCCGCCACGGCCCGCGACGGCATCGATGACCTGCTGCGGCTCTTGGCCACCGCGCCAGACGACGAGGTGGCGCTGCGCCGCCAGCGCCTGGCGACGGCGCTTGCCGACTTCGACGCAGCGACGCTCACCACCACGCACGGCTTCTGCCTGCAGATGCTGCGCGGGCTCGGTGTGGCTGGCGACCTCGACCCTGACGCGACCTTCGTCGAGAGCGTCGACGACCTTGCTGTCGACGTCACCGGCGACCTCTACCTGCGCAAGTTCGGGCGGCCCGACTCACCCGAGCCGACGATGACCTACGTCGAAGCGCTGGACGTGGTCCGCGCCGCCGTCGAGGACCGGCAGGCAGCCCTCGCTCCGGAGGGGGCTGAGTCCGCCACGACCGCTGGCCAGCGTCACGGGATCGCCGTCGCGGCACGGCGTGAGGTCGAGGTACGCAAGCGGCGGGCTCGGTTGCTCGACTACGACGACTTGCTCACCCGACTGCGCGACGCGCTCGCGGACGACGTCCGCGGCCCGGCCGCTCGAGGGCGACTGCGCGCCCGCTACCGGGTGGTGCTCGTCGACGAGTTCCAAGATACCGACCCAGTGCAGTGGCAGATCCTCTCCTTGGCCTTCCACGGGCACACCACGTTGGTACTCATCGGCGACCCCAAGCAGGCGATCTATGCGTTCCGCGGCGGCGACGTGATCGCCTATCTCGACGCGACCCGGCGGGCGACCACCGCGGCCACCCTCGGCCGCAACTGGCGCAGCGACTCCCCGCTGCTGGCCGGGCTCGCAGTGGTCTTCGGCCAGGCAGCGCTCGGTGACCCGGGCATCGTCGTCCGCCCCGTCGATGCCCAGCACGTCACCCGGCGCCTGCTCGGTGCACCCGCTGCGGCGCCGCTGCGGCTGCGGGTCGTCCGTCGCGACGACACGCACACGTCGCCAAGCAAGACGCCGCTCGTCGGCCCGACTCGGGCCGTGATCGCAGCCGACCTGGCCGGTGACGTCGCCCGGCTGCTGTCGAGCGGAGCGCAGCTTTGCCTCGACGGGCGCAACCGTCTGCTCGCACCGGGTGACGTGGCTGTGCTGACACACACCAACAAGCAGGCGACGCTCGTGCGCGACGCCCTCCAGGCCGTCGGAGTGCCGGCCGTCGTCACCGGCATGTCCGATGTCTTCTCGACCGCAGTGGCCGCCGAGTGGCTGGTCTTGCTGCAGGCGCTCGTGCAGCCGCGCGGGGCTCGGGTCCGTACGGCCGCGCTGACCTGCTTCGTGGGATGGACTGCGACCCGACTGGCCGAGGAGGGTGACGACGCGCTCGACGTGCTCAGCCCCCAGCTGCGGGGGTGGGCCGACGTGTTGCGGCTGCGCGGCGTGCCCACGCTGCTCGAGACCATGACCGAGGGAGGTCGGCTGGTCGAGCGGCTGCTCTCGACCGACGCCGGCGAGCGGACGTTGACCGACCTGCGCCACGTGGCGCAGGCGCTGCACGCGGCCGCGACGCAGAGCCAGCTCGGCCCGGCCGCGCTGGTCGAGTGGCTCGGTCACCGCATCCACGACGCGCGTAGCGACGCGACCGAGGAGCGGTTGCGTCGGCTCGAGTCCGATGCCGACGCTGTGCAGGTCGTCACGGTGCACCGGAGCAAGGGCCTGGAGTTCCCGATCGCCTACGTGCCCTACGGCTGGGACCGGTTCAAGCCGTCCACCCCCGACCTGCTGCGGTTGCATGTCGACGGCAGGCGCACGCTCGACGTGGGTGGGCCGTCCGGGCTGCACTACGAGCAGCACCGGGAGGTCCATCGCGCCGAGGAGGCCGGGGAGGACCTGCGCCTGCTCTATGTCGCGTTGACCCGGGCGCAGTGCCAGGTGGTGACGTGGTGGGCGCCGTCCACCAACACGACCGCGTCGGCGACGCACCGGCTGCTGTTCGGCGCACACCAACCCGGTGAGCAGCCACCGGACTCGGTGCCGCTGCCGACAGACGCCCTCGCGGACACGCGCTTCGCCGAGCTGTCCGCAGCCGCGGGCGCCGCGCTCGCGGTCGAACCCGTCGACCCCCAACC
>JACCWP010000035.1 GCA_013697585.1 Nocardioidaceae bacterium
CGAGCTTCGCGCAGGTCCGTGGGGCGCAGCACGCGGACGCCGACGTCGGCTCTCACAGCCGCTCCACCACGCCGGCCAGCTCCAGGGGGTGGGGCTTGTAGGGCCCGGGACGCTCGCCGCACAGCCGTGGCGTGGGGAACACCTTGCCGGGATTGGCGATGCCCTGCGGGTCGAACGCCGCCCGCACCCGCGCCATCACCGCCAGGTCGGCCTCGGAGAACATCTTGGGCATGGAGCAGGCCTTGTCCGTGCCGACCCCGTGCTCGCCGGTGATCGACCCGCCCACCTCCACACACAGCTCCACGATCGCGGTCGCCAGGCGCTCCGCCCGCTCGGCCTCGTCCGACCGCGAGGCGTCGTACAGCACCAACGGGTGCAGGTTGCCGTCGCCGGCGTGGAAGACGTTGGCGACCCGGATGCCGGCCTCGTCGGCGAGCTCGTCGATGCGGTGCAGCACCTCGGTCAGCGCGGTGCGGGGGATCACGCCGTCCTGGACGATGTAGTCGGGGCTGATCCGACCGACCGCGGCGAAGGCGGACTTGCGCCCCCGCCAGATCAGCGCGCGCTCGGTGTCGTCCTGGGCCTGCCTGATCTCGAAGGCGCCGGCTTGCTCGCAGTGCCCGATCACGTCGGCCAGCTGGGCGTCGACCTCGGCGGCGGGACCGTCGAGCTCGATCACCAGCACCGCCCGCGCACCCTCGGGATAGCCGCACTGCACCGCTTCCTCCGCGGCTTCGATGGCGAGCTGGTCCATCATCTCGATCGCGGCTGGCACCACTCCGGCGCCGATGATGGCCGACGTCGCCGTGCCAGCGTCGTCGGTGCTGCGGAAGCCGGCGAGAACGGTCTTGACTGCCTCCGGGCTGCGGGTGAGGCGGACCGTCACCTCGGTGACGATGCCGAGCGTGCCCTCCGACCCGACCACCGTGCCCAGCAGGTCATAACCGGGGGCGTCGGGCGCGACCGTACCGAGCGTCGTCGGCTGCCCGTCCGGGGCGACCAGGTCGACCGCGAGCACGTGGTTGGTGGTGAAGCCGTACTTGAGGCAGTGCGCGCCGCCAGAGTTCTCGGCCACGTTGCCGCCGATGGAGCAGATCTGCTGGCTGCTCGGGTCGGGCGCGTAGTAGTAGCCGCTGGGCTTGGCCGCCGCGGTCACGTCGAGGTTGATAACCCCGGGCTGCACGACCGCGCGCTGCGCCAGGGGGTCGACGTGCAGGATGTCGCGCAGCTGGCTCAGCACCACCAGTGCCCCGTCGGCAACCGGCAGCGCGCCGCCGGACAGGCCGGTGCCTGATCCTCTTGCCACGAAAGGGACACCAAGGTCGTGGCAGGCAGAGACAACCTCGCGCACCTGGTCGGCCGAGGTGGTCAGCACGACCACCGCCGGCACGACCGCGTAGGCAGCCAGGCCGTCGCACTCGTAAGTACGCCGGCGAGCCTCGTCGGTGATGACGGCCTTGTCGCCCAGGAGGACTGTCAGTCGACGGATCAACGCGTCGACCGCGCTGGTGCGCTGTGCGGCGGCACTGCTCGCCTCGGTGGTGGGGTGCGTGGTCATCTCATGGCATCCGCTCGTAGGCGGGCAGGGTCAGGAACTCGGCGAAGTCCTCGGACAGCGCCATCTCGGCGTACAGAGCCTTGGCCTGGTCATAGCGACCCGAGCCGAACGCGTCGGCACCGATCGTATCGCGGATCCGGTCCAGCTCCTCGTCGATGACGTGCTCGACCCACTCGCGGGTCACCGCGCGCCGCTGCCCGTCCTCGGTCTCGACCTCGACGCCGAGGTGAATCCACTGCCAGACCTGGGATCGTGATATCTCCGCGGTGGCAGCGTCTTCCATCAGCCCGTAGATCGCGACCGCACCGCTGCCGCCCAGCCAGGCATTGAGGTACTGCAGGCCGACGCTCACGTTGTTGCGCAGCCCGCCCTCCGTCATGTCGCCCTCGGTGGACTTCACGTCCAGCAGGTCGGCAGCCGTGAAGGCGACGTCGGTGCGCAGGTTGTCTCGCTGGTTCGGCCGGTCGCCCAGCACCTCGTCGAAGACCTCGCGGCAGACCGGCACCAGGTCGGGGTGCGCGACCCACGACCCGTCGTAGCCGGCGGTGGCCTCCCGGGTCTTGTCCTCGCGCACCTTGGCGAGCGCCTTCTCGTTGGCCTCGGCATCGCGCCGGCTCGGGATGAACGCCGCCATGCCGCCGATGGCGTGCGCACCACGCTTGTGGCAGGTGCGGACCAACAGCTCCGCGTACGCCTTCATGAACGGCGCGGTCATGGTGACCACGTTGCGGTCGGGAAGCAGGAAGTCCTCGCCGCGGGTGCGGAACGTCTTGATCACGCTGAACAGGTAGTCCCAGCGGCCGGCATTGAGCCCCGCCGAGTGCTCGCGGAGCTCAAAGAGGATCTCCTCCATGCAGAACGCGGCGGGGTAGGTCTCGATCAGCACGGTGGCGCGCACGGAGCCGCGTGGGATGCCGACGGCTTCCTGGGCGTGGACGAAGACGTCGTTCCACAGCCTGGCTTCGAGATGGCTCTCCATCTTGGGCAGGTAGTAGTAGGGCCCGCGGCCGGCGTCGATCTGTGCCTGACCCGAGTGCAGCAGATAGAGCGCGAAGTCGAAGATGCCGCCCGAGACCGGCTCGTCGTCGACCAGCACGTGCTTTTCTGGGAGGTGCCAGCCGCGGGGGCGCACGACGGGCACGGCGTGCGGCCCGTCGTCCAGCGCGTACGCCTTGCCGTCGGGCTGCGAGAACGCCAGGGAGCCGTCGATCGAGTCCTGCAGGTTGGCCTGCCCCGCAAGCATGTTCTCGAACAGCGGCGAGTTGGCGTCCTCGAAGTCGGCGAGCCACACCTTGGCGCCCGAGTTGAGCGCGTTGAGTGCCATCTTCTTGTCGGTCGGGCAGGTGATCTCGACCCGGCGATCCGCCAGGCCCGGTGCGGGGTCAGCCACCTGCCAACCGGGATCGTCGCGGATGTCTTTGGTCTCGGCGGCGAAGTCGAGGCTGCCGCCCGCGTCCAGCTGGCGTGCCCGATCGCGGCGGGCGGTGAGCAGCTCGGCCCGTCGTGGCTGGAAGGTCCGGTGCAGGTCGGCGACGAGCTCGAGGGCCTCGCTGGTGAGTACACGTTCGAACAGGTCCGGATCGGACAGGTCACCTCGCTCGACGGTGACGTGTGTTCCAGCGACATCAACCACGTGAGCCTTCTTTTTCGTATGACGGAAGGAGCCTTCGGTTCAGCGGAAGTCCCCCGCAAGGTAGACCAGGTACCTGGTCTACTGCCACCCGTCGGGCCCCGCCACCCCACGCGACTCGACTTGTCACCGTCAGCGGGGCTCTACGCCCGGCTGGGGGGTGACAACTCGGAGGACGCTCGGTGGCCGGGGGACAGAGCCGCGACCGAGCGAGACCTCGCGCGGGAAGCTCGCCGTGGATCGACTGGGTTACTGGACGGGACGACGCTGAGCAGACCGCCCTCCGCTTGGGTGACCTGCGACGGGAGTGACGCATCTGCCGGTGCGAGGGTCGAAAAGGCCGTCGAACGTCACCCTCAGCGGGCTGCGTGGCGGTGGGATCGTCGGCTTGGGTGCTCGGTACGCTGAGGTGCATGCCCGACACCCCGGCCGGTGACGGCTTCGCTCCCCTCGCGCTCACCTTCGACGACGTCTTGTTGCTTCCGGGCGAGACCGACGTGGTGCCGAGCGAGGTGGACACGACCGCCCGACTGACCCGCGCGCTCGACGTGCGGCTGCCGCTGCTGTCCAGCGCGATGGACACGGTGACCGAGGCACGGATGGCGATCGCGATGGCCCGGCAGGGCGGGATCGGTGTCTTGCACCGCAACCTGTCGATCGACGACCAGGCCGGCCAGGTCGACCTGGTGAAACGGTCGGAGTCGGGCATGATCACCGATCCGTTGACGGTGGGGCCCGATGTCACGATCGAGCAGCTCGACGAGCTGTGCGGGCGCTACCGGGTCTCCGGCCTGCCGGTGGTGGACGCCGACCGAGTGCTGCTGGGCATCATCACCAACCGCGACCTGCGGTTCATCCCGGTCGTCGAGTGGCCCACCCGCCGGGTACGTGACGTGATGACACCCATGCCCCTGGTCACGGCACCGGTGGGCATCAAGGCTGAGGACGCGGCGGCACTGCTGGCCCACCACAAGATCGAGAAGCTGCCGCTGGTCGACGACGCCGGCACGCTCACCGGTCTCATCACGGTCAAGGACTTCGTGAAGTCGGAGCAGTATCCGCACGCCACCAAGGATGCGGAAGGCCGGCTGCTGGTGGCGGCGGCGCTCGGGTTCTTCGGTGACGCCTGGGACCGTGCCACCGCGCTGGTCGAGGCCGGCGTCGACGTGCTGGTGGCCGACACCGCCAACGGCCACGCTCGGTTGCTGCTCGACATGATCCGCCGACTCAAGACCGACCCGGCCACGTCACACGTGCAGGTGATCGGTGGCAACGTCGCCACCCGGGTCGGAGCGCAGGCGCTGGTCGACGCCGGCGCCGACGCCGTCAAGGTCGGTGTCGGCCCGGGCTCGATCTGCACCACCCGCATCGTCGCTGGGGTGGGGGTGCCGCAGATCACGGCGATCGTGGAGGCTGCCCAGGCGTGCAAGCCCGCCGGCGTACCGGTCATCGCCGACGGCGGGCTGCAGTACTCCGGCGACATCGCCAAGGCCCTTGTCGCCGGCGCCGACACCGTGATGCTCGGGGCGCTGCTCGCCGGGTGCGAGGAGAGCCCCGGCGAGCTGATCTTCGTTCACGGCAAGCAGTTCAAGTCCTACCGCGGCATGGGATCGCTCGGTGCGATGGCCTCGCGTGGCCGGGCGTCGTACTCCAGGGACCGCTACTTCCAGGCCGACGTCGCCAGCGACGACATGATCATCCCGGAGGGCATCGAGGGGCAGGTCCCGTACCGCGGCCCGCTGGCCGCCGTCGCCCACCAGCTCGTCGGTGGGCTGCACCAGTCCATGTTCTATGTCGGCGCTCGCACCCTGCCCGAGCTGCAGGAGCGGGGGCGCTTCGTCCGGATCACCGCTGCGGGGCTCACGGAGAGCCACCCGCACGACATCCAGATGACCGTCGAGGCGCCCAACTACTCCGCCCGCTGACCTGCCCTGGCCCGCGCCATCCGTCCGCACTTTTCGGGTTCTCCTCGGGTTTCTGTGGGTCGGTTGGGCGGTTCGGGGCGGTGATGCTGCAGGTGAGGGCGGCTATAAGAGGTGAGCGGCCGGTGGCGTAGGACGCGCACGCGCCGTCGGCCTAGTTTCGGGGTTACGAAGCCAACCGAGACCAAGGCCAGGAGCGACGCGTGCGCGCCACTACCGCATTCAACAAGATGCTCGCGATCCCCGGTGCCCACGTGGTCGGGGTCTGCTTCGGCGCCGAGGGCATCGAGGTGTCGCTGCGGGCTCGGGCTCGCCGGTTGCGGTGTGCGTGCGGTTGGTCGACCCGGGCGGTCTATGACCGCTCGGTGCGCCGGTGGCGTCATTTGGACCTGGGCGCATGCAAGCTGATGCTGTCGGCGCAGATTCGCCGGCTGCGCTGCCGTCCGTGCGGGCGGGTGGTCACCGAGCAGGTGCCGTGGGCCCGGCCGGGAGCCCGGTTCACCCGCGACTTCGAAGACGTGGTGGCCTGGCTGGCCCAGCGGATGGACAAGACCAACATCACCCGCCTGCTTCGCTGTTCGTGGGAGTCGGTGGCCTCCATCGTGGCTCGGGTGGTGGCCGACCATCTCGACGATCACCGCCTCGACGAGGTCTACCGGATCGGGGTGGACGAGGTGTCTTACCGCAAGGGACACCGCTATCTGAGTGTGGTTGCCGATCACGGCCGTGACGGTGCGGTGCTGTGGGTCGGCGAAGGCAAGTCCGGCGCCACTTTCCAAGGCTTCTTCGACGAACTCGGACCCGAACGGGCTGCCCAGCTGGAGGCGGTGTCGATGGACCTGACCGGCGCCTGGCCGAAGGTCTGCGCCGCGAACGCGCCGCAAGCGCAGGTGTGCGCCGACCCGTTCCACGTCATCAAGCTCGCCAACGCCGCCGTCGACGCGGTGCGCCGCGACCAGTGGAACACCGCCCGGCGCACCGGCGGAAAGATCCGACGCAACGCCCGCGGCAGAGTCAACACCGACCCGGCCGCCCAGCTCGTCAAGAAGACCCGCTGGGCACTGCTGAAAGACCCCGCAGCCTGGACCGAGCATCAAGCCGCCCAGATCGCCGCGCTGCGCCGAGCCCGACACGTGCTGTTCCGGGCCTGGGCACTGAAGGAAGAACTCCGCGACCTCTACCGGCTCCCACCCGGCAAGCCAGCCGATGCCCACCTCGACGGCTGGCTGGCCTGGGCAGCCCGCTGCCGCATCCCCGCCATGATCGAGCTGGCCCGCACCATCCGCACCCACCGCGGCACGATCCTGGCCGCCGTCGAGCTCGGCCTGTCAAACAGCAAACTCGAAGGCCTGAACTCCAAGATCAGACTGATCAACCACCGCGGCTACGGACACCACAGCGCAGCCGCCGTCATCGCGATGATCTACCTGTGCTGCTCCGGCCTCACCATCGAACTACCCACAGGAAGGTGAGGAGTGCC
>JACCWP010000044.1 GCA_013697585.1 Nocardioidaceae bacterium
GCGTACGTCAGGCGCACGACCGGGTGCGGCGAGCCGCCTCACAGCACATCGCGCGCGAGGCGCACCACCTGGCCGCCCTGCGCTCTCGGCCCGCGCTGAGCGCGCCACATGCTGGATTGGCGGCGCGTCGCGACGAGGTCAGGCTCATCTGGGCGCGCGCCGACCGAGGCATGACCCATCGGGTCGAGCGGGCACGAGACGAGGTGCGCCACCAGTTGGCCCGGGCGCGCACGCTGTCGCCGCTGGCCACGCTGCGCCGCGGCTACGCCGTGCTGCAGACCTCCACCGGCCAGGTGCTCGCGAGCGTCGCGGCGACAACGGTTGGTGCCGAGCTGACCGTACGGATGCATGACGGCCGGCTCGGCGTCCGCGTCGATGCGAACCACCCCGACCCCGCAGGAGACCCCGATGAGTGACGCTGCGCATGACGTCAGCGACCAGCCGGAGCTCAGCTATGAGCAGGCCCGCGACGAGCTGGTGGAGGTTGTCCAGCGGCTCGAGACCGGCGGCACCACGCTGGAGGAGTCGCTGGCCCTGTGGGAGCGCGGCGAGGAGCTGGCCCGCGTCTGCGAGCGCCGGCTCGACGGGGCCCGCGCCCGCCTGGACGCGGCGCAGACCCCGCCGGGAAGTTCCCCCGACGACAGCGACGCGGCGAGCGCCTCCCCCTGATCGTGCAACTGGCGGCAACACGCCCGGGAATCGGACGAGCCGTCAGCGTGTCTCCGCCAGTTCGCGGTCGGGGAGGGGAGGGGCGCGGACGCCGGGGACTCGACAGCCTCCCCATCGACTGGCACCAGGCCGGCGGCGAACGCAGTGACCTCGTCTCGCGACACGCTGCCGGTGACCAGCACCGCCGCCCCACCGCCACGGCGGACCAGCGTCGTCCGATCAGCCTCGGCGTCGGTGAACAACCGCCACTGCCGCCCGGCGATCTGCACCGCACCAGCGACCGAGGCATCGGGGGCGTAGGCGGCGACCAGGTCGTCGGGATCGGCGGAGGCCGACTGCTCGACGCCGACCGAGGCGTCGTCGGCCGTCAGCACCCCGAGGTGCCACCGCTGGGTCAGGGGGTCCCACGTCGCGCGGGTCGCCCGCCAGCCGGCGGGCAGGCTATCGGGCACCAGCAACGCGTACGGCGCGTCCGACGCGGCGTCCTCGGCGGCGGCCCGGTAGTCGACCGTCAGCTGCTCGGGCGCCCGGTCGGTGCGGAACCAGCCGGCCACCCACACCACGAGCAGAAGCACCACGGCGAGTGCCACGACGGACCGCACGATGTCCCCGAGCGCAGGGTTGCCGTGCCCAGCCGGCTGCCGTGCGCCGGACCGCTGCCCCGCCTGACCGGCCGGGTGCTCGGCCGGCTGACCTGCAGGGGGCGACTGGCTCACGGCTCCCATTGTCGCTGCGGACGAAGGTGATCGCAGCCGCGGCCGCGGCTGGCATGCTCGCTCGCGTGGACGCCGGCGCCGCCGACGTGGCCGCCCACCTGATCCGCGCCTGGTCGGTCCGTTTGCTGATGCACCGGGCCGTGCCCCTGGCAACCGGTGGAGGGGGGAACGCTCTCCCGCAGATGCGAACGAGACACCGCGTTAGCCTCCGCAGCCGCGGATCTATACCCTCGACTTGTGCCTCAAATGCGCCTACGGTGCCGCCATGGCGACGTACCGGATGTCCGAGGCCGCCATGCTGCTGGGCGTCAGCGACGACACGTTGCGCCGCTGGGCCGAACAGGGCCGCCTGACCACCAGCAAGGTTGCCGGCGACGCAGCGCGCATCGACGGCCGCGACCTCGCCGCCCTCGCGGCCGACCGGGCGCACCTCGACGACAGTGCCCGCGGCCCGACCCACACCAGCGCCCGCAACCGGCTGCGCGGCATCGTCACCGACGTCAAGCGTGACCAGGTGATGGCCCAGGTGGAGCTGTGCTGCGGCCCGTACCGGGTGGTGTCCCTCATGAGCCGGGAGGCGGCAGACACCCTCGACCTGCAGCCGGGCGTGCTCGCCGACGCGGTCGTCAAGGCCACCACGGTGGTCGTGGAGACGGCCTGATGAGACGCGCCGCGACAGTGGTCGCAGCCTGCGCGCTAAGCCTGGTGGCCTGCGGTGACGACGACGGGGGTGACACCGGCAGCGGCGCCGCGGGATCCACGCTGACCGTGTTCGCCGCTTCGTCGCTGACCGATGCCTTCGGCGAGCTGGAGCAGACGTACGAGGCCGACAACCCGGGTGTCGACGTCCAGTTCACCTTCGACTCGTCGAGCACCCTGGCCGAGCAAGTCGTGCAGGGGGCGCCGGTCGACGTGCTCGCCACCGCCGACGAGAACACCATGCAGACCGTCGTCGACGAGGGGCTCACCGCGGGCGCGCCGATCGCGTTCGCGCAGAACTCGCTGATCCTCGTCACCCCCCCGGACGATCCGGGCGGCATCCAGGACGTCGCCGACCTCGACGCGCGCGACGTCGACTTTGCGGTCTGTGCGCCCGACGCCCCGTGTGGCGCCGCGACGCAAATGCTGTTCGGCATCGTGGGTGTCACTGCCGATCCAGTGACCGAGGAGGAGAATGTCCGCGACGTGCTGGCCAAGGTCACCCAAGGCGAGGTCGATGCCGGGCTGGTCTATGTCAGCGACGCGCAGGCAGCAGGTGACGACGTCGTTGCCATCGAGATCGGGCAGGCCGACCAGGCACTCAACTCCGACGTGATCGCAGCGCTGAGCGAGGCCGACGACCCCGAGGCTGCCCGGGCATGGGTCGACCTGATCACCTCGGCCGAGGCAGAGCAGGTTCTCACTGATCTCGGTTTTCTACGGGCACCCTGAGCACATGAGCACGTCGGACCGGCCCGCGAGACGGCCGACTGCTGCTGCGACCGGCCGACTGCCGTGGCAGCTGCTGCTGCCCTCGTTCCTCGCCGTGGCCCTGCTGGCGCTCCCCGTCGTCGGCCTGCTGGTCCGCGCGCCCTGGTCGACCCTGGCCCAGCAGGTGCGCGACCCGGAGGTGCTGCAGGCGTTGCGGCTCAGCCTGCTGACCGCGTCAACCAGCACGGTCGTCTGCTTGGTGCTCGGCACCCCACTCGCGTGGCTGCTCGCCCGGTCGACCCTTCCCGGACGACGGGCGCTGCGGACGCTGGTCACTGTGCCCCTCGTCCTCCCGCCGGTAGTCGGCGGAGTCGCGCTGCTGACCGTGTTCGGCCGCACCGGGATCGTGGGGGGTTGGGTGTACGAGGCGAGCGGATACCGGTTGCCTTTCACCACGGCCGGTGTCGTGGTCGCGCAAACGTTTGTGGCAATGCCGTTCCTCGTGCTGGCCGTCGAGGGCGCGCTGCGGTCGGCCGACCCCCGGTTCGACGACGTGGCGGCGACCTTCGGCGCGAGTCGCTGGCAGACGTTCTCGCGGGTGACCCTGCCGCTCGCCCTCCCCGGCATCCTGTCGGGCGCGATCCTCGCCTGGGCACGAGCGCTCGGCGAGTTCGGGGCGACGATCACGTTCAACGGCAGCTTCCCCGGCACCACCCGGACCATGCCGTCGGCGGTCTACAACGCGCTCAACACCGACTTCGACGCGGCCATCCTGCTCAGCTTGATCCTGCTGGTGGTCAGCGTGGCCATTCTCGCCCTGCTGCGCGAACGCTGGCTCATTGGCGCCGTGTCGTGACCAGCATGACCGCTGCATGAGCGGCCTCGAGGCACACCTGGTCACCACCCGCGGCTCCTTCACCGTCGACGTCGAGCTGCGGGTCGGCGCGGGCGAGGTCGTCAGCGTGCTGGGGCCCAACGGCTCTGGCAAGACCACCGTGCTGCGGATGCTCGCCGGGCTGTTGCCGCTCACCAGCGGCCACATCCGCATCGGCGCGGTGACGATCGAGGAGCCGACGCGAGGGCTGCGGTCGCCAGCCCAGTCGCGGGGCGTCGGGCTGGTCCCTCAGGAGTCGCTGCTCTTCCCACACCTACGGGTGCGCGACCAGGTCGCATTCGGACCTCGGCACCGCGGTTCCTCGCGTGGGGAGTCGCGGCAGGAGGCGGACGGCTGGCTGGGCCGTACCGGGCTGTCCGAGCTCGCGGCCCGCAGACCGGCCGAGCTCTCCGGCGGCCAGGCCAGGCGGGTCGCGATCGCGCGCGCGCTCGCCGCCCGTCCCGGCCTGCTGCTGCTCGACGAGCCACTCGCCGCACTCGACGTCCGCGCAGTGCTCGAGCTGCGGTCGTTCCTGCGCCGGCACCTCGCTGACTTCGACGGCCCGACCGTGCTGGTGACGCACGACGCCTTGGACGCCCTGGTGCTGGCGGACCGGCTGGTGGTGCTCGACCGAGGCCGGGTGGTACAGGCCGGCGCACCCCGCGACGTCGCCGCCCACCCGCGTAGCCACCACGTCGCGGCGCTGGTCGGCCTCAACCTGGTGCAGGGGACCGCGCAGGGTCGCGTCGTGACTGTGTCCGCGCAGCAGCAGGTCGAGGTGGTCACCGCCGACGAGCACGACGGCGCGGTGTTCTGCTCGTTTCGCCCCACCGCCGTCGCCGTCTACGCCTGCGCCCCGAGCGGTAGCCCGCGAAACGTCTGGCGCGGCGAGATCACGGGCATGACCCCCTATGGCGACGCGGTCAGGCTCGAGATCGGCGGCGGCCTGCCGCTGCTCGCAGACGTGACCGCCACCGCCGTCGCCGAGCTCGGACTGGCGCCCGGCTCCACGGTCTGGTCGACGGTCAAGGCGACCGACCTCGACGTGTATCCGGTCTAGAGGTGCGCCTCCGCGCGGGCCTGCCCCTGACCGGGTCGGTCGGTAGGCTCCGCGCAGCACCATCGACGAGGCTCGAGAGGAAGCGATCGGTGACACCGCAAGAGGCCGTCGAAGGCCGGCTCCCAGGCCATCTCGCGCCGCCGTCGCAGGCGCCGGACCGCAACCTCGCCCTCGACCTCGTACGAGTCACGGAGGCGGCCGCCATGGCCGCTGGCCGCTGGGTGGGTCGCGGCGACAAGAACGGCGCCGACGCGGTTGCCGTCAACGCGATGCGGATCCTGATCAGCACCGTCGGCATGAATGGCGTGGTGGTCATCGGTGAGGGCGAGAAGGATCAGGCGCCGATGCTGTTCAACGGCGAGAGGGTCGGCGACGGGACCGGCCCCGAGGTCGACGTGGCCGTGGACCCCATCGACGGGACGACGCTCACCGCGAAGGCCATGAGCAACGCGCTCTCGGTGCTCGCAGTGGCTCCTCGCGGCACCATGTACGACCCGTCGGCAGTCTTCTACATGGAGAAGCTCGCAACCGGACGGGAGGCGGCCGAGGTGGTCGACATCAGGCTGCCGGTCGCCGAGAACATCCATCTGGTGGCCAAGGCGAAGGGCGCCGCCGTCGAGGACGTCACGGTGTGCATCCTGGACCGGCCGCGGCACACACAGACCGTTGACGAGATCCGCGCCGCGGGAGCCCGGATCAAGTTCATCACTGACGGCGATGTGGGCGGCGCGATCATGGCTGCCCGTCCAGGCACCGGTGTCGACCTGCTGCTCGGCATCGGTGGCACGCCGGAAGGGATCATCGCGGCCTGCGCGCTCAAGGCGATCGGCGGCGTGCTGCAGGGCCGGCTGTACCCCGTGAGCGACGCAGAACGCCAGGGCGCGATCGACGCCGGTCACGACCTCGACCGGGTGCTCTCGACCGATGACCTCGTCGCGAGCGACGACTGCTTCTTCGTCGCGACCGGCATCACCGACGGCGAGCTGCTGCGCGGCGTTCGGTACAAGGCTGGCGGGTGCAGCACGCACTCCTTGGTGATGCGCTCGCGCAGCGGGACGATCCGCGAGATCAGCAGCGAGCACCAGCTGTCCAAGCTGCGGGCCTACGCGTCGGTCGACTTCGATCGCTAGGCGACGTCAGTGGACGACCGAGGGGCCGAGCGGCGGGTACTGGTGGTCGGCGAAGCCCTGGTCGACCTACGTCACCACGCAGCCGAGCCCTCCGCGCAGCCCTCAGAGCACCCCGGCGGCTCGCCGCTCAACATCGCGGTCGGCCTGGCTCGCCTCGGCGTGCCGACCACGCTGGCTGCCCAGGTCGGCGACGACCCGCGTGGCCAGACGATCACCGGACATCTCACCGCTTCGGGGGTCGACCTGGTTCGGGTCCCGCCGCACCGCGCGACGGCCACCGCGACCGCGCATGTTCGTCCCGACGGCTCGGCGGCGTACGACTTCGACGTCGGCTGGGATCCCGTGCGGCTGCCGGACCCGGCGGGCTACCGACTGGTCCACGTCGGGTCGATCGGGGCGAGCCTGCAACCTGGCGCGAGCGCCGTGCTGGAGCTGGTGCGGTCCGCAGGGTCGGCCGCGGTCCCCGTCTCGATCGATCCCAATGTCCGACCTGCGATCGCCCCCGTCGTCGACGCCACCCGCGAGCTGCTCGAGGAGATGGTCGCTGTGGCGTCCGTGGTCAAGCTCAGCGACGAGGACGCAGCTGTGCTGTGGCCCGCCGAACCGCTCGATTCGGTCCAGGCCGCGCTGGCCGCCTCGCCCCGCGGCCCGCTGGTCGCGGTGACCCGCGGCGGGGCAGGCGCGACGCTGACCATCGGTTCGCAGCGCGCTTGCGCCGCCGCGCCCCTTGTTGACGTAGTCGACACCATCGGTGCCGGTGACAGCTTCATGTCGGCTCTGCTGGCGGGCCTCGTCAGCCGTGACCTGCTCGACGGGCGCTCGTGGCACGACGGCGTACTCGACTGGCTGGGCGAGCTCGCCGCCGACGCGGCGGCCATCACGTGTGCCCGCGCGGGCGCCGACCCGCCCTGGCAGAGCGAGCTCCCGTCGCTGGCGACCGGCCCCGACCACCGTCACCGCACGGCCTGAGCGCAACCGATGCCGGGGGTGACCCCGCCCGCGGGGATGACCCCGATGTCGTAGTTCGAGGCGAGCCCGCCGGTGCGGACGACCACCGCGGACAGCCGGGCAGTCGTGCTCGCGCCCTAGCCTGGGCGGGTGACCGAGGCGACCGTCGACCTGCCCACCGGGATCCGGCTGACGTACGAGACCTTCGGGCCAGCAGATGCCGAGCCGCTGCTGCTGGTGATGGGTCTCGGGGGTCCGATGACGTGGTGGCATCTCGACCTGTGCGCCCAGCTGGCCGCCAGAGGCTTTCTCGTGATCCGCTTCGACAACCGCGACATCGGGCACTCGTCGCGAGTACCGGTGAGGACCCGCCCCAACCGTCGCAGCTTGCTCAGGGCCTACGTCGGCGACCGTCGCTCAGTTCCCTACACACTGGACGACATGGCCGATGACAGCTTTGGCCTCCTGGACGCGCTGGGCATCGACGGCGCACACGTCACCGGGGTCTCGATGGGCGGCATGATCGCCCAGACGATGGCGCTCGCCAAGCCTGACCGGGTCCGATCGCTGGTGTCGATCATGGCCAACACCGGCAACCGTCGGGTCGGTTGGCAGCACCCGCGGCTGCTGCGGCTGCTGGTGCAGCCACCGGCGCGCACCCGAGACGAGTACCTCGAGCGCGCACCGGCCACCTGGGCAGCGATCGGCTCGGGCGGCCGCTACGCCACCCCAGACGACGAGATCCGCCGGCGGGCCGGCGAGACCTGGGACCGCGCGCACGATCGTGGCGGTGTCACGCGACAGACATTGGCAGTTGTCGCCCAGCCCGACCGCACTGCCGGGCTGGCGAGGCTGCGGGTGCCCACCTGCGTCGTGCACGGGCTGTCGGACCGCCTGGTCCACTCCTCCGGGGGCCGAGCGACCGCGCGAGCCGTACCGGGTGCCGAGCTGGTGCTCGTACCCGGCATGGCGCACGACCTCCCGCGCCCGTTGTGGCCGGTCTTCACCGACGCCATCGACCGCACCGCAGCTCGCGCGCGGATGGCCGCGGCATCCGGGCAGCGCATCCCTACCCAGAAGTGAGGTGGCCGACATGGGCAATGGCATCGAGGCGATGCGGATCGAGCGATCCCCCAAGCGCGTGCGGGCGCTGCTCGACGGCATCGTCGTCGCAGACAGCCTGGCCGTCACGCTGGCCTGGGAGAAGCCGCACTACCCGACGTACTACCTGCCGCGGGCCGACGTTCGCACCGACCTCCTCCCTGACGCCGCCCTCAGCTATCCGGACGTGGCGACGCAGGCACTGCGCGACCTGGTACGCATCGACTGGCAAGCCGTGGACCAATGGCTTGAAGAGGACGAGCCCGTCTACGTCCACCCACGCGACCCGTACAAGCGTGTCGACGTCCTCGCCAGCTCGCGGCATGTCCGGATCGAGCTCGACGGGGTGCAGGTCGCCGACTCGACCCAGCCCCGGATCCTGTTCGAGACCAGCCTGATCCCGCGTTACTACCTGCCGTTGACCGATGTGCGCACGGACCTCCTGCGGCCGAGCGAGACGGCCAGCCACTGCCCGTACAAGGGAACGGCCAGCTGGTGGTCCCTCGAGGTCGACGGTGTCGTGCACAGCGACGTCGCGTGGACCTATCGCACCCCGCTGCCCGAGAGCGTGAAGGTCGCCGGCCTGGTGTGCTGCTATGACGAGCGAGTCGACGTCTGGATCGACGGCGTCCGCCAGCAGCGGCCGGCGACACCGTTCGCCTAATGCAAGCGCTGCCCGGTCCGCTGCGGGTGGGCCGAGGGGGTCTGGGTTTCGTCAGCTGGACGGCGCCACGATTCCGTACTCGTGGATCTTGCGGTAGATGGTGGCCCGGGACATGCCCAGCGAACGCGCGGCCTTGGCCTTGTTGCCGCCCGCGTCCAGCAGGCTGTGCACGATCGCGTCCCGCTCCATGGACTCGAGCGGGTTCAGCAACCGGCGACTGAGCGTCCGCAGCTCGGGCGGCAGGTCCCCCGGCTCGATGGAGCCGGCCCGGCGGTGCTGGGCCACCTGGCGGAGCACCTGGTACACCTGCTCGACGTTGCCCGGCCAGGGCGCACGCAGCAGCAGCTGCATGGCCGCCGGTGAGCAGGTCAACTGACCGCCGTGGCCCAGCCTGGCAAGGAAGAAGGAGACCAGCTGCGGCAGGTCCTCCAGGTGCAGGCGCAGCGGCGGCACTTCGACGGTGCTCGGGAACAGCCGCAGCAAGCGACCCAGCTCCTTGCCCTCAGCAGCGTGCTGCAACGTCACGGCGACCCACAGCCGCCGGTCGCGGTCGGCGTTGCTCGCGTCCTGCAGCGCTGTCGACAGGAGCCGCAACCGGCGGGCGTCGAGCCGGTCGACGTGCTGGACGACGACGTTGTCAGCGTTGTCCAGCAGCGCGCGGCGGAGGTCGGTCACCCACTGCCGGTCGGTGGTGCCGTCGCCGTCAAGCACGCTGAACCGCCCGACCGGCTGCCGGCGCAGCTGCACCGCCCGGAGCAGCGCCAGCTTGCCGACCCCGGGCTCGCCCCCGATCGCGAGCCACTCACCAGCTCGGAAGAGCCGCTCGACCTCGTCGCAGGCGCGCAGCCACAACGGCGCCGATCCCACCAGACCGGGAAGCAACATCGGCGTCGCCACGGCCCGGCGTACGACCGGCGGGTTGTCCGAGTCGCCGAGCTTGACGTGCACGACCACGCCGGAGTGCTCCTCTTCCGCGCGCACGGGTCGGCAGTACATCCGGGCCGGCGTGCCGGTCGGCAGCCGGACCAGGATCGGTCCGCGCTGGCCGGCGGCGGCGGCCTCGGCCGCCTGGGCAAGCAGAGCGGCCTGGTCGGCCGGGTCGAGCTGGGTCCTGGCGTAGTCGTTGAGCATCACCACGTCGCTGCTCATGGCGAAGACGACGCCGGTCATCCGGCGACATGCCCGCAGGTACTCCTGGAAGAGCTCCAGCTGGTGGGCACCGGTGTCGGCCAGCAGCGCCTGCCGGATCTGATCTGCAGTCGTCCTGGCCAACGTCAGCAGCAGCGGGCCGGCGTCCTTGCGCCAACAGGTGAGGTCGAGCGCACCGATCGTCCGCCCCGAGACCGGGTGCTGGATCGGCACCCCCGCGCAGGCGAGGTTCTCCAGGTACTCGGCGTAGTGCTCGTGACCGAACACCCGGATGGGGCCGCCGGCCTCGAGGGCGGTGCCGATGCCGTTGGTGCCGACGAACTCCTCTCCATAGCTGAATCCCGGTGCCAGCAAGACCTTGTCGAGGTGCCGCTCGAGACCGCTGTCAGCGGTCAGCCGTCGGAGCACCAGTCCGCTCGGGTCGGTGAGAACGATGCTGATCGACTGTCCATCCAGCTGCTCCCCCAGGCTGCGCATCACCGGCTCCGACGCCCGGGTGAGTGGGGTGTCGAGGTCGGGGTCGCGGACGTACGACATCTCGATCCGGTCGGCGGACACCTCGAGGTCGCAGGAGCGCTGCCAGGACGCGAGGATGGGCGCCCGGACCTGGGCGACCTCGACCGGACCGCCGGTGAGGAACCGAACCCGACTCGCGGCCACACCCGCACCGTCAGGTGGCACCGGCGTGCCACTGGGAGTCGGCATCAGCACCCCCTGCCACGGGCTCCAGGCACGTCCGCCGCCGCGTCGTGCCGCCGGCCACAGACGTGCCCGGACGCACTCACGATAAGCCCGCCTCATCGCTGCGCCGGCGCACTGTCTCAGATTGAGACTCCCCAGGTCAAGCATGCCAGGTAGACCGGCCGCGCGACGTGCCGCGGACCACATAGGGGAGGCAGCCGATGAGCCGAGCCGACGATGCCGAACAGGAGAGCTACAACCCGTGGAGCGTCGTCAACCTGGTCTTCACCCATCTCGTCGAGCAGGGCCTGCATCCGGTGCTCGGTGAGACCGGCGACCCCGGCCCACCCGCGACGGCCCTGCTGGTGGCACTGGGGATCGAGCCCGCCCCCGAGGGCAACCGCGAGATCAAGCGCGACGTACGCGACCAGCTGGCCGAGATCCGTGCGGCGATGCTCGACGAGCGCTGAAGGGCCAGTCCGGCGAGGCGATGTCGAGTCGGCCACGGCCGCGTCTCATTGTGAGACCCCCACCGGACCCGTCCCCGCGTGTGATGGCGGTTGACCGGACCAGCAGCAACCCCGCAGACGGCAAGGAGTGCAGATGAGTCGCCAGAGCGTGGCCAAGGCTCACGAGAAGATCCAGGAACTTTCGTGGGAGCCCCTTTACCACGAACCCGTCTCCCAGTACGGGACCGACTACACGTTCCAGAAGGCGAAGAAGAAGGACCCCCTCAAGCAGGTCCTCCGGTCGTACTTCCCCATGGAGGAGGAGAAGGACCACCGCGTCTACGGAGCAGCCGACGGAGCGATCCGCGGCAACATGTTCCGCCAGGTGCAGGAGCGCTGGCTGGAATGGCAGAAGCTCTTCCTGAGCATCATCCCGCTGCCCGAGATCTCGGCGGCGCGCGCGATGCCCCTGCTCTTCAACACGGTGCCCAACCCTGAGCTGCACAACGGGCAGGCCATCCAGATGATCGACGAGGTCAGGCACTCGACGATCCAGCAGAACCTCAAGCGCCTGTACATGAACAACTACATCGACCCCGCTGGCTTCAACTCGAGCCTGCGCAACTTCCAGAACGACTACTGCGGCACGATCGGCCGGCAGTTCGCCGAGGGTTTCATCACCGGTGACGCGATCACCGCGGCGAGCATCTACCTGACCATCGTGGCCGAGACGGCGTTCACCAACACGCTGTTCGTCGCGATGCCCGCCGAGGCGGCCGCCAACGGCGACTACCTTCTGCCGACGGTGTTCCACTCGGTGCAGTCCGACGAGTCGCGCCACATCAGCAACGGCTACGCCACCTTGCTGATGGCCCTGTCCGACGAGAGCAACCACCAGCTGCTCGCCCGTGACCTCCGCTATGCGTGGTGGAACAACCACCGGGTGGTCGACGCGGCCATCGGCACGTTCATCGAGTACGGCACCAAGGACCGCCGCAAGGACCGTGAGAGCTACGCGGAGATGTGGCGCCGGTGGATCTACGACGACTACTACCGCAGTTACCTCGTGCCGCTGGAGAAGTACGGTCTGGAGATCCCGCACGACCTCATCGAGGAGTCCTGGAACCAGATCTGGAACAAGGGCTACGTGCACGAGGTCGCGCAGTTCTTCTGCACCGGGTGGCTCGCCAACTACTGGCGCATGGACCCGATGACGGACAAGGACTTCGAGTGGTTCGAGTACAAGTACCCGGGCTGGTACGACAAGTACGGCGCATGGTGGGAGAACT
>JACCWP010000053.1 GCA_013697585.1 Nocardioidaceae bacterium
AGGCCGACGTGCTCGCCCTGGACGCCTGGACGGACGCTGCCCAGGTGGTCAAGTCGCTCGCCACCACCTGCGAGTCGATGGACTGGCAGGTCCCGCATGAAGCGCCGCCAAGGGCAGGCAACACAGCCTTCCGAAACGCCCTGCGCGCCCATCAGGGATGAGTGGAGACTCGGCTACCGTCCCTGACATGGCCTCGCTGACGACCAAGGGCGAGGCGCCGAGCTACTCAGGCAAGACGATCCTCATCACCGGTGGGACCGGTTCATTCGGCTCCACCGTAGTGCGTCATCTCCAAGCCGCCGGGTGCCGTGAGATTCGCGTGCTCAGCCGGGACGAGACCAAGCAAGACGAGATGCGCAACGCCTTGCCGTCCAATCACAACGTCAGCTTCCACATCGGTGACGTAAGAGACCGAAGCAGAGTTGACACGGCCATGCGTGGTGTTGACCTCGTCTTTCACGCAGCCGCGCTCAAGCAGGTGCCATCCTGCGAGTTCTTCCCGTTGGAGGCGGTGGCGACAAACATCCTTGGGAGCGCCAACGTCGTGCGCTCAGCCGTGTCCCATGATGCGGAGGCTGTCGTGTTGCTCAGCACAGACAAGGCCGTGTACCCCATCAACGCGATGGGGATGAGCAAGGCGCTGATGGAGAAGGTCGGACAAGCGACGGCGCGAGAGGCAGCCGGGACCGGGACGATGGTATGCACCGTTCGGTACGGCAATGTGCTCTACAGCCGAGGCTCTATCGTCCCGCTCTTCGTGTCGCAGCTGCTGGCGGGCAAACCTCTCACCGTGACCGAGCCGAGCATGACCCGCTTTCTCATGCCGCTGTCCGAGGCCGTCGACCTCGTCGAGCACGCGCTCCAGAACGGTTCGCACGGCGATACCTTCATCCGCAAGGCGCCTGCCTCGACGATCGGCGATCTCGCTACGGCCGTCCAGCTGATCTTTGGGCGGGAGGTGGGAACGTCCCGCATCGGCATCCGCCACGGCGAGAAGCTGTTCGAGACGCTGGCGACGGCGCACGAGCTCCGTCGAGCTGAGAACCTTGCCGACTATTACCGCGTGCCCCTGGATAACCGCGACCTCAACTATGCGAAGTACTTCAGCGAGGGGGACGAGGAGGAGGTTGAGTACGACGACTTCCACTCCAGCAACACCCGTCAGCTGTCCGTAGCCGAGGTCGAACAGCTGCTGCTGTCGCTTCCTGAGGTCCAGGCACAGCTATCGCGAGCTGGAGGTTGAGCGGGGCGTGGCAGGGGTGCAGACGGTGGTCGTCACCGGAGCAGGGGGTTTCCTCGGCTGGCACCTGCGTTGCCGTGTCCACGCGATGAGGCCGGATCTGGAGCTTCGGTTGGTGTCTCGTGATGACCTCCTCGACGAGCGAGGGCTGGCTAGGGCGATGGCCGGCGCGGACGCAGTGGTTCACCTCGCGAGCGCGATCCGTGGCGATGGGCTCGAGGTCGCAAATGTCGATCTCGCCCGGCGCCTGGTCAACGCGGTGCGAGCGTCCGGCGGGTCAGCGAACGTGGTCCACGCCAACTCCACGCACGCGGAGAGCGAGTCACCATATGGACGGTCCAAGCGCAGGGCCGCCGAGGTGCTGTCGGATGGGATGGCCAAGTCGTCGGGCCAGCTAGTGGATCTCCGGTTCCCCAATCTGTTCGGAGAGTGCGCGCGCCCCGACCACAACTCCGCGGTCGCGACGTTCTGCCGCGACCTCGCCGCAGGGCGCGCGTCCACCGTGCATCCGGAAGGTCGGACCGAGCTCCTCCACGTACAAGATGCCTGTGCGCTGATCTTGGACGCGCTCGGCCGCACGCAGAGCACAGACCGCGGTGTCCCCGGCCGGTCCCTGCCCATCGTCGACGTCTATAGCCTGCTGGCGCGTCTGCGCGCGGAATACGCTGGCTCAGTGGTCCCGATTCTTGCGGACCGCCTAGAGCTGCAGCTGTTCAATGCCCTGCGGACAGCGATGTTTCCCGCGCACTACCCGATCGCCCTCGCGGAGCATCGCGACGAACGAGGGTCGTTCGTCGAACTAGCGAGAGGGCACCAACAGACTCAGGTCTCCTACTCGACAACCGCGCCTGGCGTTACCCGGGGCGAGCACTTTCATCTGGACAAGGTCGAGCGCTTCGTTGTCCTGCGCGGGACCGCCGAGATCAGGGTGCGCAGGCTGTTCGGCGATCGGCTGCACCGCTTCGCTGTGTCGGGTGACACGCCCGTCGCGGTCGACATGCCGCCCCTCCACGCGCACGACATCACCAACATCGGCTCGGACGAGTTGTTGACTGCGTTCTGGGCCAACGATCACTTCAACCCGTCCGCTCCCGACACCTATCCCGAGCGCCTCGAGCCAGCGCCGACGGGAGTGGTCCGGTGAAGGTCATGACCATCGTCGGGACACGACCGGAGATCATCCGGCTGTCCATGGTGGTGCGACGCCTGGTGGAGGACACCGAGCACGTCCTCGTTCACACCGGCCAGAACTGGGATCCACAGTTGAGCGATGTCTTCTTCGCTGAGCTGCAGCTGCCGGCACCCGACCATTGGCTGCAGGTGCCCGTCACCTCGCTCGGCGCCGTCCTCGGCGGCGTGCTCGCTGGCATCGAACCCGTGCTGGTGCAGGAGCGACCCGACGCGGTCCTGGTGCTGGGCGACACCAACAGCTGTCTGGCCGCCGTCGTGGCCAAGCGCATGGGGATACCGGTGTTCCACCTGGAGGCCGGCAACAGGTGCTTCGACGAGAACGTCCCCGAGGAGACCAATCGGCGGATCATCGACCACACCGCCGACTTCAACCTCTGCTATACCGAGCACGCCCGGCGCAACCTGTTGTTGGAGGGTCTGCCGACCCGAAGGATCTTCGTTACCGGCTCCCCGATGGCTGAAGTGCTTGCGGCCTACCACGACCCGATCGAGGCGTCGGACGTGTTGGAGCGGCTGGGGCTCGAGCCGGGCGGGTACCTCCTGGCGTCGATGCACCGCGAGGAAAACGTCGACGACCCCGAGCACCTGGAGATCCTGGTCCGCGCGCTCGACGGGCTGGCCGGGCAGTTCGGTCGGCGAGTGGTCGTGAGCACCCACCCGCGGCTGGCCAAGCGGCTGGACGCACGCGGCGAGACCACCGGTGGATCACTGGAGTTCCTGGCGCCGTTCGGGTTCCTCGACTACAACAAGCTCCAGCGCAACGCGCATTGCGTGCTGTCCGACAGCGGGACCATCAGCGAAGAGGCGGCGATCTGTGGCTTCCCGGCCGTCACGATCCGCAACTCCATGGAGCGACCAGAGGCGCTTGACACCGGCTCCATGATGCTCACCGGGGTCGACGCCGCGAGCATCCAGCGGGCCGTCGACCTGGTGGTGCGGCACTGGCAGGCGGGGGTGCGTCCCCACGCCCCCGATGACTACCGGTCGCTGGACTGCTCGGTCCGCGTGAGCCGACTCATCTGCGGGCTGACGAGCGTGCACGCCACCTGGCTCGGGCTCAGACCACGAGCGTGGCAGGGGCAGGAACGCTGATGCGCATCGTCCTGGTCCACCGCTACTTCTGGCCCGACACCCCGCCGTA